>NZ_JBEOYU010000036.1:0-65371 GCF_040297265.1 Streptomyces sp. NPDC001832
GTTGTAGACCTTCCGCACGCAACCGAACGTGCGCGACAGCTCGGCTGCCTGCGCATCAGTCGGATAGAAGCGGTACTTGAACGCCCGCTTCACACAGCTCGTGGTCACGCTCACAAGCTAGAGGTGCTGCGAGTCAAGGTCAAACCTGCGGGTCACAGCACGACCTTTCGCCCCGGAGGCGAAACTCCGCTCCTTGCCCTGCTCCGCAGGAGTCCGTCTCCTCTCCGCCCTGGAGGGCGCAGTATCCACGGAGGAATCCGATGACCGAGTAATCGTCAAGCAAAGGCTTCAGCAGGGTAAGGGCGCCGAGCGAGTCATGCTGGTCCAGCAGGGACTCGGCCCAGCGCAGCCGCTGGACCTCCTCCGGCATCTCGCGCGTGTAGTCGCCTCCGGCGGCTGGGCCTCTCGACGCACCTCGGAACGACGTGCCCCAGCCGTTGAACGATTTGTTCCAGCACATCATCGACAACGCGGCCTTGTACCGACGCATGTTGGGCCCCCAGGGAAGTGCGCTGTTCGCCGTGCGTATGCGGAAACAGCTGACCGCCGAACTCGTCGCCTCATTCCGCGTAGGGCACCGCCCCGCCGGGTTCGATGACGTGCCGGACGAAGTGCGAGCCGCATATACGGTCGGCGCCTTGATCGGCGTGATCAGCACCTGGATCACAAAGGACGCCCCAGTCCCCGCGCCGACGATGGCCCTCGCCTTCTGGAGGCTGTGCCAGCGCTGACTTCGCAACAGCCGGCCAGGCGCGGCGACGGCGCCAGGTTGTCGAGACCGACCACCCTCGCCGCAGAGCTCGGCAGTGATCCTGGGGGCGCCGTAGGTGCCGCGGCATCGACGCGCTGGGCGCCGACCCGCTCGGCCGCACCGTGGATGCGCTCGGCCGGCCGCGGCCGGCGAGGGCCGGCGCGTGCAGTCAGCCCCAGTCGCCGTTGAGCCACGAGAACAGGCGGGCGCGCTTCTTGTAGGAGCAAGGAGCGTAGACAGTGTGGACCGTGTCGTACGCTTCGGACCCGCGCTGCAGGTCGTACCCGTAGTCGCTGGGGCCGTATTCGCCGTCGCGGTAGCCGTCCATGTCGTCGGCCCAGTCGAGGAGACCGAAGTCGAGGTCGAGGTTCTCGAGGTACCGGTTGAGGTCGGCCGGTTCTATTGGTGTGGGACGACCGTCCGCCCCGGCGGTGAGCCGCTCTTCGAGGCAGCCGTCGGAGCGCACGGGCTGGCCCAGCCACCACCCGGCCAGGAACACGGCGTACAGAGTGGTGGCGGCGCCGAGGCGGCGCAGGGTTATCCAGGCAGGCATCCGGGGAGTGTCGCACGACATGCGGCCGGCGCCCGCGTCGGCGGACACACCAGGCCACACCACCTCTTGTAGACCGATCTGCCGGTATATGTGTCCCTCGACATGCGGCCGGCGCGGTGATCGCCAGCCCCGTTCCCGGCGATGTGGCGGCAGCGAATTCGTTCGACAGGGCACGAACCAGCGCGGCAAAGTCCGTATATGAACCCGCAGCACTGGCCCCTGTACGGGCTCCGCCTCCGCACGCCTCGTCTGGAACTCCGCCTCCCGGGCCTGGAGTTGCTGGACGATCTCGCGTCGCTCGCCGCCGTCGGGGTGCACCCGCCGGCCGAGATGCCGTTCACGGTTCCCTGGACGGACGCGTCGCCCGCCGAGTGCGGCAAGGCCGTGTTCCAGCATGTGCTGGCCACCGTCGCCAACTGGTCCGCACGGGACTGGACGCTGAGCCTCGCCGTGCTGCACGAAGGCAAAGTGGTCGGGCGGCAGGACGTGGCGGCGAAGCACTTCGCCGTGATGGGTGAGGTCAGCACCGGCTCGTGGCTGGGCCTTGCCCACCAGGGGCAGGGCATCGGCACCGAGATGCGGGCCGCCGCCCTGCATCTCGCCTTCGCCGGACTCGGGGCCCGCACCGCGGTCTCGGCCGCCATGACCGACAACCCGCGCTCGCTGGGTGTCTCGCGTCGGCTCGGGTATCTGCCGGACGGGCTGGAGGTCGCCGCGGTACGAGGCGCGCCCGTCACTCTGCAGCGGCTGCGGCTGGACCGTGCCCGCTGGGAGGAGTACCGGGCCGTCGAGGTGACGGTGGAGGGACTGGAACGGTGCCGGGCGGAATTCGGAGCATGACGCTTCCGGTGCGCACCTTCGTCTGCGACGAACACGGCCGGCCGTCCGGCGACTGCGGACATCTGCCGGCCCCGTCCGGCGACCGAGAACACACCGGTCGCCGGACGGCCCCGGTCACCTCACCGCTCGGCCCAGGGAACCTGCGGCGCCCGGTAGTAGTTGACGCCGAGCGCCGAGAGCCTCGGCCCCTGCGCGCCCAGCCGTACCTTGTACGCGTCCCAGTCGTGCGTGGACGCGGGCGACCATCCCAGCTCGGCCACGCCGGGCAGCCTGGGGAACGCCATCTGTTCGATCTCGTCGCTGTTGGTCAGGGTCTCCGACCAGAGCGGCGCCTCGACGCCGAGGATGGAGCTCTCCGGGGCGCCGGACACGTACGTCGCCGGGTTCCAGTCGTAGGAGCGCTGGACGGAGACGTAACCGGCCCAGGCCAGTCCCAGCCTGGTGTCCTTGTCGTACTTCATGTCGAGATAGCTGCGGTCGGCCGGGGACAGCACCAGCTTCGTGCCGTTCACGGCGGCGTCCGCGACCTGCTTGCGCTCGGCCGCGCCGGTCCGGTCGAAGCCCCAGTACTGGGCGACCGCGCCCTTCACGGGCGTGCCCCCGGTCAGCTGGTGCCAGCCGACCACGGTCTTGCCGTACTTGCCGACGATGGCCTGCGCCTTGTCCATGAAGGCCACATAGTCCTCGTGGCTGGTCGAGTGCGCCTCGTCGCCGCCGATGTGGAGGTACTTGCCGGGGGTGAGCGCGGCCAGCTCACGGACCACGTCGTCCACGAAGTCGTACGTGACGGCCTTCGGGACGCAGAGCGAGCTGAAGCCGACGTTGGTGCCGGTGTAGAGCGGCCGCGCGACGCCGTCGCAGTTCAGCTCCGCGTACGAGGCGAGTGCCGCGTTGGTGTGGCCGGGCAGATCGATCTCCGGCACGACCTCCAGATAGCGGGAGGAGGCGTACCGGACGATCTCCTTGTAGTCGCTCTTCGTGTAGTAGCCGCCGGGTCCGCCGCCGACCTCCGTCTGTCCCCCGTAGGTGGCGAGCCGCGGCCAGGAGTCGATGGCGATCCGCCAGCCCTGGTCGTCGGAGAGATGCAGATGGAGCTTGTTCATCTTGTACAGGGCGAGCTGGTCGATGTAGCGCTTGACCTCGGCAACGGAGAAGAAGTGCCGGGAGACGTCCAGCATCGCGCTCCGGTACGCATAGCGGGGCGCGTCCTTGACCGTGCCGCCCGCGACCTTCCACGGGCCCTTCTGACGGTTGTTCTTCTCCACGTCGGCCGGGAGCAGTTGACGGAGCGTCTGGACACCGTGGAAGAGCCCTGCCGGTTTGCGTGCGGTGATGGTGACGGCGCCGGGGCTCGACTTCAGGGTGTAGCCCTCGGCGCCCGACCCACTGTCGTGGGGGTCGAGCCGGAGCCGGATGCCGTCACCGCCGCGACCGGTGACCGGCAGGGCGTACCCGGTGGACGGGCGCAGCACGCCCGCCAGGTAGTCGCCGATCTTCCGGGCCTCGCGGGAGTCGTTATCGACGCGGATCCTGGTGTCCGCGGTGATGGTGTACGGAGAACCGCCGGGCTTCGTCTCGGCGGGGGCGGGCAGTATCTGCCCGAGCGGACGGGGCGCGGCGGCGATGGCCGGGCTGCTGTTCACCGCCTGCCTTTCCGGCGCGGCGCCGACACTGGAGATACCGGCCGCTGTGACGAGCAGCAGCGAGCCGAGCAGACGGGGAAGGGCGGTGCGCTGTGTCCTGTGCAGTCTCACAAGCCGGGTCCCTTTCGATGGGTTCAAACCTGTGGATCTCCTGAGCAACGAACCATCACCATGCGTATCGCCTGCCCCACGCGCGGTCAAGGTGTAGACCACTTTGCCGTGATGCGACTGAGGGAATCCGCCCGTGGCGGAAATATTCCAGCGTGACGGAACGTGGACCTTCGACGGCGAGGCGGCGTAGATCGCGCCTGCCCGAGAGCGCAATCACACGCGCTCCTGCCCGATATCGGGCAGAATTGTTGCGTAAGCGCTCCATCCACCGCAATATCAACGAGTGCTCGAACGCCGCTCGTCGCATGACGACCTCATTGATCACCTGGTGCGCAGCACCGCGCTCCAGCGCGGTGAAGCCGCCCGGGTGGTTCTTGACGTGCTGGCGTACTTCGACGAGACGACCGAGGCCTTCGTCCGCCGCCGCCACCGCGAACTGCAGTCCGGCGGCCTGGTGAACGCGGAGATCTTCGAGCGGATCGCGGCCGAGCTGCCGCACCGGGCGGTCGCACCGCCGGAGCTCTCGCTCCGCCAGCTGCGCCGCATCGTCTACGGCTGAGCAACGGGCACCACAAGTACGTCGATGGAGGGGCAGATACTTTATGTGCGGAATCGTCGGATACATCGGGAAGCGTGATGTGGCTCCGCTGCTGCTGGAAGGGCTGCAGCGGCTGGAGTACCGGGGTTACGACTCCGCGGGCATCGTCATTACCGGCAAGGCGTCGGCCGGGAAGCCCGCCGCGCTGAAGATGGTCAAGGCGAAGGGCCGGGTCCGCGAGCTCGAGGCCCGCATTCCCAAGCGTTTCACCGGCACCACCGGTATCGCCCACACCCGTTGGGCCACCCACGGCGCTCCGAGCGACGAGAACGCGCATCCGCACCTGGACGCCGACAACAAGGTCGCCGTCGTCCACAACGGCATCATCGACAACGCCGCCGAGCTCCGTGCGAAGCTCGTCGCCGACGGTGTCGACTTCCTCTCCGAGACCGACACCGAGGTGCTGGTCCACCTGATCGCCCGCGCCCAGGCCCAGACCCTGGAGGAGAAGGTCCGCGAGGCGCTGCGCTCGGTCGAGGGCACGTACGGCATCGCCGTCATGCACGCCGACTTCAACGACCGCATCGTGGTTGCCCGCAACGGCTCCCCGGTCGTGCTCGGCATCGGCGAGAAGGAGATGTTCGTCGCCTCCGACGTCGCCGCGCTGGTCGCCCACACCCGCCAGGTCGTCACCCTCGACGACGGCGAGATGGCCACCCTCAAGGCCGACGACTTCCGTACGTACACCACGGAGGGCTCGTTCACGACGGCCACGCCGACCACCGTGGAGTGGGAGGCCGAGTCGTATGACATGGGTGGCCACGACACGTACATGCACAAGGAGATCTCCGAGCAGGCGGACGCCGTCGACCGAGTGCTCCGCGGCCGGATCGACGACCGTTTCTCCACCGTGCACCTCGGCGGTCTCAACCTGGACGCCCGCGAGGCGCGCGGGGTCCGCCGGATCAAGATCCTGGGCTGCGGCACCTCGTACCACGCGGGCCAGATCGGCGCGCAGCTGATCGAGGAGCTGGCCCGTATCCCCGCGGACGCCGAGCCCGCCTCCGAGTTCCGCTACCGCAACCCGGTCGTCGACCCCGACACCCTGTACGTCGCGGTCTCCCAGTCCGGTGAGACGTACGACGTGCTGGCCGCCGTCCAGGAGCTCAAGCGCAAGGGCGCCCGGGTGCTCGGTGTCGTCAATGTGGTGGGTTCGGCAATCGCCCGGGAGGCCGACGGCGGTACGTACGTCCACGCCGGCCCCGAGGTCTGTGTCGTCTCCACCAAGTGCTTCACGAACACGGTCGTCGCGTTCGCGCTGCTCGCCCTGCACCTGGGCCGGATCCGGGATCTGTCGGTCGCCGACGGCAAGCGGATCATCGAGGGGCTGCGCAGGTTGCCCGCCCAGATCAGCGAGATCCTGGCGAACGAGGACGAGATCAAGAAACTGGCGGCTCAGTACGCGGACGCCAAGTCGATGATGTTCATCGGCCGGGTGCGCGGCTACCCGGTCGCCCGTGAGGCCTCGCTGAAGCTCAAGGAGGTCTCGTACATCCACGCGGAGGCGTACCCCGCCTCCGAGCTGAAGCACGGGCCGCTGGCGCTGATCGAGCCCGCGATGCCCACGGTCGCGATCGTGCCGGACGACGATCTGCTGGAGAAGAACCGCGCCGCGATGGAGGAGATCAAGGCCCGCAGCGGCCGCATCCTCGCCGTCGCTCACCAGGTGCAGGAGAAGGCCGACCACACCATCGTCGTACCGAAGAACGAGAACGAGCTGGACCCGATCCTGATGGGCATCCCGCTCCAGCTCTTCGCGTACCACACGGCACTGGCCATGGGCCGTGACATCGACAAGCCGCGCAACCTGGCGAAGTCCGTCACCGTCGAGTAGGCATCCCCGCACGGGCCATGCCCGGAGCAGAACGGCCCCGTACCCACCGCCACCGCGGGTACGGGGCCGCTCCCGTGCGGGCCGCTTCCAGCGGTCCGGCGACGAACAAAGCGACGGTGGATTGCCGGTTTCCACAGGCGAGTTGACGCCATGCCGGCTGCGGGGTCCGGAACCGGTGAGGGAGCACCGCGACGCCGCTGACAATCGTGGGCGAGGTCGTCAGGGAATGACGACGACCGGGCGCTGTGCGCGCCGCGCGAGACGCCCCGCCACCGAGCCGAATACGCGGCCGGCGATGCCGTGCGTGGAGCCGACGACGATGGCGTCGGCCGAGTACTCCCGGCCGACCTCTTCCAGCTCATGGCAGATGTCCCCGCCTCGCTCGACGAGCACCCAGGGAACCTCGGAGAGGTAGTCCGCGCAGGCGAGCTCCAGGCCGAGCACCTCGGTGCGGTGGTCGGGCACATCGACGAAGACGGGCGGCTCGCAGCCTGCCCAGACCGTGGTCGGCAGCCGATTGGCGACATGGACGATGATCAGGCCGGAACCTGATCTTCGGGCCATCCCGATGGCGTATGCGAGGGCGCGCTCACTGGACGTCGAGCCGTCGAAGCCGACCACGACCCCATGCCGGAAGGCGGGGTCGCAGGAATGACGCGTTTCTTCGGCCGCCTGCGGGTCCGACGTGAAATCGGCTACCCGCTTGCGGTCGGCGGGTTCGGGGAATTCGTGACCGGCCATCGGTGTCTCGGCGAAGAGAGTCCTCGTGAGGAGAGTGACTTGGGGAAGGTGCATCAACGGGCGGTGTCGCGGTGTCCGGGAACCATCTTCCCAACCCCTTACCCCCCAGGGTACGGCGCCACTCGCCCACTGCCCAGACCGGCGCAAAGCGCGCGCGACGTTTCACGGAGCATGCCCGAGGCGGACCCGTATGGCAATGCCGGTTGCGCTGTACATCGACGCAGACGGGCCAAAACGACTCCGCTTGGTGACCAGGCGGGGCTACTTCCGTCACCTACTGCACGACGCGCCGGGACCGGAGCACCCCGGTGTGGATCACCTCCGACGCCATGCGCCGGGCCGACGGTCCACCCCAGGAGTCATGCCGCGCCCGCCCCGGCCCATCCGCCCCGCCCAAAGCCCTCCGCCCGGCCGACGGACCGATATCGGCCCGTCGGCCGGGATCAAGCTGCCCGCCGGCGCCGCCGCATCATTCCGTACGATCGGCCGTCCGACCTGCCGAGGGGGCGTAAAGAAGCGGCCTCCCCACGAGGTTGTGCGCCGGTCGACCGGCCGAATCACATATGCACAACCATCTATTTTCAGCCAACTTCATACCCCTGTCACTTCCTTGCCGAATTGGCCGATCAACCCCCTTGCCACCAGGCAGGAAGAGACCGAGCGGTACGCTTCCACCCGACGCGGACGGGCCATGAATGCGAGGCGCACTTCCCTGCACGGCCGCTGGATGAAACCCTTCGTGATCGAATGCTTCCCGCCAAGTTGCCTTGTCGACATAACGCCGGTTGCTGAACTTGTCACGACGGCACCACGGGACGCAGTAGATTCGATCTTGGGTATCGAAGACGGGGACTCATGCAGGACCGAGGGGAAAAGTGCAGGAGCGACAGGCCCGTAAGGACCAGGAAGACGCGAACACCGAGGGGGGCTTAGCGTAATGAGCCAGGACTCCGCCGCCGCAACGGAGGCTGTACGAAAGCTCAGTGGACGACGACGACGAGAAGTCGTCGCCGTACTGCTGTTCAGCGGCGGCCCCATCTTCGAGAGCTCGATCCCGCTCTCCGTGTTCGGAATCGACCGCCAGGACGCGGGAGTTCCGCGCTACCGACTCCTCGTCTGCAGCGGGGAAGAGGGGCCGCTGCGGACCACCGGGGGACTCGAACTGACCGCGCCCTACGGGCTGGAGGCGATCAGCAGGGCAGGCACCGTCGTGGTGCCCGCCTGGCGTTCGATCACCTCGCCGCCGCCCACGGAAGCGCTGGACGCGTTGCGCCGCGCCCACGAGGAAGGGGCCCGCATCGTCGGGCTGTGCACCGGCGCGTTCGTGCTCGCCGCCGCCGGTCTGCTGGACAGCCGTCCGGCGACCACTCACTGGATGTACGCACCGACGCTGGCCAAGCGCTATCCGTCGGTCCATGTCGATCCGCGTGAGCTCTTCGTCGACGACGGCGATGTGCTCACCTCCGCAGGGACAGCGGCCGGGATCGATCTCTGTCTGCACATAGTCCGCACGGACCACGGCACGGAGGCCGCCGGGGCACTGGCCCGCCGGCTCGTCGTGCCGCCACGGCGCAGTGGCGGTCAGGAGCGCTACCTCGACAGGTCTTTACCTGAGGAGATCGGCTCCGACCCGCTCGCCGAGGTCGTGGCCTGGGCCCTGGAGCATCTCCACGAGCAGTTCGACGTGGAGACGCTGGCCGCGCGCGCCTACATGAGCAGGCGGACCTTCGACCGGAGGTTCCGCTCGCTCACCGGCAGCGCACCGCTCCAGTGGCTGATCACCCAGCGGGTGCTGCAGGCGCAGCGACTACTGGAGACGTCCGAGTACTCGGTCGACGAGGTCGCCGGCCGCTGCGGCTTCCGCTCGCCGGTCGCGCTGCGCGGGCACTTCCGGCGCCAGCTGGGCTCCTCCCCCGCCGCGTACCGGGCCGCCTACCGGGCCCGCCGCCCGCAGGGCGGTGGCGCGGAGGCGGCCGCCGCGGCGACCGAGCCGATCGTGCCCGCGCAGGGCCCCTCGGCGGGCCGGCGGGCCGCGGCTGCGACCACCCCACCGGACCCGCATGTCGTCACGTCCGCGACGGCCGGGGCGGGGCAGCCGGAGCACGGGAAACCGGGCCCCGACGCGTACTCCACCGGGCGCCCGGCCCTGCCGGGCCAACGGAGTGCGCCGTAGGCTGGGGACCATGAACGACCGCATGGTGTGGATCGACTGCGAGATGACCGGGCTCTCGTTGACGGAAGACGCACTCATCGAGGTGGCCGCACTGGTCACCGACTCGGAGTTGAACGTGCTCGGCGAAGGGGTGGACATCGTGATCCGCCCGCCGGACGCGGCCCTGGAGACGATGCCCGAGGTGGTGCGCCAGATGCACACCGCCTCGGGTCTCCTCGACGAGCTGGCCCAGGGCACCACACTGGCCGACGCCGAGGCCCAGATGCTGGCCTACGTCCGCGAGCATGTGAAGGAGCCCGGCAAGGCCCCGCTCTGCGGGAACTCGGTCTCCACCGACCGTGGCTTCCTGGCACGGGACATGTCGGCCCTGGAGGGGTACCTCCACTACCGGATCGTCGATGTGTCCTCGGTAAAGGAGCTGGCGCGCCGCTGGTACCCGAGGGCGTACTTCAACAGTCCGGCCAAGAACGGCAACCACCGGGCGCTCGCGGACATCCGTGACTCCATCACGGAGCTGCGTTACTACCGCGAGGCGATCTTCGTACCGCAGCCCGGGCCGGACTCGGAGCGCGCCAAGGCGATCGCAGCGCGTGTCGCGCCGCCCACGCCGTAGGACGTTGCGAAGCCGCTGGTCATGGGCCTTTCAGAGCCCGGGATCAGCGGCTGGACAACTGGGGCGCGAGCACCCGCCCGGACCCTGTACACTTTTCCTCGGCCGGTCAGAAAAAGACCGGGCATGGTGGGTATAGCTCAGATGGTAGAGCACCTGGTTGTGGTCCAGGATGTCGCGGGTTCGAGTCCCGTTACTCACCCTGAATGATCAAGGCCTGGCCTGTGAAAACGGGTCAGGCCTTCTTCATGTCCCCGGACTTGGGAACATGGCGGGAACATCGAGGAACGGACCCGCGAGGACTACCACCGAGACATCCGCATCCACCTGTCCCTGCTCCGGCACACCGAGACGTGCCCGGCCGGGTACAGCCTCCAGCCGCCGCCGGGTGATCCTGACGCCCTGGTCTGCCGCCGGACTACTCCGTCCGGCCCGGATCCCGCGCCGTCGTCGAGCCCTACTGCGGCCGGTCTCCCACCGGACCGCCGCCGCTCATGAACCAAACCGCCCCTGTTCCGGCTGCGGCCGGAACAGGGGCGGTTTCGTCACGCCGCTTCATGACTCCGCGCTGAAGAGGTCAGCGGACGTCGAACGAGTGGGTGTTCCAGTTGTTGGTGACGCTACAGCCGACAACTCGGGCGTAGGCGGGGGCGCTGGTGGTGCCAGGGTTCAAGCACAGGTTGTGGGCCTGGTTCTTGAGCTGGTACCGGTTGGCCTTGCTGGATGCCTCCATGCTGAAGATCTGCTCGTCCCAGCGGGCGTCACACGGACGCTGCTGGAGAGCTTCGGAGGCGCCCCCGCCCACCGCGGTGACGCACATGTCGCTGTTGAGGTTGCGCAGCAGGAAGGTGCTGCTGGTGACCGGGTCGATGGCCCACTTCTGAGACAAGTTGTCAGTGTCGACCTCGTACTGGATCTGGGCGCCGCCGACCGTCGAGGTGCCGGCGACGCCGAGGACGTAGCCGCTCTGCCAGTTGCGGACCTTGGTGCCGCTCAACGGCCCGGTCGCGTCGGCGGTGCCCACCCCGAGTACGGTCGCACTAAGTGCTACGGCGACCATGACGCCCGCAGATCGAATGCGCATGAAGGACTCCTTCACTCCAAGCGGTCACATTCCGTGCCCGATTGATTGCGTAGCGTATAGCGCCGGTTCGGAGGTCCCCCGCCAACGCACCGCAACGGTGGGGGTGACTCGACTCGCCCGATCAGGCAGTCCTGAGCAGTGACAATGATTTACGCCCCCTGTTCCGGCTACGGGGCGCTTTCGTGCGTCCGGGCGGACGGCGCTACTTTCGAATCACGCCCTGGTCGAACGCCGAGGGCGGTGGCGCCGGTGAAGGCCTGGCGTCCGCGTCGCTCACCGCCGCCGCGCCGCCGGTGAAGTCGGCGAGTGCCCGCCCGTGTTCGACGCGTCCGGGGTGCGGGTCGGTCGCGACCCGGCGGGTCAGTTCGGCGACCTTCAGCGGCAGATCCGAGGCGAGCAGCACCGCGTTGCCGAAGCGGCGGCCGCGCCACACGGTCGGGTCGGCGGCGAGCGCCAGTTCGGGGAAGACCGTGGCCGCGGTGGCGATCTGGCCGCGCAGATGGGTCAGCGGCGGGCCGTCCGCGAGGTTGGCCACATAGCTCCCGCCGGGTTTCAGGACCCGGCGCACCTCGGCGAGGAACTCGGTGCTGGTGAGGTGTGCGGGGGTACGGGCTCCGCTGAAGACATCGGCGATGACGAGATCCGCCCAGCCGTCCTGGATCTTCCCGAGCCCGGCGCGCGCATCGGTGGCGCGGACCCGGATCCTGGCCTGCGGGTCCAGCGGCAGCTCCCGGCGGACCAGTTGGACGAGTGCGGCGTCCGACTCGACGATCTGCTGGGTGGAGCGGGGCCGGGTCGCGGCGATGTAGCGGGCGAGAGTGAAGGCGCCGCCGCCCAGGTGCACCACGTGCAGCGGCTGCCCAGGGGGTGCGACGAGGTCGGCGATGTGGCCGATCCTTCGCTGGTACTCGAAGGACAGATGGGTGGGGTCGTCGAGGTCCACATGGGACTGGGGGGCGCCGTCGAGTGTCAGCGTCCAGGCGCGCCGGCGCTCCCGATCGGGCACCAGCTCGGCGAGACCGCCGTCCACCGGTTCGGCGAGGGGCTCCGTCCTGCGCCCGGCGCCGCCGCGACCGGTCCCGCGTTCGGTGCTGCCGTCGGCCTTGCGGTCGGATCGCCTACGGGCGCCCGCACCTGCGCTCGACGCTCCTCGACGTGCCACTGCTGCTCGTGCCTGCTCACTGCATCGCTCCGGGCCGGTACGGAACCGGCCGTGCCGGGGAAACCCGGCCACCGGCCCATTATGGGCGCGCCGACGGGGAGCCTGCGGTCAGCGGCAGTTGTCGGCCGCCTCGATCAGCCGGGCCGCCTGGTCGAGAGCGGCCCGCAGCACGGCCGGGTCGGTGACCGGGGCGTCCCCCTCGGGCGGCAGCAGCCAGCCGCTGCCGGTGACGGGCGGCTCGGCGGGGATGCGCAGCCCGCGGCCATCGGTCCGCGTACAGGCGCTGCCCGGTACGTCCCATGCCTCGGCGGTCCCCGGGGGGACCAGGAAGCCGAGGGTGTCGCAGGCGCCGTCGTGCAGGACCGGGCCGACGTCCTGATCGGCGTCACGGCGCAGGATGTCCACGGCCTCCAGGCCCTGGCGGGCCGGGACGGTCACCAGATCACAGGGTTCGCCCCGGTAGCCCTCCGTGGGCGCCGTGGCGTCCCTTGCGGCCGGGGGCGCCGCGGTCGTCCGCGAGCCGGTCTCCGTACCGAGATGCAACAAGGGACCTCTCCTCTCATCGCCGGGCGGAGCCGGATTTCCGTCTCCGCATGGACCAACGCGCCGACTGCGTCAAGGGCTACGGTGCCACGCCGCCGCAAAGGGTGGCAGTTCATGGCGGATCGCGGGTGAGTTACCCCTTTTGTAGGTAAACGCCAAGTGTGTGGCCGGTCGCAGCCGGTACGTTCTTGCTCCGCCGGGACGCCGGAAGCAGGAGCCCGGCTGCACCAGAGAGGGCTCAGCCATGGTGTCGACAGGGCCAGTTCCCAACCTCGCCTTCCGGCGGCTGCGCGGACCGCGCTCCGCCGGGGAGTTCGCTGCCGCGGTACGCAGGTCCGCCCGCGAGATCGGCGAGCAGGTCGCGTGCGACGCCCGGTACATCGGACGCGTGGAGTCCGGCGAGATCCGCTGCCCCAACTACGCGTACGAACGGGTCTTCCTGCACATGTTCCCCGGCACCACCCTGGCGGACCTGGGCTTCTCACCGCGCGAATCCGTGCGCGGCCGGGGGGCATGGACCACTGCCGAAACTTCACCGCCCCCCACGCTCCACAGCGACACCGACGAGGAGAGCGACGTGCTGCGTCGCGTATTCATGACAAGCGGCACCACCGCGATGGCGGCCGCAACCCTGGGCCTCGGCCTCGACGGCACATCAGCTGCCGCCGCCCTGCCCGACCGGCACCGGGTCGGAGAGGCCGAGGTGAGCGCCGTCGAGAAAGCAGTACGGCAGATCCGGCTGCTCGACGACCGGCACGGCGGTGACGGCCTGTACCGCAGGGCGTCCCAGCCGCTGCGGGCGGCGTACGCGCTGCTCGACTCCGGAACCCCCACCAGGCACTCCACGGCCGACCGGCTGCATGCCGGGGCGGGCGAACTGGCCATCTCGGTGGGCTGGCTGGCCCATGACTCGGGTCGGTTCGAGGACGCCCGCTCGCACTACGCGGAGGCGCTGGCCACGGCGCGGGTGTCGGGTGACGCGGCGCTGGAGGCACATGCGTTCTGCAACACGTCGTTCCTGGCCAGGGACACGGGGCGGCCCCGCGAGTCCGTACGCGCCGCCGAAGCCGGGCAGCGGGCGGCGCAGCCGCTGGGCTCGCCGCGGCTGCTGGCGCTGCTCGCGCTGCGGGAGGCGGGGGGCCGGGCGGGACTCGGGGACCGTACGGGCTGCGAACGGGCGATCGGCCGGGCGCACACCGCGTTCGAACGCGGTCCGTCCGACGCCGATCCGGAGTGGATGACCTTCTTCCGGGAGGCGGAGCTGGAGATGCTGGAGGCGCAGTGCTGGTCGGCGCTGGGCGACTGGTCGCGGGCGGCCCGCCACGCGCTGCGGGCGACGCGGCTCCAGGACCCGCACTTCACCCGGAACCTGGCGCTGTATCGGGCCGAGCTGACCCAGGACCTGGCCCGCGCGGGCCGGGCCGCGGAGGCGGCGACGGCGGGCCACCAGGTGCTGGACCTGCTGGATCGCGTCCAGTCGTCCCGCATCCGGGCGATGCTGGCGGCGGCGGCGGAGGTACTGGCGCCGCAGCGGGGTGCGGCGGAGGTACGGGGGTTCCTGGAAAGGCACGCGGAGGTCTCGAAGCCGGGAGCGTAGGTCTTCGTCGAACGGCCCGAATTCCACGCACCCCGCACCACGTGACCGGTTCCGTCCTCGCACCACGTGACCGGTTCCGTCCTGCGGGCGGACGACGCTGCTCTCGGAACACGCCCTACCGGTCCAAGTGGCCCGTGTCGTTCCAGCGTTCCATCGCGGGCGCCCCGTACGCCCACCCCGGCACCGACAGCGACGTCGGATCGAGCCGGATGCGCGTGAGAATGACATGCCCTCACCAACCTCGCCCGAGCCACCGTACCTGGCGCCATGACGGCTCTCCCTGAGATCTGAGGCCGGAGACCGAGATATCGGATCATCCGAATTTCCCATCGTCTCGCACGCGTTCGAGGCAACCTCCAGGGTCGGACAGGCGTCACTCTCTGCGCGGAGAAATCTGTACGCGCGGGGCATCCGAGAAGAACCCCGGGGGAATCGCAGCCGATCTGCACCGTACGGTTGAACGCCCGCCGCCGGTCACATGAACACATGATGGAGAGCTTCCGGATGCAGCCTGCCAGCACCGCGTACGTGCCGCGCCCGCGGCCCCGTTGGTGGACCGAACTGCCGCTGCTGGCCGTGGTGTACGCAGCCTACTTGGCGGGCCGGCTGGTGGCGCGCGGCGACGTGTCCACGGCCGTCGACCACGGTCTGCGCATCCTGCACCTGGAGAAGACGCTCCACATCAACTTCGAGCACCCGCTCAACCGGCTGCTGACCGCCCACCCTTCGATAGGCATACCCGCCGACTTCGTGTACGCGTCCCTGCACTATCTGGTCACCCCGGCCGTTCTGATCTGGCTCTTCCGCCGCCGCCAGGCCCTGTACCGCAAAGCCCGCACCTGGCTGATGACCTCCACACTGCTCGGTCTGATCGGCTTCGCGCTGATACCGACCTGCCCACCCCGGCTGCTCCACGCCAGTTACGGCTTCGTCGACACGATGGCGCAGTACAGCTCGTACGGCTGGTGGGGCACCGAGGCGAGTGCCCCGCGCGGCATGGGCGGATTGACGAACCAGTACGCGGCGATGCCGAGCCTGCACGTCGGCTGGGCGCTCTGGTGCGGAATCCTGCTGTGGCGTCACGGCCGCCACCCGCTCCTACGGGCCGCGGGCGTCGTGTACCCCCTGGTCACCACGCTCGTGGTGATGGGCACGGCCAACCACTACTTCCTCGACGCGGTCGCGGGCGCTGCCTTGATGGGCGTCGGAGCCCTGCTGGCCGGACCGGTGATGCGTATCACCGACCAGGTCAGGGACCGGCTCGCAGACCGCTTCCCACGGTTCGCCGGGGCCGCGAAGTCCCCGATTGTCAGTGCCGGATGCGAGACTTCGGCGGGTGAGCGAATCCCTGGCCAGCGGACCACCTCCGCAGACTCCACCGATGCCGCAGCACCGGCCGAAGCAGACGCCTCGGCCGGTCGCGCACCCCGGGCCGACACCGTTGCCCCCGCAAGGGCGGGAGCAACGGAGGACGACACTCCGGCAGCGGCTCGCTGAGCTGCGGGGCCCGGCTGTCGCACCGCGTCCGCTGGATGCCCGTGCGCTGGCCGCCCTCGCCGCCAACCCCGGCTGCCGACGCCGCGCCCTGCTGGACGGCGCCGGGGTGGACAAGGCCGCACTGGCCACGGCGCTCGGTTCACCGGCGCCCTTCGGCCAGTCGCAGTTCGCTTTCGTCCGGGGCAACGCCTTCGAGGCCAAGGTCAAGGCCGACGGCGGTACGGAGCTGATGCGGCTGCTGTACGAGCGCCTCGGCGCCGGCGCCGAGGCGCCGCGCGAGGTCCTGGTGCCCGATCTGACCGCGGCCGGCCCCGAGGGCCGCGCGGCGCGTACGGCGCTGGCGCTGCGGGAGGCGACCGAGGCGGGCGGCTGGGCGCTGCTGGACCACCCGATGCTGGCCCTGGAGGTGGCGGGCTCCCCCGCCTATCTGGAGCCGGACGCGGTGGCGGTCCACCCCGACGGCACCTGGACGGTCGTCGAGATCAAGTCCTTCCCCGTGATCGACGGCTCGGCCGACGCGGCGAAGGTCGGCGCGGCGGCCCGGCAGTCCGCCGTCTACGTACTGGCGCTGGAGCGGATCGCGGAGCTGACCGAGGGCGCGGAGGTCGGCGACCGGGTGCTGCTGGTCTGCCCGAAGGACTTCTCCAATCTGCCGACCGCCTCGGTCGTCGACGTACGCAAGCAGCGTGCGGTCACCCGGCGCCAGCTGACCAGGCTGACCCGGATCGAGGACATCGCGGCGACCCTGCCCGAGGGCACCACCTTCGATCCGGAGTGCTCCCGGCAGCAGCTCGACGCCGCGGTGGAATCGGTCGCCGCGGCGTATGCCCCGGAGTGCCTCGCCGCTTGTGAACTGGCCTTCCACTGCCGGGCACAGGCCCGCGCGGCCGGTGCGGTGGAGGCGCTGGGGCGGAGCGTGCGGGGCGAGCTCGGCGGGCTGACGACGGTGGGTGCGGTGCTGGCCGCCGCCGCGGGCAAGGAGGGCGACCCGGCGGATCCGACGGTCGCCGCCCTGCGGCGTGCGGCGGCGCTGCGGGCCGAGGCACTGGAGGGCAGTGCGGCATGTCGCTGATCAGCACCCTGGCCCGGCTGGAGGCTGTGGAGAGCGGCCGGGCGCAACCGATGACGACGGTCCGGCACCGCCATCTCACCGACCGGCCGCTCGTCCTGGTGCCGTTGACCACCGCCGGTGAGGCGGGCGCCCCGCTGGGCGCGCTCGTCGGGACCGACCGGGAGGCGCCCCGGCTGCTGACGGTTTCGCAGCCACGCGACCGGGATCTGCGGTTCGCGTTCCTTGCGGAGCTGGCCGAGGCGGTGCTGCCGCACATCGAGGCGTACGAGGATGTCGTCGAGCCCGCCGAGCGCAATGAGACCGATCCGGGGACCGGGAAGAAGGTCAAGGTCGAGGTCGAACTGTGCACGGACGCACCGCAGTTGATCGTGCCGAGCCGGGCGGGCATCGATTTCGTACGGCTGCTCGGGCGCTCCATGCGGTTCCGGCGCACGGCAGAGGACGACCCCGACGCCCCGTATCCCGCCCCCGCCCGCGTCCCGCTGCTGGGCCGCTGGCTGACGCACTACGGGGAGCGGGCCAGGGTGCCTGGCTCCTCGCTGCTGCTGGCCATGACGGATCTGCTGAACCGGCACTGGGCGACCGGGCAGAGCAGCCTGGAGGATCAGCATCTGGGCGCACTGCTGGCGTGGGTCGACGCCCCGGCGGGTGGGTCCGGGGCATCGGCGGCACTCCGTGCGGAGCTGGAGCGCGACGGCGAGCGCCAGCTGCTGTGCCCGCCGGCCGGTCCGGCCACGGACCCGGCGTTCGACAACCATCTGCTGGCGCCCGCCATCGAGAAGTACGACCGGGCGCGCACCTCGCTCGCTGCGGCCGAGGACGGTCTCGCGGCCGATGCCCGGCTCGCTGAACTGACCTCCGCCGAGCGGGAGATCAGGGCTCTGCTGGCCGGGGTGATGCGGCCGACCTGGGATGCGGTGTGGCGGGGGCTCGATCTATTGAAGGAACTGCCCGAGGGGTCTCGGGCCGAGGACCGCTGGACGAGGGACCGCTGGTCGTTCACCGGTCACCGGGACCGGGTGCGGTCCGGTGAGCCGCCGCAGCCGCGCCGGGACGACGCGGTGACGGCAGCTCAGAAGCTGGCCTCGCGCGAGACGGCGCAGGCCCAGCTGGAGGCACAGGAGGCGCTGGACGATCCGCTGGTGCTGGCCGGCCGGCGGCTGGCCGGTGAGGCGTTCGTCGGCGACGTGACGGAGGTGGCGATGGCGTACAGCGAGTCGAAGCGCCCGTCGCCGCGCCCGCTGGTCACGGTCCGCACGGACGAGCACCCGCATCTCGGCGAGCGCACCAAGGTGTACCGCTCGCTGGACGGAAAGCCGCAGACCGCCGAGTTCGTGGAGTACGCCGCGGAGCCGGAGGACGGGTCCGCGCCGCTGCTGGTGCTGCGGATCATCGACCGGATGGGCCGGAGCAAGGAGCCGGCCCCGGGTTCGGTGCCCGAGCCGGGCGACCGGATCGCCTGGACGCTGTTCGAGCACGATCAGCGCGGCGGCCCGAAGCTGCCGGACCCCGAGGAGACGCCCTGGACGCACGGCGGCCCGCCGGGCGCGGCCGGTGAGCGCACCGAGCATCCCGATCCCGTGACCGCGGAGGACCTTCTGTGACGGCCGTATCCGACCCGGGCGCCCAGGCCGCGCGGGCCACCGACGCGATCCTCGCCGACACCCTGAGCGGTACGTCCCGCGGCATCGTCGTGGACTCCCCGCCGGGCGCGGGCAAGTCGACGCTCGTGGTGCGTGCGGCACTCGAACTCGCTGCGGCCGGGCACCCGTTGATGGTGGTCGCGCAGACCAATGCCCAGGTCGACGACCTGGTGGTGCGGCTGGCCGAGAAGGAACCGGGGCTGCCCGTCGGCCGGTTGCACAGCAATGACTCCGACCCGTACGACAAGGTGCTGGACGGCCTGGCCAATGTACGGAAGTCGGCCAAGGCCTCGGACCTCGCCGGACTCGATGTCGTCATCTCGACGGCGGCCAAGTGGGCGCATGTGAAGAACGTCGAGCCGTGGGGCCACGCGATCGTCGACGAGGCGTACCAGATGCGTTCGGATGCGCTGCTGGCCGTCGCGGGTCTCTTCGAGCGGGCGCTGTTCGTCGGCGATCCGGGCCAGTTGGACCCGTTCTCGATCGTCGGCGCGGAGCAGTGGGCGGGGCTGTCGTACGACCCGTCCGCGAGCGCGGTCTCCACGCTCCTCGCGCACAATCCCCAGCTGCCGCAGCACCGGTTGCCGGTATCGTGGCGGTTGCCCGCCTCCGCCGCGCCGCTCGTCTCGGACGCGTTCTACCCGTACACCCCGTTCCGCAGCGGTACGGACCACGGCGACCGGCAGCTGTCGTTCGGCGTCGCGTCCGACGGGTCGGCCCCGGACCGGGTGCTGGACGAGGCCGCGGAGTCTGGCTGGGGCCTGCTCGAACTCCCGGCCCGGCGCACCCCGCGCACCGACCCGGAGGCGGTACGGGCGGTGGCCCTGGTCGTCCGCCGGCTCCTCGACCGGGGTGGCGTGGCGACGAGCGAGCGCTCCGCGGATCCGGCTCCGGTGACGGCGGACCGGGTCGCGGTCGGCACCGCCCATCGCGACCAGGCTGCGGCGGTACGGGCGGCGCTCGCGAAGCTGGGTGTGACGGGCGTGGCGGTGGACACGGCGAACCGGCTCCAGGGCCGCGAGTTCGATGTGACGGTGGTCCTGCATCCGCTGTCCGGCCGCCCGGACGCCACGGCTTTCCATCTGGAGACGGGCCGGCTGTGCGTCCTGGCCTCGCGCCACCGGCATGCGTGCATCGTGGTGTGCCGGGCGGGCGTCGCGGAGCTGCTGGACGAGCACCCGTCGACGGAGCCGGTGCAGCTGGGGGTCACGATGAAGTTCCCCGACGGCTGGGAGGCGAACCACGCGGTGCTCACGCATCTGGCGGAGCACCGGGTGCGGTGGAAGGCGTGACGGCGGCCGGTCCCGGCAGGTCGCGGGCCCGGTTCCGGGCGTCCGCGAAGCCCCCTTGCGCAGCGTTGGACAATGGAGGGTGGCCGTCGGGCCCACCGAAGGAGGAAACACCACATGGCACAACCCGAGCGGAACGAGCGGCGGCTGCGTCCCGCGCCGCTGCTCTTCGAGCCGTCGGCGGCAGTCGCCGATCCTGAGCACTTCTTCGACCTGGAGTCGATGGAGGATCCGAGGGAGATGCTGTCCCGCGCCACCGAGCTGACCCTGGCGTTCCGTGCCGCGACCGACCGGGCGGCCGAGTTCCAGGCGATCGCCGCCGCCCAGCTCGCCGATCCGCGCCGGTTCGACCGGCTGACGACCGCGGACATCGCGCAGCGTGCGGAGTGGACCGAGGACTACGCCAAGAAGATGGTCGAGTTCGGCCGGAGTCTGCTGGGCGGATCCGCTCCCTGACCGCCGTGCCGGCCCCCTGCCGACACCGTCCCGATCATCGCGCCGGGCCTGCCACCGGCCCCGGCCCGCCGTCGCACCGGACCATCCGGACCGCCCGTCCACGCCAAGTCCTGACACCTGGGACAACCAGTGGCATATGCCCGGGCGCAAGATACTCCCACGCACCCCAACCTGTCCCGGTTTCCGGCAACTCTCGGAATCCACTTGATCACTCCCGGTAGACATGGGCGCATGAGTGCATGGCTGTCAGACGAAACGCCCCTGCATCACAGCGACGCCCCCCGCCACGGCGCCGACATCTTCGCCCTCCTGCGGGACCGGGCGCCGAACCAGACGGCTCAGGTCACAGCGGCCGGTGCCGCCTGGCTCGCCGGCGCCGCGGCCTATCCGCGCAGTGCGCTGGCCCAGTGGCAGGCCCACCCCTCCTCGCCCGGGGTGCTGCCATGCGGTTCGGCCTTCGACGTGGTGAATGTGCCCACCCTCTTCGGGCGCCGGATGCTGGAGCACCTGTGGGCGGACGGCCCTGGCTCCGGACCCGTCGCCACCCACCACGGACGGATGCTGCTCTTCGCCTCCCCCGGCACCGCCCAGCGGCTGCCGTCGCTGCTCGACTGGGAGGAGTGGGGCGGCGGCTTCGAACCGCGGACCGGCACGGACCCGCAGGGCCGGGGCGGCGGCAAGGTCCCGCCGCTGCTCTGCCACGGCACCGGGGACGCGGTGACCGTACCGCCCCTGACCTGCACATCCTCCACCCCCGGACCCCGCTGGGTGGTAGCTCCCGACACACGCAGCCCCTGGTTGCCGGGCCCGGACGTACTGCTCTGGGCCTGTGTACGGGTGACCAGGTCGGCGCCTTCGTCGGCGGACCGGAATACGATTTTTCCTCCCGCCGATCAGGGTGCTAATGTCTACGACGTCAGCAGGCGCCGCTAGCTCAGTTGGTTAGAGCAGCTGACTCTTAATCAGCGGGTCCGGGGTTCGAGTCCCTGGCGGCGCACAGACGGAAGAAGCTCCCCCCTCGCGAAAGCGAAGGGGGAGCTTCTTCGTGCTAGGTTCCCGTGGTGATCCGGACCGTCCAGGCGCCCGACGGTGTCCGGTCGGCGACCTCGATCCTGGCGTGTGCGTCGGGGATGCTGTACCGCTCGCCGACCCGCAGCGGGGCGTCCGCGAGCGGCGCATAGACGGACCGGCCCCAGCATGCCTCGGAGCCGGGGTGGGTGTCGATGACCTGAACCGGGCCACCGCCGGACGGAGTTTCGTTCCGTACCCGGTAGATCAGGACACCTTCGGTGCAGGTCGTCCGGTCGTTGCCGGTCGCGCTGCGGGCCTCGACGACCACGGCGCTGCCCCGACCGGTCCTGATCACCGCGAGCCGGTTGCCGATGGAGGCCCCGGGCGCGGGCTCGGCGGCCATCGACTCCAGCGTGATGTCCCGGCTGCGCTGGACGCACACCACCTGTCCGCGGTCCAACCAGCCCAGCTTCCACTTGTGCCAGCCGAGGAAGTCCGGCGCGAGACCGAACTGGCTGCCCATCACATCCCAGTCGCCGACATAGGTGTCCCAGTCGCCCTTGCCGTCGGACGGCCGGTGGTAGAGGTCCGGCAGGTCGAAGACGTGCCCGGTCTCGTGGGCCAGCACATTGTGGTCCGGCGGGTGGCGCTCGAAGACGGTGACGACGCGCCTGATGTCCGTACCGTCGGCGTGCCGCGGCCGGTCGAAGTTGACGACCTTGGTGGCGTCGGAGTCGACCCCTGGCGCGTCCGGGTCGGCGACCAGGTAGACGATGTCGAACCGGGAGAAATCGACCTGCGGGTCAGCCGTGGCGATGGCATCGCGCAGATAGGCACTGCGCCGCGCGTTGTTCCAGTCGCGCTGTATGCCGTACCAGTCGGACGCCTTGGGCATCTGGATCCACTGCTGCACCGGGTGCGGGCGCAGGGTGAACTTCCCGTACGAGGCGCGCCGGAAGAACTGGGTGGTGACGGGGAAGTAGTCGGCGGCGAGTTCCCTGATGGTCGTGGTGGGGCGATGGTCCGGGAAGGAGAGAAAGACCATGACCGCGTCGAGGGAGTGGTCGGGGCGGGGGTAGGCATCGTTCCAGTCCCGCACCCCGAGCGAGTGATGCGCCTCGGTCCGGGACAGCGCACAGGGACCCGCTTCGCCGGTGGCCGCCACGGCGGGCCCGGCGACGAGGGAGGTGGCAGCGAGCGCCAGAAGTGAGGTCATGGCCGCGACCGCACCGCGCAGGGTCGGCCTCTCCACTCCCCCGGTTCTGTGCTGACGCGGCACATCTACCTCCGGGTGCGAGATGCAGTCACTCACCCACACTGTGATGATTTGAGGCTTTCGTCCTGTTGAGCTGCCCCAGTCGAGTCAACAGTCGGCCGAGGCGTTCACCCTCACGGACAGTCACAATCAATCAGCCAGGACATCGAGATAGAACGGAACCGCTCAGAAAAGATCAGTCGAGGGCAAACCGGATCGGCGCGCGACTGATCCATGTGGGGCGAACCCGGGGCGCGGAGGGGTCTGGCGCTGGAACGGCCGACGCACCAACCTCTATGCTTCACCAGGCTTTCCCGCGTGGTTTCCGCCTCCGACAACGGCGCCCCGCGCGGCGGGCCAGTCCGGCCACACCTGTTCAGGACAGAACTGCACGGCGGGAGCGAACGGTGAGCGGAACCTCCGAAGGGTCGAGGCCCGCGGCGGGCACACCCCCCCATTCCGCAGGACCGTCAGTCACGGAGCGTCACCATCCGTGGCTTCCTGCCGGAGCCGAAGGGGCCGGGCCGCACAGCTACCGTGCCGCCTTCCGGGCCGCCACGCTCCCGATGGCCGTCGTCGACCACGAGGGCCTGGTCGTCGCCGCCAACGACGCCCTCGGCGGCCTCCTCGGCTTCTCCGCCGCGGCGCTGTCCGCACAGTCGGCAGCCGATCTGCTCGACCTCGTGGCGGACGGCCGCACCTGGCACGCGTACCGCGAGGTGCTGCACCGCCGACGCTCACGGTTTTGCTGCACCCGCAGGCTCAAGCACCCCGACGGGCGCTCGATGTGGGCCGAGATCACCGTCGTACCGATGCCGGAACCGGAGGCCGGCAGGGCTGATGGCCCCGGGCCCGGCCGGGTGCTGCTCTCCGTCGCGGACATCAGCGACCGGCATGAGCTGCAGAAGCGGCTGCGCCACCTCCAGATGCACGACCCGGTGACCCGGCTGCCCAACCGGACGCTGTTCTTCGAACGTCTCTCGGCCGCGCTGGAGACACCGCCGTACGAGGACGGCAGTGTCCCCGGACACGGCCGTATCGGGCTCTGCTATCTCGATCTCGACGGCTTCAAGGCCGTCAACGACACGATGGGCCACCGGATCGGTGACCGGCTGCTCGCCGCCGTCGCCACACGGCTCACCGACTGTGCGGCCCAGGACAGCCCGCACCGCCCCGGTTCGCACCTCGTGGCGCGCTTGGGCGGCGACGAGTTCGCGATCCTGGTCGAGGACTCCACCGGTACACAGCAGCTCACCGAACTGGCCCGCAGGGTCCTCGCCGCACTGCAGAAGCCTTTCGACCTCGGCGGGCAGCGGCTCTCCGTCTCGGCCTCGATCGGAGTGGTGGAACGAGCTGTGGCCGACACCTCGGCAACCGGTCTGATGCAGGCCGCCGACACCACGCTGTACTGGGCAAAGGCGGACGGCAAGGCCCGCTGGACGGTCTTCGACCCGGAGCGCAACGCCCACCGGATGACCCGGCAGACGCTCTCCTCCAATCTGCGGCCCGCCGTCGAACGCGGCGAGTTCACCATCGAGTACCAACCGCTGGTCGGCATGGCCGACGGAGTCGTACGCGGGGTGGAGGCGCTGGTCCGCTGGAACCACCCGCAGTTCGGCATGCTCTCGCCGAATCGGTTCGTCGCGATCGCCGAGGAGGACGGCTCGATCATCCAGCTCGGCCGGTGGGTGCTGCGGTCCGCCTGCCGTCAGGCCCGGCGCTGGCAGCTCGACCATCCGGCCGAACCGCCGCTGTTCATCAGCGTCAATGTCGCCGTACGGCAGGTCTGGGACTCCGATCTGGTCACCGATGTCGCGGAGATCCTCGCCGAGACCGGTCTCGATCCCGGACTGCTGCAGCTGGAACTGACCGAGTCCGCCGTGATGGGCTCGGCGGGGCGCCCGCTCCAGGTCCTTCAGTCGCTCAGCGAAATGGGCGTACGGATCGCCATCGACGACTTCGGGACCGGCTACTCGAACCTCGCCTACCTGAGCCGGCTGCCGGTCTCCGTACTGAAGCTGGACGGCTCGTTCGTACGCGGCTTCCGCCACGAGGACGGCGACCTCCCGAGCCCCGCCGACGAGACGATCGTCGAGGCGATGGTGGAACTGGCGCACCGCCTCGGCCTGACCGTCACCGCGGAGTGCGTGGAGACGGCCGGCCAGGCGGAACGGCTGCGCAGGATCGGCTGCGACACCGGGCAGGGCTGGTTGTACTCACGCGCGGTGGCCCCGGAGCGGATCGCCGAGCTGATCGGCAGCGGAAGGCTGAAGGTCTGAGGCCGACCGGCGTATGAGGGCGACCGGCGCATGGGGGCGACGTCAGGCCGTCGGCAGCGCGTACGCGTCCGCGATGAGCTCGTAGCTGCGCAGCCGGGCCTCGCCGCCGTGCGCGTTGGCCGTGATCATCAGTTCGTCGGCGCCGGTGCGCTTGGCCAGGTCGTCAAGGCCCGTACGGACCTCGTCCGCCGTGCCGTGGACGATGTTGACCAGCCAGCCGTCCACGAACTCCCGCTCCATGGGGCTGAAGGCATACGCCTCCGCCTCTTCGGGTGTCGGGACCAGGCCGGGGCGGCCGGTGCGCAGGCGGACCATGGCCAGGGCGCCGGAGAGCACTTGGCGGCGGGCCTCGCGCTCGTCGTCGGCGGCCAGGGCCGCGACGCCGATCAGGGCGTACGGGGCGTCGAGCACCGCGGACGGCCGGAACGACTCCCGGTACAGGTCGAGGGCCGGCACCGTGTTCTGGGCCGAGAAGTGGTGGGCGAAGGCGAACGGCAGGCCGAGTACGCCGGCCAGCCGGGCGCTGAAGCCGGAGGAGCCGAGCAGCCAGATCGGCGGGCGGGCGGGGGACTGGACCCCGCCATCGGCCGTGGCCTGGACCGGGCCGGGGACCGCGTGGACACGGGCGTAGGGGTGGCCGTCCGGGAAGTCGTCGTCCAGGAACCGGGTCAGCTCGGCAAGCTGCTGCGGGAAGTCTTCGGCACCTTCGCCCAGCCGGTCCGTGCGGCGCAGTGCGGCCGCAGTCGCGCCGTCGGTGCCGGGGGCGCGCCCGAGACCGAGGTCGATGCGGCCGGGGGCCATGGCCTCCAGGGTGCCGAACTGTTCGGCGATGACGAGCGGTGCGTGGTTGGGCAGCATCACGCCGCCGGAGCCGAGCCTGATGCGCTCGGTGTGGGCGGCGAGGTGGGCCAGGATCACGGCCGGTGAGGAGGAGGCGACGCCGGGCATCGAGTGGTGTTCGGCGACCCAGTAGCGATGGAATCCACGGCGCTCGGCGAGCTGTGCGATGTCCACGCTCGTGCGCAGGGCCTGGGTGGCGGTGCGGCCCTGACCGACGGTCACCAGGTCCAGCACGGAGAGCGGAACCGTGGCCGTCCCCTCCGTCCTGCCACGGATCTTGTCGCCTCGGATCTCGTCGCCGCGAATCTCGTCCACGTCCTGGCCTCTCCGGTGATGCGCCTACGTCCGGCTGGTACGTCCGAAAGAGCACAACAGGAGGTGGTCTCCGCTTATTCCCCGGCTCACCCCTCGGCTCACCGGCGCCAGGTTTTCCCTGGCTCACCAGCCAGGGCGGGGCCGCTTTCCGTGCCACTCCTTCTTCCCGCTGCGTGCGCGCTCCCGGTCCTCGCCCCACATGGCCGCCGGGGCCGGGGGCGCCTCGCGCTCGGCAAAGATCTTGCCGAGCCTCGGAGACCAGGCCCGGCGGTCCGCCAGCCGCAGCCCTTCCCTGACGGTCACCTGGTTCCCGGTGAGGACCGGCTTGCCAAGGAGTTCCTCCAGCTCCGCCACGTGCGAGACGGTGTGCAGGGCCGTGTCGGGCAGCAGCATCACATCGGCCTCCGGCCGGTCCGCGGCTGTGACGAGTTCCTTCACCTTGTCCAGGTCCCAGGCGGCGGCCTCGGCGGCGGAGGCGAGAGAGGCGGCGTGGGTGGTGGCCACCTCGACGCCCGCGGACCGGAGAAAGACGGTGAACAGCTCGGCGATGTGCTCGGGATAGGTCGAGGCGACGGCGACGTGGTCGGCGCCCAGCTCCCGTACCGCATGGACGAAGCCGAAGGATGTGCTGGAGGCGGGCACACCTGCCGCCCGGGCCAGGGCGGCGGTCTGTTCATGGGCGCCCTCCCAGCCGTACAGGAAGCTGCCGCCGCTGCTCACCCACACGACGGACTCGACACCGGCGCGCTGCAGCTCCGCCACCCCGGCGGCCAGGCGTTCGGGCGCGCCTGTCCGTACCAGTGCGTCGATCCCGTAGACGTCCTCGTCGACGTCGGTGTGGTTCACGACCAGCCTGACGGCGTCGAGCAGGATCTCCATCCGCGGGAAGTCGTCCTCCGCATAGTGGTGGCCCGGGTAGAGAAAGCCGAGGGTCGTCATGTCCACCCTTCCTGTTCCTGCAGGTGCCTGAACGGGTATTCGGGGGCCGAACAGGTCCAAAGACGCGGCACCTGTGACCGTTTCCGCCCATCTCTCCCCAGTATTCCCCCTTCTGTCGCCACCCCCACTGCGACCTGTTGACGAAGCCGGGCGCGGGTGCGAGCGTGGTCAATCCGCACATCTCAGACGCAGCGGAGCGACTGCCTCTCATGCCAGAGCCCACTTTGCTCGTCCTGGACACCGACCCGTCGCCGCGTCTCGGCCGGCTGACCGGCCGGGCCGCCGTCCGGTACACGGGCGAGGCCGGACTCGCCGCACAGCTCCCGGAAGCCGACGTACTGCTGGTGTGGGACTTCACCTCCGACGCGGTACGGGCCGCCTGGCCCGGTGACGGACCGCGCCCGGCATGGGTGCATACGGCGAGCGCGGGCGTGGACCGGCTGCTCTGCCCGGAGCTGGCGGCCTCCGAAACGGTGGTGACCAATGCGCGGGGCATCTTCGAGCGGCCGGTCGCCGAGTATGTGTGTGGCCTGGTGCTGGCATTCGCCAAGGACCTCCCGGGCACGCTGGAGCTCCAGCACCGGCGGCAGTGGCGCCACAGGGAGAGCACACAGGTCGCGGGCAGCCGTGCGGTGGTCGTCGGCGCGGGCCCGATCGGGCGGGAGATCACCCGGCTGCTGATCAACCTCGGGGTCCAGGTGGCGCTGGTGGGACGTCGCGCGCGGCGCACCGTCCACGGCGTGGCGGAGTTGGATCGGCTGGCTTCCATGGCCGACTGGGTGATCTGCGCGGCACCGCTGACGGAGTCGACCCGTGGCATGTTCGACACGCGGTTCTTCGGGCTGATGCAGCCGTCGGCCCGCTTCATCAATGTGGGGCGCGGCCCGATGGTCGTCGAGGACGATCTGGTCGCCGCGCTGCGCAAGCGCTGGATCGCGGGCGCGGCGCTCGATGTGTTCGAGCAGGAGCCGCTGGGGCCGCAGAGCCCGCTCTGGGACGTACCGGATCTGATCGTGTCGCCGCACATGAGCGGCGACACTGCGGGCTGGCGGGAGAGGCTGGGCGAGCAGTTCGTGGAGATGTACGAACTCTGGGCGGCCGGACAGCCGTTGCCGAACGTGGTGGACAAGCAGCGCGGGTACGTCCCCGTCCCGGACCGGAGCGATTGATCTCAACCGACCTGTCCCGCCGGTCACTTCACCTGGTCATTGCAATTCATTGCAGACAAATCCGCATGACAGCCAGTCACGACGCGTTAGACGGCGGGAAATACGCGCCGCGCACCGACCGTCGCACTCCGCCGACAACGGGACACAGGGAGGTCGCACTCCGATCACTGTTCGATCACAGGAGGCCTCTTCCTGCATAGACGTACGGGATCGGGCAGGCGCTCACCCTGTCCGGACTGTTCGATCGCTCCAGGAGATTGCGAACCATGGCTGACTTCCCGAACCTGTCCCGCCGGGGCTTGCTCCATCGATCGGCGGCCGTGGGCGGCCTGCTCGTCGTTCCTGGTCTGCTCTCCGCGTGCAGCAAGACCGGCGCCGGTTCCACGGACGGTGCGGGGGCGCTCCACAAGCTCCGCAAGCAGGGCTTCGTCCGGGTCGCGTACGCCAATGAGGCCCCATACGGCTATCTGGAGGGCAAGCAGCTCAAGGGCGAGGCGCCCACCCTGCACCGGGAGATCTTCAAGGCGCTCGGCGTCGACGAACTGAAGCCCACGCTCTCCGAGTGGGACGGTCTGATCCCCGGGCTGCAGGCGGGCAAGTACGACGTGGTCAGCGCCGGCATGGCGATCACGCCGGAGCGCTGCGCCAATGCCCTCTTCTCCGAGCCCGAGTTCATCTCGCCGACCGCGCTGATGGTGAAGAAGGGCAACCCGAAGAAGGTCACCGACCTGGCATCGGCGAAGGCCGCCGGAATCACCGTCGGTGTGATGTCGGGTGCCGTCGAGGGCTCGTACGCCGAGGGCGCCGGCATCTCCAAGGACCGGATCAAGTCGCTGCAGAAACCGCAGGACGGCGCCGACGCGGTCAAGGGCGGCCGGATCGACGCGTTCCTGCTCACCGGCATCTCGCTGCGCCGGCTCGCGAAGACGAACCCCGACACCGAGGTCACCGAGGCCTTCCTGCCGGAGCTCGACGGCAAGAAGCAGTACAGCCCCGGCGGCGCCGTCTTCCGCAAGGGCAACGAGGATCTGCGGGACGCCTTCAACCGCGAGCTGAAGAAGATCGTCTCGGACAGCTCGCGCTATGTGAGCCTGCTCCGGGAGTACGGATTCGGGGCCGCCGAGATCCCGCCGGCCACCCTGAAGACGGCCGATCTGTGCCAGGTCTGACTGGGACGGAACGCACCGCATGAGTGACTTCTTCTCCGCCTTCTTCGACGACCTGCCGCAGTTGCGCTCGGGACTGTGGGTGACCCTCCAGGCCACCGTCCTGGGCGCACTGCTCGCCCTGCTCCTGGCGTTCGTCCTCGGTCTGATGTCGGTCAGCCGGCTGCTGGTGCTGCGCGGTGTCTCACGCGTGGTCGTGGAGTTCTTCCGCGGCACCTCGCTCTACATCCAGTTGTTCTGGCTCTACTACGCGATGCCGCCGCTCACGGGGTACGAACTGACGCCGCTGCTGTGCGGCGTCGTCGCCTTCGGTCTCAACTACGGGGCGTACGGCTCCGAGGTGGTGCGCGGGGCGATCAACTCCGTACCGCGTGCCCAGTACGAGGCGGCCGTCGCGCTGAACATGACGCCGCTGCACCGGATGCGGAAGGTGATCCTTCCGCAGGCCTGGGTGCAGATGATCCCGTCCTTCACCAATCTGCTGATCCAGCTGCTGAAGTGCACCCCGCTGCTGTGGCTGATCTCCGCAGCCGACCTGATGACCGTGATCCAGCAGCTGCGCGACCGAACCGGTGAGACGCTCACCGCGTACATGACCCTGCTGGCCGTCTACTTCGTCCTGGCCTACGCGCTGACCCTGCTGATGAATCTGCTGGAGCGGAGCGCCAAGCGGCGGCTCGGCCTGCCGACCGGTGCGGGCTCGCTGCTGCGCAGCCGCAGCGCCGCGCAAACCGTCGTGTCGACGGCCGGAGGTGCCCGGTGAACGGCTTCGACTGGGACGCCGTCCGGGACGCCCTTCCCCTGGTGCTCGAAGGTTTCGAGGTCACGCTGCTCGCGACCGTGCTCGGCACGCTCGTCGCCGCCGTCCTCGGGCTCGCCATCGCGGTCGCCGGACGGGCCCCGAGCAGGTTCGTGACGGTGCCGGTGCGAGCCGTGATGGAGTTCATCCGCTCCACCCCGCTGCTCGTCCAACTGGTCGGCGCGGCCGCCCTGTTCACCTCCGTCGAGCCGCTGACGATCGGCATCGTGGTGCTGGGCATCCACTACGCCACGTACACCTCCGAGGTGTACCGCGCCGGGATCGACGGTGTGCCGAAGGGCCAGTGGGAGGCCTGCCGGGCGCTCTCGCTCTCCCCGCGGCGGACCTGGCAGGCCGTGGTCCTGCCGCAGGCGGTGCGCAATGTGCTGCCCGCTCTCGGCAACTACGCGGTCTCGATGTTCAAGGAGACCCCGTTCCTTGCCGTGATCACGGTGCAGGAGATGGTCTTCGAGGCCCGTAAGTACGGTGCCGACCACTTCGCCTACACCGAGGCATTCACGCTCGCCGGGCTGGTCTTCCTGGTCGCGAGCTACCCCACCTCGCTGCTGATGAGAAAGCTGGAGATGCGCCTTGGCCACTGAACCCCTCCCCCTGCAGAAGACGACCGCGGCCCCCCTGGATATCGCCCCGGTCCCCGCCACGTCGCACACCGGCCATCCGCTGGTCCGCTTCGACAACGTCGTGAAGCGGTACGGCGACCACGTCGTCCTCGACGGGCTGGACTTCTCGGTGCGGCGCGGCGAACACGTCACCCTGATCGGCCCCAGCGGCTCGGGCAAGACCACCATCCTGCGGCTGCTGATGACGCTGGAGAAGGTCAGCGACGGAGTGATCCGGGTCGACGGCGAACCGCTGTCCCACATCAAGGCACCCGACGGCTCGCTGAGGCCGGCGACGGAGAAGCATCTGCGCGAGGCCCGCAAGAAGATCGGCATGGTCTTCCAGCAGTTCAACCTCTTCCCCCATATGAAGGTGCTGCAGAACATCACCGAGGCCCCGGTCAGCGTGCTGGGCATGGACCGCGACGAGGCGGAGGGCCGCGCCCGCGAACTGCTCGACCTGGTCGGGCTCTCGGGAAAGATCGACGCGCATCCCTCCCAGCTCTCCGGCGGCCAGCAGCAGCGGGTGGCGATCGCCCGCGCGCTGGCGATGCGGCCGGAGATCCTGCTGCTGGACGAGGTGACGTCCGCGCTCGACCCGGAGCTCGTGGCGGGTGTGCTGGAGCTGCTGAGCGACATCGCCAGGAACACCGACATCACCATGCTCTGCGTGACCCACGAGATGAACTTCGCCCGGGACGTCTCGGAGACGGTACTGATGTTCGATGCCGGACGCGTGGTCGAGTCGGGTCCACCGGAAAAAATCTTCACCGATCCCGAGCACGAACGTACGCGCGAGTTCCTCGCCGCGGTGCTGTGACCTCGGCACACGCGATACGCCAATGACTCTGGCATATTCCAAACTTGGGTGCGCCCCAGCCTACGGCGTCGGGGCGCCCCATCAAGCCGCCAACAGCAGCCCCAAAAGGGCCTCTTGGCGGCTATCGTGGTGGCAGATTCTGCGGCCGCAACCTGGTGGGGGGAACCGTGGCATTGAAGCCCGAACCGACCGCACCGATTCATTCGGTGCAGTACGCCCTTCGCGTCCTCGAAACGGTCTCCAGTCACAGCAACGGCGTGACGGGCACCCAGATATCGCGGGAGACGGGACTGCACATCAGGCATCTCACCCCCCTGCTGCTGACGCTGCGCCGCGAGGGATACGTCGAGCAGGCCGCCGACGGCGCGTATGTCATCGGCTCCTCGCTGCTGCTCCCCGGCTTCGGCGCGGCTCGCAGACAGGCCCTTGAGGCCAGACTCCAGCGGATACTGGCGCAACTGCGCGATTCGGTCGGCGCGGCGGTCTACATCAGCCGGTACGTCGACGGCGAGATCCGCGTCACACAGTACGCCGACGGCCCCCGCACCCCCGCGGTCAACGAGTGGGTGGACTTCCGTTCCGCCGCGCACGCCTCGGCGGTCGGCAAGTGCCTGCTGGCCCAGCTCGACCAGAACGGCCGCCGCGACCACCTCGCGCGTCACAAGACGGCCCGGCTCACGTCGCGGACGATCACCAGCGAGAAGGTGCTCTTCTCGAAGCTGGACAGCCAGCCGGCGACGGCCCCGGTGCTCGACCTCCAGGAGTACGCGGTCGGCACGGTGTGCGCGGCGGTACCGCTTACGGCCGGGTCGTCGGCGGGTTGCCTGGCACTGTCCCTGCCGGTCGAGGACGCGCATCGCCTGCGCGCGGCGGCGGCCACACTGAACCGGCGGGCGGCACCCGTGCTCCTGTCGCTGGCGCTCTAGGGCCGCGGCAGGCAACGTTTGCCCGTCAAGGAGTGGCGTCCGGTGCGTGCTCTCGGCGTGCCGGCCGGAAGCCCTCGTACTGGACGTACTTGGGCTTTCGTCCGGTGCGGCGAGAGTGCGTGCCGGGCGTCGCGACGGGGCGAACGTTGCCTGCCGCGGCACTAGGGGGCGGGTTCATTCTGGCTTGATGAGTCCCGTTTCGTCCGGGTGTCACCAGCACCCCTCGGGAACAGGTATTATTTTCGAGTCAGCAGGCGCCGCTAGCTCAGTTGGTTAGAGCAGCTGACTCTTAATCAGCGGGTCCGGGGTTCGAGTCCCTGGCGGCGCACAGACAACGCACTGGGCGGTTCAGGTACACACCTGAACCGCCCAGTGCGTTTCTGCTGCCCATCAAGATGTACGAACGTTTTACACATCCGTTCTAGTCCCGTCGCGGCGCTAGTGCCGGTCGCGGCGCTAGAGAAGGCCGTCGCGCCCGTGCGCCTCGTACTCGCTCAGCAGGGCCGCCAGCTGATCGCCCCCGAACGGGTCGTACGTGCCACCTGGGCCGCGCCACCACACGGAGCCCCCGCTCCAGAAGCCCTCGCGGCGCAACCCCACCCGGTGCACCTTGTTCGTCGCCGTCACCGGCATCGCCGGGACGATCCGCACGAAGCGGGGGGCCATCTTCGTCCCCAGGTCCGGCTGGGCGGCCAGGAACGCGGCGAAGGCCTCCGGGTCGAACACCGCCCCCGCCCGCATCGCGAACGCCGCCATCACCTGGTCCCCCGCCACCGGGTCCGGCACCGCGTACACCGCCACGGCCACCGCGTCCTGCCAGCGGGCCAGGATGCTCTCGATCACCGCGGCTGCCAGGTTCTCGCTGTCCACCCGCAGCCGGTCGTCCGTACGGCCCGCGAAGTAGAGGAAGCCGTCGGCGTCGCGGAAGAAGAGGTCCCCGGTCCAGTACCAGCCTCCGCGCACCCGGTCCGCGTCCGCCGCCTCATTGCGCCAGTACCCCTCGAAGGGCGTACGGCCCCGGTTGACCAACTCCCCTATCGCCTCCGCCCCGTTGGTCAGCCTTCCGAACTCGTCGAAGACAGCTGCGGTCCGCTCCTCGCCGGTCTCCGGGTCGACGACCGCGAGATCGTCGTGCGCCGACGCCTTCCCAATCGCGCGCTCCGGGGTGTCCGGGGTCCGCTGGATCGCCGCGCCGCCCTCTGAGGAGCCGTAGCCCTCGACCAGCCGCACCCCGAACCGCTCCCGGAAGCGGGCCGCGTCCACCGCGCCGGCCTCGGTACCGAAGCCGAGCCGCAGCGAGTGCTCGCGGTCATCAGGGCGCTCGCGGGTGGCCAGCAGATACTGCACGGCGCGGCCGACATAGGTGAAGTACGTGGCCCCGTGCGCCCGTACGTCGTCCAGAAAACCGGAGGCCGAGAAGCGGCGGCGCAGCGCGACCGCGGCTTCGCCGGCCAGCGCGGGCGCCCAGTCGGCGATCACCGCGTTGCCGTGGAACATCGGCATGCAGATGTAGTGGACGTCTTCGCGCCGGACGCCGAAGTGATCGACGAGGGACTGCCCGGCCGCGGCCAGCCGTCCCTGGGAGCAGATCGCGGCTTTGGGGGCGCCGGTCGAGCCCGAGGTGAAGTAGAGCAGCATCCTGGTTCCCGGCCCGGCTTCGACCAGGACCGTGTCGCCCGGTGTCGCTCCGGCGTACGGGGCGAGCAGTTCGGCGTACTCGTCGGTTTCGGTGACCAGCACCCGTACACCCGGGAGATCCAGTCCGTCGAGCAGCGGCAGATGGGTGCGTTCGGTGACCAGGACGCGGCAGTCGGTGTGCAGGATGTCGCGGGCCAGTTCGGCGCCGCGCCGGGTGGGGTTGATACCGGCGACGGCGGCCCCGGACAGGGCCGCCGCGCTCAACCAGAGAGGAAATTCAGGGGTGTTGTCCAGCAGCACCCCGAGGTGCGGTTCGCTGCCCGTCGGCAGCAGATCCGCGAGGAGCGCGGCCCGTGCGGCAGCGCCCGAGGCGATCTGGTGATGACTGAGGACGGTGTCCTCAGATCTCAGTCCGGGCCGGTGGTCGCCCCATTGGCGCTGTACGAGCTCCGCGACGGTGCCTGCGCTCCCCATGGCGCCGCACGGTAACTGACTGCACATCAGAACTGAACATCGGAGCACGCACAGAACGCACGGAGCGCGGTGGTCTACGGGGGCTCCCCCGAAGACCTCAGGACCCCTCCCCGCCGCTGTGACCGGTGTAGAAGGCCACCGTCAAGTCCTTGATCAGCGACTTGCGTTCGTAGTCGTCCAGTTCCACGACCCCTCTCGCCGTCAGCCGGCTGACAGTGCCGTCCACGGCGTCAACCACCGAAGTCAGCACAGTGTCGCGGTGCTTGGCGTCGATGGCGGCGATCCGGCGGCGCTGCATGGCCGCGGCGACCTCCGGCGCGTACTCGATTCCGGTCGGCTGCGCCGAGTACACCTCGATACCGACCGGCTCGCAGTCCGCCTTCAGCAGCCGGGTCAGCGCATCACCTACTGCCTCCGCGTTGCGCAAAGTGTGCGCGTCCTCGTGGAAGGCGTCGGCCGGCAACTGCGAGAGGACCCGGGCCATCGCCGCCTCGACCTGCTCGTGCAGATACGCCTCGTGGTCCGCGACCCCGAGCGCCGCCCGTGCTGTGTCCCTGATCTGCCAGACGACGAGGACGACGACGCGCAGCGCCGTACCGTTGGCGTCCACGGCGGGGAGCGGTTCGCTGCGCCAGTGCCGCAGGCGTACGTCGACCCGGCGGCGCAGCAGCACCGGGCTGATCCACATCAGCCCGGTCCGCCGCACACTCCCCCGGTACTCGCCGAAGAGCGTCAGCACCCAGGCGTACCCGGCCCGTCCACGGCTCAGACCGCCGAACGCGTAGATCACCGCCATCACCACCATGGCGAGCGCCACCCAGGCCCGGCGACCGATCCCGTCGTACGGACGCGAGTCGATACCGAACCGGGCGAGCGCGGCGGCGGGCAGCGCGCCGACCCACCAGAGGACAGCGCAACCGGCAACGATCCCCACCAGCCCGCCGAGCAGCGCCACCCAGCCGGGCAGCGCGGGCCACGACCGCTCGGCAAGCTTTGGATCGGCGGCCGGCGCCGACCGTGTCGAAGGGTGCACCTGCGGCCCGCTCGGCACCTGCGGCCCGCTCGGCACCTGCGGCCCGCTCGGCACCTGCGGCCCGCTCGGTACCGGCGGCCCCGGCGTCTTCGCCTTCTCCAGCCCCCCTTCCCGTTCCCTCGCGTTCTCCGGGGTTCCGGAGCTGTCCAACACCGTGGATCCCATTCCCGCCTCCGTCATGTCCGTTTTGTCACGCGAAAAGCTGTCTTTGTCATGCGAAAAGTTGTCGCCAGTCTCCGGACCTGGGTGCCGTCGACCGCTCCGCCCCGCCGGCCCTGGGCCCGTCGCCAGGCCTCAAATCAAGATCTTTGGTCGCACCTGCACGAGTGCCCGCGCCTCAACTCTCCCGACATATCACACTTTGACGGATAGAAGGGAAAAAACGTCTATTCGACAGGCCGTGGTGGTCGGGAAATGGTCAGGAGCACACCTCGCCTTCAGGTAGAGTTCTCCAGGTCAGCAGGCGCCGCTAGCTCAGTTGGTTAGAGCAGCTGACTCTTAATCAGCGGGTCCGGGGTTCGAGTCCCTGGCGGCGCACGCAGAGTCAAGGCCCTCTCACTACACGTGAGGGGGCCTTGTTCGTTCACGAACTCCCCCGAACTTCTCGCCGGTCAAGTAGGCGGAGACGACCACATTCGCGTCGTACGAGTGCGACGCCCGGTCGTAGGTGCCGCCGCAGGTGATCAGGCGGAGTTCCGCGCGGCCCTTCTCGCGTGGGCCGTACGCCTTGTCGGCGTCGAAACGTTCCCGGGTGAAGACCTGGACGTCGTCGACGGTGAATTCGGCGACCGTGCCATCGGCGCGGGTCACCTCGACCTTGGCGCCGGGACGGGCCGCGCTGAGCCCGTAGAAGACGGCCGGTCTGGTCTTGGTGTCGACGTGGCCGACGAAGAGGGCGGGGCCCTTCGCGCCGGGCTCGACGCCGTTGCCGTACCAGCCGACGGTCTGGGGCGTGTCGAACGGCGGTGGTTCGATCGCCCCGTCCTTGTCCAGGCCGCGGGCGACCACGGGTGCCTTGACGCCGATCGACGGGATCTCGACCCGCTCCGGCACGGCGCCCTCGATCGGGTCGTGCGGCGGGGGCAGCGGGACGCCGAGCGGGCGGCCGACCGCGGCCATGTCGCCGGTGGTCGGGGCGGAGCTGGCGAAGGAGCCGTCGGCGATGTCGCGGCCCCAGAGCCACAGCGCCATCAGCAGGACGGCCCAGGCCACTCCGGTGAGCAGTCTGCCGTGGCCCTCGGGGCTGTCGGGGGCGGACATCTCAGTCCTCGGCCGAGCGACGACGGCGCACGCGGCGGAACGCAACGGCGACGGCCGCGACAGCGGCCAGGACCAGACCGATCACCGCATGCACGGTGCCGGGGCCGTCCTGCTGATGGGCTTCCTTGCTGGTGAGGACGGCGGTGCCGCCGCCTCCCGCACTGACCGGCGCGAGGGGTGTGGCCTGGTCGCGGTCAATGACGGTGACCGTGCCGGACGCCTTGGTGCCCTTGTCGTCCGTACAGACGATCTGGATGTCGTAGTCGCCCGGGGAGGCGTCCGAGCTGATCCGGGCCTTGGCGTAGAGGCCCCCGTCCGAAGCGGGTGAGAAGCGTGCCTCGGAGGCGAAGACATCGGAATTGCCCTTGGCCTCCTTGCCCCCGCAGGCGTCCAGTCGCAGGGCCACCTCGCCACCCGGGGCGGCGGAAGTCGGCGTCACCGAGAGTGTGCTGCGGGAGTCCGAGCCCGTCCGGTCGGACCCGGAGTCGGAGTCGGCCAGTGCGGCGGAAGCCGGCACCAGGGTCGCCGCGACGACCGCGGCGGCACAGAACGTGATGGGTATCGAACGCATCGTGAACCTCCTTAAGGAAGGTTCACGCCTGCTCCGGCCTTCCGCATCCGCAGAAACACGGGGGACGACCGGCAACGAAGGCCCGGAGCCCTCCCCCGCCCCCTCGGGGGCCGGTGCCCCGCCGGGCTCAGTCCACGTCGACGAGGTCGACCAGATCGGCGATGGAATCGACGACCCTGGACGGCCGGAAGGGGTACTTGTCGATGTCGGCCACCGCGGTGAGACCGGTGAGGACCAGGAACGTCTGCATCCCCGCCTCCAGGCCCGCCAGCACATCGGTGTCCATCCGGTCGCCGATCATGGCGCTGGACTCGGAGTGTGCGCCGATCGCGTTGAGCCCGGTGCGCATCATCAGTGGGTTGGGCTTGCCCGCGAAGTACGGGGCCTTGCCGGTGGCCTTGGTGATGAGGGCGGCGACGGACCCGGTGGCGGGCAGCGGGCCCTGGGGGGACGGGCCGGTCTCGTCCGGGTTGGTGCAGATGAAGCGGGCGCCGCCGTTTATCAGCCGGATCGCCTTGGTGAGCGCCTCGAAGCTGTACGTACGGGTCTCGCCGAGGATCACGTAGTCCGGCTCGTGGTCGGTGAGGACATAGCCGATGTCGTGCAGGGCGGTGGTGAGCCCGGCCTCGCCGATGACGTACGCCGTGCCGCCGGGCCGCTGATCGTCCAGGAACTGGGCGGTGGCCAGGGCGGAGGTCCAGATGTTCTCCACGGGCACATCCAGACCCATGCGCTTGAGGCGGGCGTGAAGGTCGCGGGCGGTGTAGATCGAGTTGTTCGTGAGGACCAGGAAGGGCAGCCCCGAGTCCCGCAACCGCTTGATGAAGGTATCCGCCCCGGGGACTGGCGTCCCCTCGTGGATCAGGACGCCGTCCATGTCGGTGAGCCAGGATGAGATCGGCTTGCGTTCTGCCATGCGGGACTCCTGCCGTACGCCGTGTGCGGGGGACGCCGGCGGCACCGCGTCGTGCAGCGCCGACGTCCCCGATTTTAGGCCGTCCGCTCAACCAGCCGATACGGCCGGCGCCTCACGCGGCGGGCACGGCGTCGCGGGTGGTGCCGCCGGCCTCTTCGGTTTCCCCGGTCCCGCCGGTCTCCCCGGTCTCGCCGGTCTCCCCGGTGTCCTCGACGATGGCGAAGCGGTAGTCGTCGGACTCGCCGACCCAGGCCCCGTCGTCCTTCCCGGTCCCGCCACCCGCTGCGTGCTGCCGCTGGACGATCACGGCGTTGGCGGTGACCCGGCCCGGGCTGGTGTCCGAGGTGAACGCCATCCGGACCCGGACGGTGACGGTACGGCCCGCGGGGATGGTGAAGCCGTCGAAGGAGTCGCCGCCATCGCCGCCGAAGACACCGATGTGTTCGTCCTGGTCGGTGGTCTCCCAGGTGACGCGGTGCTCCACATCGGGACGGCTCTGCTCGCAGAACTCCAGCTGGATCTGGTCGGAGGTCAGCTTCCGGTCCTCGTCGGTGAGGACCAGCACCGGATGGATGGCCCGGCACGACTCGGTGGTGGTGTTGGTGAGATCCAGGAACCAGGTTCCGTAGCCGCCGCCGGACGCGTAGGTGTCCGGGCCGCCGTGTATACGGGTACTGATCGGGAAGTCGCGCGCGTCCGCATCACCGCAGGTGGGCTGCTGGTCGGCGGTGGTGGAGTCCGGCTTCGAGACCGGGGTGGCCGAAGGCGCGCCCAAGGCGGGTGCGGCGAATGAGCCACCGAGGACGGCGGGAACCACGCTCGCCGCCGCCAGCCCGAGCGCGAACCCGTGCCGCGTCCGCCCGCGGAGCGGGTACGGCGGCGGCGAGGCAGGACCGGCAGCGGCGTCGGATTCGGGGACGGAGGCGGCGGAGGACAGCGGGATGGATGCAGGACCGGCCGCCGGGGTGGATGCGGGGGTGGAATCGGAAAGCCTGCCGGACGGGGGCGGTGTGGGGGGCATGGGGGCACCCTTCGCTGCTCGCGGAACGGTCGGCTCGCCCCGTTCGCCGGAGTTCACCGGTTCTGGGCCGCGACGCTGCCACTCACGCGCGAGGCGACCGGCACCGGCATACCGGAGGGCCGCTCGGTCGGCCGCCGGGAACCGCTCGATCAGCTCAGATGGACCGGCAAATGGGGCGCGGTGTCGCGGGGCTGGGCACGCACATCTGCCGCGTTGTCGTCAATCACCGACTCTTCGGCAACAGAGTTGCTTAAGTGGCAGGCATGACTGGCAACGCGACTCATGAGATGCCCGAGCTGTCCGGGACCCCCTTGCGCGTCGGACTCGTCGGCTACGGCCTGGCGGGTTCCGTCTTCCACGCCCCCCTGATCGCCGCGACCGACGGCCTCGTCCTCGACACGGTCGTCACCTCGAGCGAGGAGCGGCGGGCGCAGGCGCGCGCCGAGTTCCCCGATGTAAGGTTCGCCGCCGCGCCGGAGGAGCTGTGGGGGCGCGCGGACGAACTCGACCTGATCGTGATCGCCTCGCCGAACAGGAGCCATGTCCCGATCGCGACCGCCGCGCTCAAGGCCGGTCTGCCGGTCGTCGTGGACAAGCCGATCGCCGGTACGGCCGCCGAGGCGCGGGGGCTCGCGGCCCTCGCCGAGGAGCGCGGGCTGCTGCTCTCGGTCTTCCAGAACCGCCGTTGGGACAACGACTTCCTCACTCTCGCCCGCTTGGTCGTGGACGGTGAGCTGGGTGACGTACAGCGCTTCGAGTCCCGTTTCGAGCGGTGGCGCCCGCAGCCGAAGGGCGGCTGGCGCGAGTCGGGCGACCCGCAGGAGATCGGCGGGCTGCTGTACGACCTGGGCAGCCATGTCGTCGACCAGGCGCTCGTGCTGTTCGGACCGGCGGTGCGGGTGTACGCGGAGTCCGATGTGCGCCGCCCCGGCGCCGCCGCCGACGACGACACGTTCCTCGCGATCACCCATGCGAACGGGGTCCGCTCACATCTGTACGTCAGCGCCACCACGGCCCAGCTCGGCCCGCGCTTCCGGGTGCTCGGCTCGACCGCCGGCTATGTGAAGTACGGCCTCGACCCGCAGGAGGCCGACCTGCGCGCGGGCGCGCGTCCGACGCCAGGCCGGCCGTGGGGCGAGGAGCCCGAGGCGCTGTGGGGCCGGATCGGTTCGGGCGAGTCCCCGTTGACGGGCGGCGGCGCCCCGGTCCGCACGCTGCCGGGTGACTACCCCGCGTACTACGCGGCGGTCACCGACGCACTGCGCGGAAGGGGTGACAATCCAGTGACCGCCCTCCAGGCCGCCGCTGCCCTGGACGTACTGGAGGCCGCACGCCGCTCGGCCCGCGAGGGCGTCGCCGTAGCCCTGCCCGCCACAACCCCGCCCGCCTCCGCCGATACCGATACCGATACCGAGGAGCAGACCGCATGAACCCCACCGCGCCGACCATCTCCGAGCTCATCGCTCAGGAACGCCGACTGACGCTGCCACATTTCAGCTATGACGACGCGTACGCGCTCGGTGGCCTGCTCGTCTCGATGGCCCGGGAAAGACACGCCCCGGTCGCGATCGACATCCGCCGCGGCGCACAGCAGCTGTTCCACGCCGCGCTGCCCGGCTCGAGCGCGGACAACGACGCCTGGATCGACCGCAAGCGCAAGGTCGTGGAACGGTACGGCGAGAGCTCGTACCTGGTCGGATCCCGGTTCCGGGCCAAGGGGACGACGTTCGACGATGCCTCTCGCCTGGACCCGGACATGTACGCCGCGCACGGGGGTTCGTTCCCGATCGCGGTCGAGGGCGCGGGCGTCATCGGCTCGGTGACGGTCTCGGGCCTGCCTCAGGCGGAGGACCACGCCTTGGTGGTCGAGGCGCTGGAGCAGTTCGCGACGACGATCGGCGCGTGACGCGAAGGGCAGGACCCTGTTCACGCACCGGACCCCTGCTCACACACTGGACCGGCGCACCCGCTGCCCCGATCCCGCCGCGTCGGCCGTGACGGCCGTGGCGGCACCCGTGGTCGGCATGTCGCGGTAGAGGAATGCCCGCTCGATCGCGGTCCAGGTGGTGCTCGTGACGACGTACAGCGCGGCGGCGAGCGGTACGACGGACACGGTCAAGAGGGTGGCGTAGGACATCAGCGGCATCAGCTTCGTCAGCGCGCCCATGCCCGGGACCGGCTGCCCGTCGGGGCCGGTGGACGGGGTGTTGGCGGCCATCTGCTGCTTCGTCCGCCGGAAGTTGAACGTGGCCACGACGGTGACGATCGCGTACAGGCCGAGGTAGACCATGCCCTGCGCCCCGAACGGCCCGCCGTGCGCGAGCGCGTCCTGCCAGTGCTCGCCGAGCGGCGCGCCGAAGAGCTGGTGGTCGAGCAGCTCGTTGGGGTGGCCGTCGATCGTCTGGCTGGAGAAGAGGTGGTAGAGGAGGAAGAAGGCGGGCATCTGCAGAAGGCTGGGCAGGCAGCCGGAGAGCGGCGAGACGTTCTCCTCCTTGTGCAGTTCCATGAGCGCCTTCTGCATGCGCTCGGGGTTCTTGGCGTGCTTCTTGCGCAGTTCGGCGATCTGCGGCTGGAGCCGGGTGCGGGCTTTCTGCCCGCGTGCCGCGGCCCGCGACAGGGGGTGAATCGCGAGCCGCACGAGCGCCGTGAACAGCACGATGGCGGCGGCGGTGGACGCGCCCTGGAAAAGCGGGTGCAGCACATCGGCCAGCGCGCCGACCAGGGCGGCGAACGCGGACATGAAGACGGACATGGGTGAGCCCTCCGGGGGTCTCGTCGTGCCGGGAAGAAGAACGAACTCGGCATGACGAACCGCGAGGGGTGCAGCGGTGCCTATTGCTGCTGTGAGCCCTACGCGGCCGTCGGAAGGGCGCGTCCGGGGGCTCGGGGGCGTCTGCGTCCCTTGGCGTCCGGGTCTCGCTGTGGCAGGAACGCGGTGCGTTTCTCCCGGTCGCGTATGGCTGTACGGACCCGGGTGCGGGGCACGGGGACGGCGCAGCGGGCGCTGATGACCGCGGCGGCGATGAGCGCGGAGCCGACGGCCGCGGTGGCGGCTAGTGCGACGGTGGCGGAGAGGCTGCCGCCTTCGGCGAGGAGGACTTCGGTGACGAAGAAGAGCAGCAGCGCTGCGGGGCGGAGCAGCCGGGCGAGGCCATCGCGCAGACGGTTCACGTCACCGTTCATCGGCCCCTCCTTCTTCCCCTTCGCGGCCTGTCGGCCGGGCTCGCGCGTCCACGCACATCTCGCGCCTTTCGCTCAGGTGTGCGTTCGACCCTCAAGCCGTTATACACGATGGGGCCGATACACCCGACAGCCTCTCTCAGCGCGATCACATTCGGCCGGCCCGCTTCCGCCCCACGTTTACGACCCCGCTACCGCGCTCGGACGTCCGTCAGCTTCCCCCATACGACAAGCCGGTATCGGGAGGTGAATTCGGGCGTGCACGTCGTGAGCGTCACATAGGAACCGGCCGTGCTGTATCCCGCGTACGGCTTCACGTTGCTGCGCGGAACAGCCGCGATGACACCACTGTCGCCGGGGCTGGTCTGCCCGAGCGTCCGGTCGACGGTGTACGTGTAGACGGCGTCGCGGGTCTCGACACTGATCCGGTCCCCGCGCCGCAGCCGGTTGATGTACCGGAAGGGCTCGCCATGCGTGTTGCGATGCCCGGCGATCGCGAAGTTCCCCGCCCGGCCGGGCTGCGCGGTGCGCGGGTAGTGCCCGACGTACCCCTTGTCGAGGACGCCGCGTTTGCTGATGCCCTGGGCGACGGGGGCGGTGAGCCCGAGCCGCGGGATACGGATGACGGCGTACGCCTGATCCCAGCGGGGCACGGGGGATGCGGTGCGGTCCCCGCCCCCGGACGAACGCCCGCTCGGAGCCCCGCGGCCGGACCCGCCGCTGCTCCCCGTACCGCCATCCGTTCCCCCGTCCTCCTGTCCCGGTGGCTGTCCTTCCGTCTCTCCCCACTCTCTCTGAAGGGCCCGCACCTGGTGCTCGGCGTCGGCGCGGGCCTGCCGGTTGGTCCACCACAGCTGATGAACAACAAGCAACAACAGGACGACGCCGAGGGTCACCACCGCCTCGGCGCCCGTCCACAACCCGCGCGCGGCGACCCGACGCCCCCGCGAGTTCCGCTGCACCACGACCGGTATCCGCTCCCGCACGGCCCGCACGATAAGGCCATGCCCCATAACTCTCCAGGGCCGAAGCGCCCCTCCGTTCAGGCGCCGGACAGCAGTACGGTGTGATTCATGCGCCCCGACACGCCTGCTGACCACATCACCGAAGCCGAGCGCCTGCTGCGCACCGCGGCGCAGCACCCCGAGGACCGCGAGCCGCTGCTCCTCCAGGCCGCGGCCCATCTGGAACTCGCCGACGAACGCGCCCGCGCCACCACCCTCTACGACGAACTGCTCGCCTCCCCCGGCCTCGACCACCCGCACCTGGTCAAGGCTCTGAAGGCGGCCAACCTGTGGGAGTACGGCCATGAGGCCGAGGCCCGCGCGATCATCGACGGCCTCCGCGCGGCGGGTCCGCTCGACCCGGCGCCCTGGGAGATCGCGGCCGAGACCCTCGAATCGCACGACGAGCTGGAAGCGGCCCACGACTGCTTCACCACCGCGCTGACGCTCCTCCTGACACCGGGCGAGGAGGTCCCGTACGCCACGCATTCGCTGCTGATCGGCCGCCACCGGGTGCGAAGGCTGATGGGCGCCGAGCACGACGTCTGGGACGAGCTGGCCGACACCGTCCACACAGCCGCCGTTCCGCTCGACGAGCTGCACGACCCGAAGCGCCTGTGGGCCCTGGGCTCCTCGGACCCGGGCGAGCTCCGTGCCGAGATCACCCGCCTCCGCGCCGAACTGGGCACGTACCGCTCCGCACTGTCCCGCCCGTTCCCGGTGGCGGTGCTGCACTGGCCGGCCACCGAACTCGAAGAACTCCTCAACGCGTACCCGACCCTGCGCAGCGAGTACCCCTCCCACGCCGACCACCTGGCCCGCCTGGAAGCCGCGCTCCGGGACCTCCACCAGGCCGGCACCCCGAACCTCGGCGTCGTGACGGGCACGGTCCCGTCGTACGAGGCCTTCGCCGCCTCGGAGGCCTCGTCCCCGACCGACCCGGACCTCCTCCCCCTGTACGCCACCACCCTGGCCGCCCGCGGCCGGGCGGTCCCCTGGCCCCCGGCCCGTAGCGCGCCCTGCTGGTGCGGCTCGGGGCGGACGTACCGGGAGTGCCACGGGGCGGAGTGAAGGATCAACGAGTGGCCGTCAATACACCACGCCACCGGACGCGACCTGTCGGGAGGCTTCGGGAAGCGGCCGAAGCGAGGAAGCCGCAGGCCTGACATCGCGTCCAACTTCCCCGTGGACGTTGGCCACTTGGACGTCGGCGGGCAGCGGCACCGGCCGACTCGCCCTGATTCGGCAGGCTCTGTGACCACGCCTGCGCCTTGGCATGAGCCACTACATTGCTCGGGTACTCGGGCAGGTGACCAAGGGGGCCATGGCGGTGGACGCAGGCAACGGATACGAACGGGACGCCGTCCCAGGTGCCGTGGGCGCCGGCCGGGTCGACGTGGGCCGGACGATCGGCGGCCGTTACCGGCTGGTCGAGCGGCTGGGCCACGGCGGGATGGGCACCGTCTGGCGCGCCTGCGACGAGACGGTACGCCGGGATGTCGCGGTCAAGGAGCCGCGGAACCCCGACGGACTCTCCGAGGCCCAGCGGCAACGGTTCTTCGGGCGGATGCTCAGGGAGGCGCGGTCCGTCGCCAGCGTCACCCACCCCAACGTCGTAACGCTGCACGACGTCGTCATGGACGGCGAACGGCCCTGGCTCGTCATGGAGTTGGTGCAGGGCCGTTCCCTGGCTGACCTCCTGGAGGAGGGAACGCTCACCCCGTCGGAGGCGGCAAGGATCGGCCTGGCGGTGGTCGACGCACTGGCCGCGGTGCACGCGGCGGGAGTGCTGCACCGTGACGTCAAGCCCGCCAATGTGCTGCTCGCCGAGAACGGCCGGGTGGTGCTCACCGATTTCGGCATCGCCCAGATCGAAGGCGACACGCCGCTGACGGAGACCGGCGCGATCATCGGGTCCTCCGAGTACATCGCGCCGGAGCGGGTGGCCGGCCTGCGCCCGGACGCCGCCTCGGACATGTGGTCCCTGGGGGTGCTGCTCTATGTGACGGTGGAGGGCTGGTCACCGTTCCGACGCGCGAACTCGATCACGACGATGCTTGCCGTGCGGGACGAAAGCCCGCCGCCCCCGACGCGAGCCGGGGCCCTGTCACCCTTGATCACCGCGCTGCTGCACAAGGACCCGGCGGCACGCCCGGACGCCGTGCGTGTCCGGGAGGCGCTGCGCCGGGCGACGCATCCGCAGACGTCGATCCCGACGCAGAAAGACGGTCGGCCGCCGGGCCGGGGCGCAGCCGACCCGGCCACGGAAATCCCCCAAGATGCGCCCGGTCCACGCCCATGGTTCCGCACTGCGCGAGGGCGGGTGATCACTGTCGCGACAACGGCGGCGGTGCTCACAGGACTGGTCCTGGCGACCACCATTCCGTCCGACGCCCCGTCCGACGCCCCGTCCGACGCTCCTGCCCACGGCCCGGCCAAACTCCCCTCACAGTGGCAGACGGTCCACGAGAACGCGGTCCAGATCAGCTTGCCCGTGCCGACCGGGTACCTGCGCGGCACGCCCAGTGACGCCGTCAACCCCGCGGTCCAGTACCAGTCTTCGCACTTCGATAGCGTTGTCGGAGAAGAGAAGCCATCGCAGGGGCTCCAGTTCCGGATCCAGGTCTACCGGAATCCGGACACCGCCGACACGACGCCCGGCGAAGGCTCGGACAACGATCTCGCCGGCTTCTACCGTGCCGATGGCCGTGAACTCCGCTGCTACGCGCTCGACTACCACGCGACATTCGGCGGCCGGCCGGCCTCCACGCTCGACGCCCAGTACTACGAGCGGGGCGACAAGGCCGCGGGAATCCGCAGCCGCGGTCTCCAACTCAAGGTCATCACCAAGGACTCCAAGGTCGAGTACTCGCTCTACATCTGGGCGCGAGGCCCCGAGAAGGAAGTCTCAGGAAACGCACCCACCGCCTTCTACGACAAGGTCGTCGCCGGACTGCGGATGCCGGACATCCAGCAGCCCGAGCGCTGACGCGCCAGGACACCTGACGGGAAGTTCGGCGCGCGTTTCACTCCGTTGACGACGTTCCTCCGGAGGGCTGCCTCACGGCAGGACCGTGATGCGGCCCTCCGGCGCGACGTCGATGGTGCCCAGTGTCCGGGCGTGCTCTGCGATCACCTCGGCGTCGACCGGGGCGTCCGCGACGGGCACCAGCACCTCGGCGTCGGCGAACCCGCTGACGCCGTCGCCGCCCCCGACCACGTAGTTCGTCACCGCGACCGTGTAGGTGGCTTCCGGGTCGAGTGGCTGCCCGCCCACGCTGACGTCGCTCACGCGCGAGCCTACGGCGGCGGTCGGCGAGTAGGCGTACGTCATGCCGGAGACCTGCGGGAAGCCGCCGCCGGCGTGCTCCACCCGCGAGACCGCGTCCTCCAGCGACTGCCGCAGCCCCTCGCCTGTGACCCGCACTTTCATGACCCGGTTGCTGAATGGGGCGATCGAGTAGGCGTCACGGAGCGTGAAGTTCGGCCCCGGCGCCTCGGCGCGCAGGCCACCCCCGTTTATCCAGCCGATGTCGGCATGGTGCTGCTCGCGGTACGCGTCTGCGACGAAGTCGCCCAGCGTGGTCTCCTCGGACAGCCTGCCTTCGCGGCCAAGCGGGGTCCGCATGTCGGCCAGGACCCCGGAGAGCCGCTCGTCCATATCGGCGGCGTACTGCTTCTCGATCTCGCGCAGCTCCGGGTCCGGCGTGACCGTGTGGTCCACCTCGACCACCGATGGCTTCACCCGGTACTCGCCGCGCTGCTTGGTGATGTCCAGGCGGATCAGCGACCCGATGTTCCCCTCGGGCGCCATGAGCGGCACGTCGCCCTCGTACTCGATCGCCGAGTCGTACTCGGCTACCTCCTCGCCGAACACGGCGTCCAGCTCCGGCACGGCGCGCGCCAGCTTGTGGTTCTCGTCCATCTGGTACTGGCTCACGGCCACGACGACGTCGGCCTTGGCGTGCGCCTTCAGGTCGGCGACGGCGGCGCGGGCCGCCTCGACCGGGTCCGTCTCGACGACCTTCCCGGCGGCCGATGTCGTCTCGATCGCATCCGTGAGCCCCACGAACCCGACGCGGACCTTGCCCACCTGCTGAACCGCCCAGGTGCCGTTCTTCACGAAAGGCGACCCGTCGGCGTTGGTCAGGTTGGACGTGATCCACGGGAAGTCGGACGCCGCGACCAGCTCGCGCGTGTGGTCCACACCGAAGTCGAAGTCGTGCTGCCCGAAGTTCGCCAGGTCCACGCCGACCTTGTTGAGCGCGTCGACCATGGGCACGCCCTTGTAGAGGCCGCCGAAGAGGGTGCCGCCGGCGAGGTCCCCGCCGAAGACGACGGACGTGGCCGGGTTCTGCTCCTTGACCGAGCGCACCGCCGTGGCCAGCCGGGCGACGCCGCCCCGGTCCTGACCGTCGCTCAGTACCGGGCCGATCTCGTGCGCGTCGTTGAAGTACAGGAGGGACGCCGTGTGCTCGGGGCGCTCCTTGGCCTGCCCCTGAGTGGGCTGCGCCGCGGGCGCCTCGGCGGCCGCGGGCGTCGAGCCCGAGATAGTCAGCCCGGACGCGAGCACGAACGTGCCGAGGAGCCCGGCTGCGCGGGCGAGGGGATGGTGCATGGCAGAACCTCCGGCGAATACATCAACTTTCGGGTCGGCACGCTAGCCCGCGGCGTGAAGGCGTGATCCCCCCGCGAGTGAACGGTGCATGACCAGGGCCGGAACGAACGGCCGGGCTCGGCGTCCTGCGCGGGCTCCGGCGGCTCGCCGGGCAACCGGACCGCACGCCGGCCTCAGGCAGTAGGACGCAACGACATAACAGGGTCTCCTTCTGTGCAGGGTCACGAAGGCGGGAACGGGCAAGGGATGTCCGGATGGAAGTGGTTCGGGCAGCACACGACGGAGAGCGACACCACGTTCTGAGACTTGGTGTAGTGCACCCAACTCACATCGACGCCGCAAGGCAGCGCATAGGCGGCGTACTCCAGCTTGTTGTCCAAAGTGCAGTAGGCAGCCTTGCGGTCGTCGCGCTCAAGCGGGGGACTCTCCTGGTAGTGCTTCGTCAGCCATGCCAACGCAACGTCAACGTCTGTCCACGTGCGGTCGGCCTCACTCTGGTTCCGCTTGAGCAGCCAATGGCCAGTCATCAAGGGTGGCAGGTTGGAGGTCTGGAACTCCGCGGCGGCTTCGCGGTACCGAATCTTGTCCTCCTCCTTGGCCTCGGGGGGAGGGGCGTCCGGGTAAGGAGGCCGACGGTTGCCCTCACGCGCATATGTGGCCGGGCTTCCCGTCCACGAGTACCCATGCCAGTGCCCTGACCAGCTCATTGTTGCCTTCCTGAGACGCGTCGGGCCACCCCGCCAAGGCAGGGCGGCCCGCCTCGCGCGGGGTGGGGAGGGGCCAGATTAGAGCGCCAGGCCCCGCTTCTTACCCCAGCCGAGCGCAAAGTCGTCGAGTTCAGCCTCGGTGAACCTCAGTTCGAGACCGTCCCCCTCGGGCTTGCTGCCACGAAGCACGAACCCAAAGGCCGGGCCAGGGATCGCGCCGACCCTCACGCCGAGTGCACCGCGCGGTCAGCCAAGCAGCACGGCTGTAGCAGCCCCAACCAAGCGATCACCAAGTAGTCGGCCCGAGGCGGGGCGTAGGCGCTGTCTGTTCCCGGAGGCCGGTGGGGATGAACCTGGGACGGGTGCACCCTGCCGGCTCCCTCCAGCCACCCGGAATCCATAAGGTTCTGCCACGCCCGAACTACAGCGCCTTCGCCCCGACCACGCCCCGGCCCTGCTCGCCTTCGAGCAGGAGAACCGCGCCTTCTTCGCCGCCTCGGTGCCGGACCGGGGCGACGACTACTTCGCCCGGTTCGACGCACGCCACGCCGCCCTGCTCGCCGAACAGGCCGCGGGAATCTGCCACTTCCACGTCCTGGTGGACACCGACGGCGAGGTGCTGGGCCGGTTCAACCTCGTCGATGTGGCGGACGGCTCCGCCGAGCTGGGCTACCGCGTCGCCGAGAAGGCCACCGGCCGGGGCCTGGCCACGGCCACCGTCCGCCGGTTGTTTGCCCTGGCTGCCGAGGAGTACCGCCTGACCACACTGCGCGCCGCAACCACACTCGACAACCTGGCCTCCCAAGCGGTCCTGACCCGCGCGGGGTTCGTCCCCACCGGGGAAGAAGTCCTGCTGGACGGGCGCCGGGGGCTGAGCTACGTGCGCGACCTGGGCAAAACATCCGAAGACGGGGTCCAATAGCCAAGGCCCCAGCAAAGGCATGGGCAGACCCACAGCTTGTCAGCGCCTCTTGATACAACTGCGTGCGTAGGCGACGAGATGAGGGGACTCGGTCATGCTCAACGACTTTGCAGGCGACGCAGCTCCAGTTGCAGGGCTTTACGAGACACTGATCACCCACCGCCTCGAAGAGCGGATGAAGCAGCTCGACTCCACGGGCTGGCGCTCAATCGATGAAATAGTCGGTGCTGAATCTGCACCTCACGTGCTGTCACGCCACATCGGAAGCGTCGTGCGGCGGGTCCTCCAGGGCCTCTCACCTGCGGAGCAGGTGGTCGCCGCCAACCACATCCTGGACTCACTCAACACCATCGAAGGTGCGACCGAGTGGGTCGATCTCGTCATCGAGGGCCCCCGACAATTGCTCGCAGTCGCGGAGCAGGAAGCTCCTGGCGTCTACGCCATTCGCCCGGCAACGCCCCTCTCCGAGACGGCACTGATCACCAACTCGCCTGATGATCCGAGCCTGGGCTTTGAGCTGCGCGCTGAGTTGGCTACGGCGGACCGTGTTGATCTCCTCTGTGCCTTTGTGAAGTGGCACGGACTCCGAGTCCTTGAGCAGTCGCTCTCCTCCGCACGCGATCGCGGCGTACCCATCCGCGTGTTGACAACGACCTACATCGGAGCAACTGAGCGTCGCGCGCTGGATCGTTTGATCCGCGAGTTCGGCGCCAAGGTGAAGGTCAACTACGAGCTCCGCTCGACACGCCTTCATGCCAAGGCCTGGCTCTTCCGTCGCGAGAGCGGCTTCGATACGGCGTACGTCGGCAGCTCGAACCTGTCCAAGGCGGCGCTTCTTGACGGGCTCGAATGGAATGTTCGGCTGTCGTCGGTCGCCACACCATCCGTCCTCCGCAAGTTCGAGGCAACATTCGACGCGTATTGGAGTGAGCGCTCCTTCGAGTCGTATGACCCCGACAGCGACGCGCAGCGACTCGATGATGCGCTGTCTCACGCTGGCGGAACCAACCGCACCAGTGGCACCACCATCACACTCTCCGGCCTTGAAGTCCGCCCCTACCCACACCAGCGCGACATGCTTGAACGCCTCCAAGTGGAGCGGACCGTCCATGGTCGGAACCGCAATCTTCTCGTCGCCGCGACAGGCACAGGCAAGACCGTGATGGCCGCATTGGACTTCAAGCGCCTGCGGCAGACACTGGGGCGTGATCCGCGCCTGCTCTTCGTAGCCCACCGCAAGGAAATCCTGGAACAGTCTCTGCGGGTCTACCAGAACGTGCTGAATGATGCGAACTTCGGCGAACTCCTCGTCGATGGGGAGATTCCCGACACCTGGAAGCATGTGTTCGCCAGCGTCCAGTCACTCAACTCACGTGCGCTGGAGCGCTTTGCTCCAGACCACTTTGACGTCATCGTGATCGACGAGTTCCATCACGGTACGTCCCCCACCTACCGCCGGATACTGGATCACTTCGAGCCACAGGAGCTACTGGGGCTCACCGCTACACCGGAACGCATGGATGGGCTGAACATCCAGGACGAGTTCTTTGAGGGCCGGATCGCAGCAGAGATGCGCCTCTGGGAAGCTCTTGAGAACGACCTGCTCAGTCCATTCCACTACTTCGGCGTCACCGACAACACCGACATGAGCGCCATCACGTGGAAACGAGGATCGTACGACTCCACGGCCCTCAGCAATCTCTTCACCGGCAATGACGCACGAGCTAGACTCGTCGTACAAGCCGTGAAGGACAAAGTTGCTGACCCGGGCACGATGCGTGCGCTGGGCTTCTGCGTGTCAGTCGCGCACGCAGATTTCATGGCCGACTTCTTCCGTCGAGCTGGCCTCAATGCGGTCGCCCTGTCCGGCGAGACCCCACGCCCTGAACGTAAGAACGCCCTCGATCAACTCAAAGCTGGCACGCTCCAAGTTATCTTCTCTGTCGACCTGTTCAACGAGGGACTCGACATCCCTGACGTCGACACCCTGCTCCTCTTGCGCCCTACTTCCAGCGCCACAGTGTTCCTCCAGCAGCTGGGACGAGGTCTGCGTAGAACCGAAGACAAGGCCGTCCTCACTGTCCTGGACTTCATCGGTCAGCACCGCAAGGAGTTCCGCTTCGAGGAACAGTTCCGCGCGCTGACCAATCTCACTCGCAATCGCCTGCTCACCAATATCGAACACGACTTTCCGCAGCTGCCGTCTGGCTGCCAGATTCTCCTTGAGTCGAAGGCCAAGGAGCTGATCATTGACAACATCCGCAGCCAGATCAGCGTCAACGTCACTCAACTTGCTCGCGAGGTCGCGACATACGCCGAACCTCTGCTCGCCGACTACCTCAAGGAGAGCGGTCGAGAGCTCAAGGAGCTCTACCGAGGCAACGGGAACTCATGGACGGGCCTACTCCGCCGAGCCAAGCTCCTCCCTGAGACCGGGCCGGAGGGTGAAGCATCGCTGCTGAAGCGCGTATCGGCATTCCTTCATGTTGATGACCCACTCCGAGTCGCGGCGTACAGCAAACTCCTCACTGACGACGCCCCTGCATACGACGACCTCAGCGAGCAGGAACAGGCGTACGCGCGCATGTTTTTCTTCTCTCTGTGGCCGTTGGGCGGCGACTTCAACAGCTATCAGGCAGGCTTCAACACCCTTCGCCCTCAGCACGCCTTCCGCGACGAGCTCCGTCAGGTCCTCGCCCACGTCCTGAATCAGGCAGACCACGTGCCCGTCCCGCTGCTCGGCGGGCATGCCAGCCTGCCGCTGACAGTGCACTCCTCCTACAGCCGCGAAGAGATCCTCCCCGCCTTGGGGCAGTCACGCGTGGGCGGCTTCATGCCGGGACACTTCCGCGAAGGCGTGAAGTGGTGCGAAAACATCCAGACTGACGCGCTACTCATCACCCTCGAAAAGGACGAGAAGGACTTCTCGCCAGAGACTCGCTACAAGGACTACGCCCTGAACGAGTCTCTGTTCCACTGGGAATCCCAGAACCAGACCTCAGAGGCTTCCCCCACCGGCATCCGCTACCAGAGCCACAAGGAGAAGGACACCCACGTCCTGCTCTTCGTCCGCCGCTACAAGAAAACGGACATCGGCGGGCCCCAGCCGTGGATCTTTCTTGGACCCGCCGAGTACGTGGAGCACAAGGGCAGCAAGCCCATGGGGATTATCTGGAAGCTACGACACGAGATTCCGGCAGATGTGTGGACATACTCGGCAATCACTGCGGGGTGACCACCCTGTCACGGCCAACTCAATGAGTTGATGAAATAGGGCTCTCGCGGCGCACTCTGCCTGATCTGTTGTATTAGAGGTCCTGTGAGCGATCGGCCCATCGGGACCGATGCTGGGTTAGACAGGCCGTATCGATCCGATGCTCGCGCTTCACGTGGAGGTCCCCAAGCACCTGCCGGCTGAGCGCATCCACGACCTTGAGGTCATCAGTTATGAGGCGTGCCCCGTTGTCAAAGAGCACGTGACAGTTCGGGCACAGACACAGAATGTTGCTACGCACATCGCGACCACCATGCGGTCTACCAAGCGCATGTATGTGCGCGCCCTCGCTGTACCGCGCGCCATCGATGTCGACCACGACCGGGAGACGACACATCTGACAGGTGTTGTCGTAGAGCGCTTTTATGGCGCGGGCCTCCTGGGTGTTGCGCACACGCCGCTGAGTACTGATGTACCTCGCGGCTGCTTGCTCCAGTAGCGGCACCTCTTCATCCGCAGCTGTAGGGCTCGCCTCATCAAATTCCCAACGCTCCCCCGCCGCGGCCTTCGCCAGACGGAACTGCCACATGAGGTGCCCACGATCAGTCAGCACGCTCCAATAGCCCTCTACCAAGTACAGACCCCGATATCGGTACCCTTTAGTCGCCTTGCGCCTCTTGATCCCCAGACCGCGCACGTATCGGATAGGCAGACCCTCCCGATAGTTGATCAACATCCCTTCGTTGACCCCAGCCAACGACTGATCCTCCGTGATGTGACCGTCGCTGTCCGGCGATCCACCTTGCGCCGTATAGATGATTGTGTCGCCCAGATCCTCATCACCGGCATAGCCACCACTGGCGACGATCGAGTCGACGCCTTCATGCGCCGTTCCCGAGATCCCCTGGCCACGAAACCGATGCACATCGGCCGCGTACAGGGCATCGTGCGTGCGGAACCACTGCCCCTCGCTCACATCAGGAGGTGGACCGAAGTAGATGGGTTTCGATGGCGACATACGAACATGCTGCCGATTACCGGTGTTCGATCAACCCGCACAGCTGATCACGGCCACTTCTCACCGAAAGGTGTCCCAAAGCAACCACTTTGCCAGTGCAGCGCGGGGGCGCAACAGCGCCAGAGTCTCATCTCGCCGTCACAGGCCGCCCAAGCGCCGCAACATGCCGCCCAGGCCGGATATCGCTACCCACTGGGCCGGATCGCAGCACTGTCACGGAAGAGCGCGAGCAACTTCGAGGCTTCTTCACTGATCCTCGCCAACATATGCCTGATCGCCTCCGTCCCAGTACCAGGAGCGGGAGGCTCGATCTCACGCCAGTGGATGGGAGCTGTGGCTAACGCGATTGCCGGTGCCACCTCAACTGTGATGAGGACGAAGTCGTCCCGCCGACCCAGGGGGAAGAGTTGGTGGACCGACACTCCCGGCAGGAAGCCACAATGCTGAGCAGCGCACACGAGCGACCACAGGTTGTACGACTCTTTCCAATCACAATCCGCGTCCAAGTCACCGAGTTCTTCAGCGATTTCGATGAGTTCCTTGGGCGAAGGTTGCTTCACGTCGGATCAGCCGCCTCGGCCTCGAAGTGCGCTTGCGCGCAATCGAGGGCTTCGTCCGGATCACAGCCGTGGGCGCGCAGCCAGTGAAGGAGGTCAGCGATCAGATCGATCGCCATCTCCCTCCCCAAGGTCAGGCCCAGTCGTTCATGACGAGATTTTTCCGGGACGGCGCCGAGCCCAAAAAGCCCTAACACCGCTTCTGCTTTGGCTACTTGGGGGCCACCGACGTGATCGTTCGCTGACCGCAGGCCGGTGGCCAGCTCGCACCAAGTGACCTTGGAGTCACCGCGCAGGATGACACCCCAGCAATCGGCAACACCGTCCACAAGGGCCATGCCTCGCCCCGCCTCAGCCTCCCCCGTTGCCCTGATGAGCGTAGGAAGCGCTCGCAGATCGGGATCGCTCACCTCGATGCGAAGACGCTCGCCGTTCATGGATACGGCGAGACTCGACGGAGTCCCGGGCCCTACATGCCTGACCACATTTGCGACCAGCTCGGTGACGCAGATCTGCGCCGCGTAGACGACTCCCGGCAGCCCCCAGAGCTCCAGGTGCAACCGCATCACTCGGCGCAGACCGGCGAGCTCCTCCGCTTCGGCCAGGAACGCCAGATCCCATGCTTTTCTCTCCACTCCGAAACGACACTCATCCAAGCCGATCACTCCTCCGCCACCGATAGGCCACCGTGTGTGCCTAACTCCTCCCACACAGTGACATCGAAACTCTCAAAATGGAACTCTCACATCGAACTTGTGGGAGCACATGGACCAGCGCGCGCCCCCGGGGTGCGCCGTCTTGCTCGATGTGCTCCGCACGATGCAGGCTCTTGGGGATCAACGCGAAGGATCGCAGCCATGCCAGTCGGACCAACCACCCGTAGACGCCAACTCGGCGCGGATCTGCGCCGTCTCCGCGAGCGCAAGGGCCTCACATTGGAAGAGGCCGGGGCTCGGGTCGGGATCTCCAAGGCAACCTTGAGTCGCTACGAGACGAAAGAGGGCACGGTCAAGTGGCCAGCAGTCGATGCCCTCTGCCGTGAATACGACACCTCGGATCAGGAACGTACGTCGCTGGTCGAGCTGGCCAAGGGAGCTCGCATCCAGGGCTGGTGGCGCTCGCTCGCGGACCCGATCCCCGAGTCGATGAACCTCATGCTGACCCTGGAAGATGAAGTGGTCAGCGAAGACCACTACGCCTGCATGTACGTACCCGGCCTGCTTCAGACGCGCGCGTATGCAGAGGCGGTGCATCGCGCCTCAGAGATGAGGTGCACCGACCAGGAAATCCAGCACATGGTGGACATCCGTATGAAGCGGCAGGAACTCCTCACCCGGACCGAGCCGCCGCACATCTGGGCAGTGATCGACGAAGCTGTGATCCGACGCATCGTGGGTGGCCGCGACGTCATGCGTGAGCAGTTGAAGCACCTCTGCGAGCAGGCCACCCAGCCTCACATCACCGTTCAGGTGCTGCCGTTCGAAGCGGGTGCCCATGCCGCAGCGGTGGGCAGTTTCGTTGTCCTCGGCGGCCCCGCGCCTGAACTCGACGTCGTGTACGTGGACATCATCGGGGGCGGGCTCTTCATGGAGAAGCCACAGGAACTCGCACGCTATAAATTGGCGTTCGAGTATCTGCGTGCGCAGGCGTTGGATATCCATCTGTCTGCCGCGCTCCTGAATCGAGTCTGCGGGGAGCTTTGATGGACATCAACGAACACGTGCACTGGTTCAAGTCATCGTACAGCGGCGGCAGCGGTACCGAGTGCGTCGAGGTAGCCGACCTGGTAACCGCCATCGGTGTACGCGACTCACAGCGGCCCGCCGACCTGCACGCCACCGTAGGCATACGCGACTCGAAGCGGCCGGGCGGTCGCCACATCGCCGTACCGCGAGACGCATGGGCCGGGTTCATCGCGTCGGTTCGCCTGCAACAGCTCTGATCCGATCGGCGAGAGCGAAGACCGCCACCACCGCGGCGGGTCACGCCATCCAGAGCGAGCTGCGCCGGTGTTGCGGCGAGGGAGCGTCCACGGTGTCTGCGGCTTCGGGTGCGAGCTCGCCGGAGGCCACGTTCACCAGCCGACGGGTGGGCGTTGTCTGCCCACGGAACTGTTGCCGGGCCCGCCCGCCCTACCCTGCTCCTGTCAGCCAAGCGCCCGAACTGCACCCTCCACCGACTCCACGACCTGATCATCTCCAGGTGGTACGCGGCTCTGCTCGGGTCCGGGAAGCGCACGTGGTGCTGGTGGTAGCGGTGGAAGGCGATGATGAGTGTCGCGTGGGTGATCTCCCCGGGGAGCGCGGCCACGTCCTCTTTCGACAGGAGGCGATCTGCTCGTACGCCGCCGAGAAGCGACCGGCAGAACCGGGACAGCTCAACGACATCGGCACAGTCCAACACCACACACTGCGGCTTGGCGATCGTAAAGGGCAGCGTAGAACAGCACCGCACACCGGGCTCTCACAAGCCTGATCACGATCTGCAGCTGGAGTATTGCGGCTACAGATCAGAGGGGGCCATGCTGCCGCGTCCGGAGGCTTGGGGTCGACCGTGTACGACCGTCGGCCCCAAGGCGTCCTACTGGTCCTGTTCCGTCTGTTCGTCCGGTTCGGCTGTCCCGCGCTCGCGCAGGCGTCGCTGTGTGTACTCGCGCATGCTTTCGCCGTCGGATTGTTCATCCGCGCGGGGCGGCCGCGGCCGGGACGCCCCCGCCTTTATCCTCTCGATCTGCTGGTGCAACCGGGCCGCGCGGGCCCTTCTCTCCTTTTTGTCTGCTTCGCCCATGGCAGTCCTCCCGCTCCAGATGGCGCATTACCCATTTTGCTCCTCGCCTTCCTCCCAGGCGCTCTCGACGATCTTGCCTGCCATCAGGGCCTCGATCTGTTGCCGCCAGCCTTCCGCCCGCGAGGAAGTGGTCTCCTTGATCTGCGCGGTCAATGCCCGGGCGTCGGCGAACTTGAGGGACTGCGGTCCGGCCTGGGCGATACGCAGAGACGTGTCCGTCTTGGCGTCGATGGCGGAGCGGAGGCTGCCGACCCGGTCCGTCATGCGCCCGAGATCACGGAACGTGGGCTGGGACGTGCCGAACCAGACCTGCTGCCACCAGTGATTGGTGATGCGGTCGAGGAAGGAGATGTAGCCGCCCTCGCGGATCGAACGGGGCTTCTCGATGTTGCCGGCGAAGCTGTACCGGACGCCGTCGGCCGGCACCGGGTCGTAGAAGTGCGGCGTGATGAAGTCCGAGACGATCAGTCCGTTGACGGTGTATCCGAACTGCGGGTCCTCCGGGGGGTCGGCCACCTCGACCAAGAACTCGACGACTCCCTGATCCGGTTTGGGGGACTGGCCCGCCATGAGCCTGTTGCCCCCCGGGTCGGCCAGCATCTCGAGCGTCTCGTGACTCGCCGTGAGCGACCAGCTGTCGCTGTGCTGGACGAGGGCGAACGGTTGCCCGTGCTCATCGAGGTGGATTCCGGCGGCACCGGGCTCATTGATGTCGTCGCGCACGATGACGGGCCAGTATCCGACGGGGACGTCCTCCAGCCTGTCGAACGGGTCGACGGTCGCGGAGACATTCCAGAGGGGGCCGAAGTCCCGGGTGGCCTGCTTCTGCAGCGCGGCCGCCACGCGGTTGAGCTGCGCGGGGGTGATCTGGTTGGTTTCAGACACAAGGGCGACCTGGGTCAGCAACAACGAACTCGCCTCTTTCGTTTCCGTGTCGGCGCGGTGGTCCGCTCGCCTGGGGCGGCGGTCCCGCAAGTTGGCGACGGGCCATTCCTGCTCGGTAAACACGTCGAGCAAGGAAACCGTATGTTCGATCTACGGAATTTGCCCTCTTATATCGCCATATGGGTGACATATCCAGCACTCAAGGTGACTGACTCTGCCGCTCGTTCGGCGAACTCACCTGAGATACACAGGGGCCAGCGCCACCACAGCGTCGGCTGCGGGCAACAAGGGAGCCGGCAGGCGTCGGCACGCCTGCCGGCTCGGCCACGGAAGCCAAACCCGTTCGGGATGCACCCAGTACGCAACAGTGGGCCCACCACTCACTTACGCACACCGGTGAGGAAGGTCGTGTGCCGGTCAAACGGTCGGGGCAGAGCAGAGCCAGCGCGGTGATGCCCATCGCGGTGGTGGCGCAGGCCCCGTAGATCCACAGGAGCGCCAGGTGCGAGACGTCGATGCCGACGATGCCCACGGCCGCCACCAGTGCCAGGGCGGACGTCACCAGTGACAGGTCGGCCATGAGCACGCACCCGACGGCGAAGTGACGCGTACGGCTGATGTGCTCCGCGGACTTCACACGGCGGAAGGGGCCGTAGTCGCTGGCCGCGTACCCAGCATGGCGTCCAGCTGGGTGTGGATCACATTGGCGCCCAGCATGCCGCCCAGGACGAGCACCAGGGTGTAGAAGAACGCGCTCAGCCCGAGTCTGCTGTGGGTGCCCATCTCATGGCCCTCCTGGACCGTCACCGCGATCGGTCGGCGAGCAGCAGCCGCTCGGCCGTGCTCGGCTACCCCCGGCCCACCGGCCACCCCGTGCCGGTCCCGCGCCCACCGTGCGGGACCGGCAGCACGCCGGGCGCCGCCCGGCCCGGCATCACCAGCGGATCCCCCTACCTCGTTGCCGAGGAGTCCCCGTGCTGTGTCGCAGCGCTGCAGGCGGGCGTGCCATGGCAACCCTCGTCGCCGCCTTTCCCTTCGCCCCGCATCCCGCCACGGCGTCCGCCGCCGACCGGCCAGTCAGCCCTCGCCCGGCAGAGCCGCCGACGTCCCGCTGATTCTCGCGATCCGTTCCCGCCACGGGACGCGGTCGGGCTCCGGGGCGGGGGCGCCGTAAAAGGTCGCGTGTGCTGTGGACCGGCGGCACGGTGCGCATTCCGTCTCGTCGGCCAGGGGGCGGAAGACGTGTTTCTCGCCATCTCCCACCATGCGAACGGGACTTCACGCCACTCGCTCGAAGTCGGCGTCAGCGCCGGCCAAGCGAGCCAAAGCGAACTGTGCCGGTGGTTCGCGGGTGATACGTCCACCGCGTCTGCAGCTTCACGCGCGAGTTCTCCGGTGGAGGTGTCAGAAGCTGTTGTCCAACCCCCGCTGGATCAGCTCGGGGCGTCTGGTGCGGTCGATCGCAAGGCGCCGGAGTGTCCTCGGATGGGGTCTCCCCTGCTCCTTGAGAGCTTGGGGAAGGAGCTATTAGGGCATTTCGGCAACGCAGCGAGCGGCCGTGCCAGGCGTTCCGAGCCCAGCGGGGGTTGGACAACAGCTTCTCAACCAGGCGCCGGACAGTTGCCATCTGTACGCGGAGGCGGCAGCGGGCCCGACTGCCCCGAGGAGGCCGGACGCGACGCTTCCCGCGACACCTGGGATGTGACGCGGGAAGCGGGGGGAGAGATCGCGGGGCGGGGATCAGACGAGCCAGCGGTAGCGGCGGACGAGCCGGAATTCCTTCCACTTCCTGCCCAGGCCGAAGAAGTCGCCGGCATGGGTGGTCGCGATGACGATGCCGGCGAGGGCGAGCATCCAGTGGTCGTCGGTGATCGGGTTGTTCGCGGGCTGGAGCGTGACCAGCCACATGAAGCCGGTCATCACCGCGCAGGAGACGGCGGCGACCCGAATGCCGATGCCGAGCAGGAATGCCAGGCCGATGCCGAGCAGGCCCAGCATGAACAGCACGTCCAGGAACGGGCCTCCGGCCACCGAGTCAAAGATGTGGCCGAAGGGGCCCTTGGTGCCGTACAGCAGGAACCCCTCGGTCGGCGAACCGCCGTTGATCACGGCATCGGCGCTTTTGGTCGAGAAGCCGAGGCCGAACACCTTGTCCAGGAACGGCCATATGAAGGTCCAGGCGAGCAGGATCCGCAAGGCGGCGAGGGCACCACGGGCGGGTCGGCTTCGGACGATCAGTTCGTCGAGGCTGCCGCTCCAGCGGGTCCCGTCGGTTGCACTGACGTTGTTGCGCAGGGGCGTTGCGGCCACCGCACTCACCTTCTCTCTTTCACGGTCCCCGGGTTTGTGAACGCATTCACAAGATATCGCCCAGGTTTCACCCCTGAGGCCAGTGAAGGTCCCTGAATGCGGGGACTTTCGACCTTTCTGGCCGTTTCGACCAGCAGAGACGCGGCCGACCCGCTCTGCGCGGAGGGTGACGACGAGGGGGAGGAGGTCGAGGACGTCGCCCCCGTGCCCTGTTGATCGGAACCCCGGAAGGGCCGTCCACCACCGCAGCGGGTCACGCCATCCAGAGCGAGCTGTGCCGATGTTGCGGTCGGGGGCGCATCCACAGTGTCCGCGGCTTCGGGTGCGAGGCCGATGGGGCCTCGGAGGCACAAACTCACTGCTACGAAATAGCCGTTACCAACATCACCGAGCGCGGCCTGCGTGGCTTCCGTACGCTGCGTGAAGCGAGGCGTCGCGTTAGAAGACGGCGGCGTATGCGCCGTTGAGCATCACTGTGGTGATACCGGCCATCCAGCCCAGCAGGAGCCACCACGGCTGGTCGGTGAAGCCCCTGCCGAACAGGGACGCGGAGATGGAGATCGGGGGTGCGGCCGCCGTGCACGGCCCTGGCGTCCAGCAGCGCGCCCACCGTGCGTACAGCGTCGGGCAGTCGGCGGTACGGCACGCCGCCGATGGTGGCGCTGCCCGAGGTGGGCGCGTCCAGTCCCAGGATCATGCGCATCGTGCTCGACTTCCCCGCCCCGTTGGGCCCCAGAAAGCCAGTGACGACGCCGGGCCACACCCGGAAAGCGGGCCGGTCGACGACGGTCCTGGCACCGTAGCGTTTGGTCAGGCCATGCAATTGGATCAAGAAAGCATCCTTGGCAGAGCAGTCAGCGCGAGTACGGGCCCGGGCTGGCGGAGATCCGCGTGGCCCGGACCCGGGCGACGCCATAGTCGCCGTCCCCCGCGCCGGAAGGGGTTAAGGGCTGACCGGGATGGGCTTGGCCCCGATGCGGGCGCACGCCTGGTCTGGGCTCAGACCGTCGGCGGGGTAGACGACCGGCCCGCCGGAAGCATGCGGGTCACGGTGGTAGCCGCCGTCGGGGTCCGTGACGTCGGCACCAGGGTGGAAGCAGGCGGTGAAGGATGTCGGCACGGGCTCGGACGGGCCCCACATCTGTGTCCACTGCCGGGCACAGGAGGCCCCCGGATTCCGGGGATCGAAGTCCTTCGTGGTCGACACCTCGGCGAGGTCCGCGTCCGGCGAGAGCGTCCGGGCGCACATCGCCGTCCGCCCCGGTTCGCTCCACGGCAGTCCGCCCGCAGCAGCCATGGCCCCGCCGCCTGCCGCCATGGCCAGCAGCGCACCACCGACCACCATCGTCCGCGACGGGCGCCTCCGCCCGACCGGGACCTGCGCCCGGCTCAGCACCGAATCCAGGATGTGCTGCCCCTGGGGCGATTGTGCCCATCCTTCGGCGTCCTGCGGGCGCAGCTGCCGGACGGCGTTCAGCACAGGGTCGTTCCTCACGCGGGTACCTCCGAGTCAACAGTGGTGAGAGACGCTTGCTGTTCCAGGGCTATGCGAAAACGCTTCCGTGCGCGGTGGAGGCGAAGCGTGTAGGCCGCCCTGCTGCACCCCAGTGCCTTGGCCGCCTGCTGCGCGGTCAGCTCGTACCAGCCGGTGAGCAGTAGGACTTCCCGGTCGGTCTCGGTCAGGAGCATCAGCACCCGGAACACGCGTTCGCGGTCCGCGATGCGGTCTTCGAACGCCACTGCCGGGGCGCAGTCCATTACCGCTTGTATGCGTTCCGCGAGTGCTTGGCGCCGCAGGTTTGAGCGCACCCGGTTGGCCAGCAGACGGCGCGCCGCCGCAAGCAGCCACGGCAGCGCATCGTCCGGCACCGACTTCTGCTTGCGCCAGGCCAGCAGGAACGTCTCCGACGCGATCTCCTGTGCGGTCTCACGATCCGTGCGGTGCACCAGGTACCCCATCACCCGGTCGGCATGGGCCCCGTACAGTGCCTCCAACCACCGGTGCCGCTCCTGCGGACCCTCCTGACCCGGCATCTGCACCCCTTCTTCCGAAACAGCCGTCACCAGGAAATGTCCGGCACAGCGCCAACCATTACACCGGCAGCCCTCTTGGTTGTGGCGGGGTGTGTCTGGGGTGGACCTCCGAACCGCCCCAGGTTCTGTGGAATGGAACCTTGCCTGCAGTCGCCCGTGCCGTCACCTGCTGCGACGCCGTTTGATGAGAGACAGATGGCTCTCCGAGCCGCGGGACGACTCACCCGGTCTCGGAGGCATCCGGGTCACGCAGGGGCCGCAGGCCGCCGGGCAGCTCCGGCAGCTCCGGCAGCTCCGGCAGCTCCGGCAGCTGGAACGAATAGCGTCCGAGCATGTTGATGTGGTGCCGCACGAGGGGGGAGAGCCGCCTCTCGCCAGCCCCGGCCGTCCCGGTCGTCCTTGCTCATCAGCAGCGGCTTGTCGGACTGCTCGTCGTCGCTCCGGTACATACCGAAGGCCTGGGTGGTGTGGTCGCCCCGCGGTGGCCGCCGTAACCGTACCGGCCGTCGCCAGGCTGGCGAGCAACAGCACCGCCGCCACCGCCGTGCTTGTCCGCGAACGCATCCTGAGTCTCCCTATCGTGAAGGAAATACCTTTCACTTGCTCAGTGCGCTGGGATCTGGAAGAGGTTGCTCCTGTTTTCTCACGGATACGACGCCGGCGGCGCGGGGGTTGAAAGGCGAAGGCCCGCCGTCGAGTGAGTTCCTTGGGCGTTGTGCCGGAGGAGCCCACTCGACGGGGCGGCCGGTGATCCGCTCAAGTTCGCGGACGACGGACGACCACCATCGGTGCGGCCGGCAGCCGGGCCCGCGCCGGCAGGCCCGGCGCCGGAATGTGTGCACGTAGGGGGGAAGACATCGGGGAGGGCTTCCGGGAACGTATCGGGGGGAGAGAGCCGTCAGCTGCCGGACGCCAGGTGGGCGGGGAAGCCGCCGGTGGCGACGGGTCCCCAGCGCTCCGGAGTGATCCGGATGATCGACTTCCCTTGCTCGCCGCCCGGTACTCGTCCCAGTCCGGGTGCTCACCCGAGATGTTGCGGAAGTACTCGACGAGCGGCTCGACCGAGTCCGGTGAGTCGATCACCTCGGCCGAGCCGTCGATCTGCACCCACGGCCCGTTCCAGTCGTCGGACAGCACGATCACGCTGACCCAGGCGTCCCGCTTCGCGTTGCGGGTCTTGGCCCGTTCGGGGTAGGTCGAGACGACGATCCGGCCGGAGTCGTCGACACCGCAGGTCAGCGGGGAGCCCTGGGGGCGGCCGTCGGACCGGGTGGTCAGCAGGATCGCCCGGTGCCTGGGCCGTACGAAGGCCAGCAGCTCGTCGAGTTCCACAGGGGCGTTCGTCGCGATGTGTGCCATCCCTCTCTTCGGAGGGAATCCCCGCCTTCGGGCGGGGTGGGAATCCGATCTCGGGACTGCTCTAACTCTCAGGCTGCAGTGGGCGTTTTTGCTGCTCGATGTACTGCTTGACGATGTCCAACGGTGCGCCACCGCAGGACCCGGCGAAGTAGGAGCCCGACCAGAAACGGCCGTGCATGATGAAGCGGTTGACACGGTCGGTGAACTCCTGTCGCAGGTAGCGGGAGGACACGCCCTTGAGTGAGTTCACCAGGGCCGACAGGGCGACCTTCGGGGGGTAGTGCACCAGGAGGTGCACGTGATCGTCTTCGCCGTTGAACTCGATCAGCTCCGCGCCGAAGTCCGTGCAGACGTTACTCATGATTTCCTCGCAGCGCGTCAGCATGGCGTCGTTGAAGACTTCGCTCCGGTACTTCGTCACGAACACCAAGTGTGCGTGGAGGTTGCAGACGACGTGACGGCCCCGACGGACCTCTGAATTCGGTTCCCAGCGCGGTGACATAAACCAAGCGTAGTATGATCGAGCGAGCTCGACCGGAAGGGGGTGGGCCGGTGATCCGTGCGTACAAATTCCTCATGCGGCCCACCGTGGGTCAGGCACAGGCCCTGAGCGAGATGCTGCGCGACCACTGTTCGCTCTACAACGGGGCATTACAGGAACGCCGTGACGCCTTCCGGCACGTGTCGAGGACGAGCATCAAGTACGGGGTGCAGTCCGCACAGCTGAGGGAGGTCCGGGCGTTCGACCCGGAGCGGCAGGGCCGCTGGTCCTTCTCCTCGCAGCAGGCCACGCTGCGTCGCCTGGACAAGGCGTTCGGTGCGTTCTTCCGCCGGATCAAGGCCGGCGAGACGCCCGGCTACCCGCGCTTTCGTGGGGTGAACTGGTTCGACACTGTGGATTTTCCCAAGGACGGCGACGGCTGCCGGTGGAACTCCACCCCGCACGACCCCGTTACCCGGGTCCGTTTCCAGGGTGTCGGGCACGTCAAGGTCAACCAGCACCGTGTGGTGGTCGGCAAGGTCAAGACCGTCAGCGTCAAGCGCGAGGGCCGCAAGTGGTTCGTCGTGCTCACCGCCGAGCAGGACCGACCCGAACCGCTCCCGTCCACGGGCAGCGTCGTCGGCATCGACCTGGGCATTGCCTCGTTCCTCACCGACTCCAACGGCGTACACGTCCCCAACCCGCGCCACGGCCCCAAGGCCGCCGCGAAGCTCGAAGCCGCACAGCAGGCCCTGAGCCGGTTCCCGCGCTGCAAAGCCGAAGCCCGCACGAAAAACCACCAGCGGGCCGTGGAGAAGGTTGCCACGCTCCACAGCAAGGTGCGACGCCAGCGGCTCGACCACGCCCACAAGACCGCGCTCGCCCTGGTCCGTGAGCACGACTTCATCGCGCACGAAGACCTCAAGATCCGCAACATGAGCAAGGCCCCCGCACCGAAGCCCGACCCCGAGACGTCGGGCGGCTTCCTGCCCAACGGGGCAGCGGCCAAAGCGGGCCTCAATCGTTCGATCGCTGACGCCGGATGG
>NZ_JBEOYU010000037.1:0-63098 GCF_040297265.1 Streptomyces sp. NPDC001832
AGCTTGAGGGTGCCGTTGGCCGCCTGCTGCTCGGTGGCCTGGTGATCGCTCATGAGGAACTTGATCGAGACCGTCTGGAGGGTGCAGGCCGCAGTTGCGCCGCCGCCCCCGCCCTTGGACGAGCTGCCGCCGCCGCTCGTGCTCGAGTTGCTCCCGGACGACGCCTGGGGCGAAGCCGCGGTCGAGTCCGACGCCGAGGCCGAATCCGACGCGGGGGCGGACGAGCCGGCAGCGGCGTCGGCCTCGTCGCCGCTGTTGCAGCCGGTGAGCGCGAGCGCGGAAAGTGCGGCGAGCGCGCCGACGGCTGCTACGCGGGTACGAGCACGAGTACGCATGAACTTCCTTCTTCTCCGTCAAAAACCAAGAGCCAACTGAGAAGACAGGATGATCTACGAAACCGTACTGGTTGCATCTACCAGGTCAAGAATTACCAAGTCCACACCACCTCAGCCCAAGATCGTCGCCAATACCCGCGCGGCCCGCTTCACTTCCGTGAACCCCAGGTAGAGCGGCGTGAATCCGAACCGCAGCACGTCAGGCGCACTGAAGCTAAGGGCTGTCCAGCCCCAGCCGCTCAGCGAGATCCACCACCGGGGAGCTGCGGCGTCGTTGTGGAGCGCAGCGCCGACCGTAACGGCTTTGGGGGCGATTGAGCTGGGGGTGCTCATAGACACCTGGAGCTGGCCTGAGATCCTTCGCTCATGAGCACACCACCGGACGGGTTGCCCGTCTACCGAGTCTTGACCGGCCCGGACGACGCCACGTTCTGCCACCGGGTGAGCGAGGCGATTGGCCTTGGTTACGAACTGCACGAAGGCCCCGCCGTCACCTTCAACGGTGAGAACGTCATCGTCGCCCAGGCGCTGATCTGGCCGGCACGGTCGTAGAAACCTTGAGAGGCCGTACGGGCGGGATGGGTAATGAAGCGCATTGCCCGATTTCACTCATCGGGCCCTCGCGCCGGATGCGTTCGGTGGAGCGCAGCGCCGACCGTAACCACCTCGAACTCCGGGCCGATGATGTGTTTCGGGTCGGTGTAGGTACCGACCAGGCCCGTGATCTCCACGTCCACGTGCGTCGTTGACGGTTCCGATTGCCGTCAGTGTTTGCCGTCAGACGGCGTCTACTGTCGGGAGAGCCCAACCGGATCGATTGCAAACGGGAACGGAGCGTCCAGGCGGGTGGTCGCGCCAGCGAGTGCCGTGGTCCGCTCTACGTAGCGACCGCCATGCAGTTCGTAGACGACGAGCATGGGGGCCGGGTCGAGTTCGAGTCGCCAGAAATGCGGGATGGCGGCCTCCGCGTACAGCATGGGCTTGATCCTGCGGTCCATGGTGCGGTTGCCAGGGGAGACAAGTTCAACGACAAGCTGAACCGCTTCGATGTCGACGGTCACGGGGTCGTCGGCGGTTGCGCCGGCGTCGGCCACGACCAGGTCGGGCACAACCAGCCCGGACGGCAGGACGACGTTGACACCCTCCAGGATTTCCACCGGCGCACCGACGGCCCGGGCGGCCGCGTCCAGGGCCACGTGGAGGCGGAATGAGGCCCGCTGGTGACGGACGCCGGGTGCCGGGGACATCAGCAGGGACTCTCCCAGCAGCTCGTAGCGGGTCGTGCGGTCTTCGGGCAGCGCCAGGACGTCGGCGACGGTCCAGGGACCGGTGTGGTCGATGGCAGCGCTCATTCCCTTTCACCTCCTCGCTCGACCGGCAGTCTCGCTATGACCTGGACGGGCGGTACATGGCCAGCATACGGGCGTTCCCACCTGCTGGCACGAGGCTTCACCACCGTGAGCGAGACCTCGAACAGGCGCGCCGCGTAGTTGCCCGCCCAGGGGGCGTCAGATGGGCTCACCCATGGCCGGCCCGGCCTGCTCAGTGCTGGCGCGTCGGGCGAATCCTGCCGCAAGGGCGCCCGTGCCCTTCGGCACACCTCGTCCGGCAGTTGGTCCAGCCCGCCGATCCGATCCTGCGAGGCAACCGTGGTGGCAGTACCTCAGTACGACGTCCATGAGGCCGCGTCGGCAGGATGTCGGCCGTCCGGCGGGACTGTCGGTGATCCAGAGGCGATGTGTCGGTGGCCGCTGGAACCGTGGGTGTCGAGTTACCCAAGGGAGCAGCCGCAGCCGCCTTCAACAGCAAGGGAGCCCCGTCGCTATGCCGTCCACATCCTCCACCCCGCCCTGGAATGTCCAAAGGCTGCCCGGTGCCGATGGTCGCGTCTTCCTGGTCACCGGCGGCAACGCCGGCATCGGGTACTTCGTCGCGGAGCAGTTGTCGGCCACCGGAGCCACCGTCGTACTCGGCAGCCGGAATCCCGCCAAGGCCGAGGTTGCCACGGCCTCGATCCGTGCGCGGGTGCCCGGTTCGCGAGTGCGGGCCGTACGGCTGGACCTCGCCGACCTCTCGTCGCTGGAAACAGCGGTGGAATCGCTTGAGGTGGAGCGCCTTGACGCGGTAGTCCACAACGCCGGCGTCGCGCTCGACGACCCGCCGCGCAAGGAGACCAGGGACGGTCACGAGCTCATGTTCGGCACGAACCACCTCGGGCACTTCGCCTTGACCCAGTGGCTGATGCCGCTGCTGTCAGCTGCGCCTGCGGCCCGCATTGTGACCATGGGCAGCTTCGCGGCAAAGTCCGAGCGGCTCGACCTGGACGACCTGCAGTCCCGGAAGGACTACCGACCCAAGCGCACCTACGGCCGCTCCAAGTTGGCACAGATGTACTTCGGCGTCGAACTCGATCGCCGCCTGCGTGCTGTCGGCAGCACGGTGGCGAGCGTGGTGGTCCATCCCGGCGGCGCGCTGGACTCCCTCACCCCGTCACGGCCACCGGTCCATGTGCGAACCACCGGCGCACGGCTGAGCGCTGCACCTGCGGCCCTCCTCGTCCAGGGCAAGCACGCCGGTGCATGGCCCGCGGTCCGGGCGGTGCTCGACCCGGCCGTGCGTGGAGGCCAGCTGTGGGGACCGCGCGTCTTCGGCCTGCGCGGCGAGCCCCGACGTGAACCGGTGTGGAACCACCTCGCCGACCTCTCCGTCGCGGCGCGGTTGTGGGACGCAAGCTGCGATCTGACCCGTGCCGCCGACCTCAGGACCATCTCCGGATAGCCCAGGCACGCCCGCGTTGGCCAACAGGTTGTCGAGCAGTTCCTGGGCACCTGGGGTGTGCAACACGACCCGCCGGTGGGGTCCCGTGCCTCTGACTACGGCACTCTGCGCCCTCTGGCACTCAGCCGGGTGGTTCACCACTTCGGTACAGACCGCCCCACGGTCAAGCAGTACGAGGAACTCGTTGCCGCTGCTAACGAGGCTACGAGCCACGAGGAGCACGTGCGGAGCCTGCTCGGCGAGTGTCGGATGCGGTGGACCGGATATTACGTCGTCCTCTACTCCGATGGCAGGCCCACCCACCTGGGAATCTTCGGCTTCTCGGGCGATTAGAACTTGCCTCATATCAAACACTTGCTGGACACAGAGCCCTCGGTGTTCGTCAGCGCGGTCACCAGCACTCAGCTCGTCTTCGGCCCTGAGCGGGCCGCCGACACTCTGGCAAACGTGACACCCAGGGTGCGGGTGTCACGTTTGCGAACGTGGGTGGGGGCTGTGACGGCCCTCATGCCTCCGTGATGGCCGTCGCCCGCCACGGGGCCAGGCGTTGTACGTCGCGGGCGGTTTCGGTGACGCCGGAGAGAAAGCCGTGGGCGCGCGGGGAGGCCGTGTCGCGGAGCCATTCCGGGGCGATGTCGCAGACCGCGACCTTGACGTCCGTGCCGGCGAGGGCGAGGGGCAGGGTGTGGACGACCGTGGAGGGGAAGCTCAGGATCGTGCGGCCGATGGGGCCGCGGCGGGCTATGAGTTCCAGGGGTAGGTCAGGGCGGACGATCTCCAGGCCCGTGGCGGCTTCCAGGGCGTGAAGCTTTTCGGTGGACTCGCGGCGGTGGGCGAAGTAGCGGGTGGCGTGGTGGTTGCGGGCCAGGGAGGTGACCGCCTCCAGATACTGGTCCTGGTCGACCACGCCCGTCTCCACCAGCGAGGTGCCGACCAGGTCCGCGCCCTTGGTGAGCAGCGGCGGGCCGAAGCGGGCGCGGGTCCAGGCGAAGGTGTTGGGGGTGACGGTGACGCCGGGCGGAGCCTCGACCGGCATGGCCGTGAAGACCTCGACCGTACGGGTGGCGGACGGGGTGAAGCGGCTGCGGGCGCGGGCCGTGACCGGGGCCAGGACCAGTTCGCGCGGGCCCGAGCTGCCCTTGCGGTGCCAGCGCACCAGGCGTTCACCCCGCGCCAGTTGGGCGACGAACTCCATGGTTGCCGTGCCGTCGTCGACCACCGTGAGGCGGCGGGCGCGGACCAGGGTGAGCAGCAGTTGGACGTAGCGGGAGAACGGGTCGCCGATGACGATGTGCTCCGCCCTGCGCAGAAGTCCGGCCAGTGAGCGCAGGGTCTTCAGGGGCGCGCCGGCGCCGCCGCGCGCCTCCTGCCAGCGGACGTTCATGCCCTCGTCGCGGGCCAGCTCCGCCATCCGGCGCAGCTGGCCGCGCGACATCGGGTCGACCGGGGGGAGGACGACGACCGTGATGTCGGTGAGGACTTGGTCGTCGCCTCCCTCTGTGTAGGCCCACTCCAGGACGTTCAGGAGCTGGACCGGACTCTCGACGAAGGCGAGGTTCACCGGTCGGCCCGTCAGACCGCGACCGGCACGGCGGCCGGGGCCGCCTCGGCGCTCTCGGCGATGACGCCCGCGACCCGGCGGAGCTTCTTCATCGGGCCGAGCTCGGACTCGTACACCTTCTTGATGCCGTCGCCGAGCGACGCCTCGATGGTGCGGATGTCGCGGACGAGACGGGTGAGGCCCTGCGGCTCGACGGAGGCGGCCTGGTCGGAGCCCCACATGGCGCGGTCGAGGGTGATGTGGCGCTCGACGAACGCCGCGCCGAGGGCGACGGCCGCGAGGGTCGTCTGGAGGCCGGTCTCGTGGCCGCTGTAGCCGATCGGGACGTTGGGGTACTCCTGCTGGAGGGTGTTGATGACCCGCAGGTTCAGCTCCTCGGCCTTGGCCGGGTACGTCGAAGTGGCGTGGCAGAGAAGGATGTTGTCCGATCCCAGGACCTCCACCGCGTGGCGGATCTGGCGCGGGGTCGACATGCCGGTGGAGAGGATGATCGTGCGGCCGGTCGCCCTCAGGGCGCGCAGGAGTTCGTCGTCGGTGAGGGAGGCCGAGGCCACCTTGTGCGCGGGCACGTCGAACTTCTCCAGGAAGGCGACGGCCTCGGTGTCCCACGGGGAGGCGAACCAGTCGATGCCGCGCCTGGCGCAGTGCTCGGAGATGGCCTGGTACTCGGACTCGCCGAACTCGACGCGGTGGCGGTAGTCGATGTACGTCATCCGGCCCCAGGGGGTGTCGCGCTCGATGTCCCACTGGTCGCGCGGGGTGCAGATCTCCGGGGTGCGCTTTTGGAACTTGACGGCGTCGCAGCCGGCTTCGGCCGCCACGTCGATCAGTGCGAGGGCGTTTTCGAGGTCGCCGTTGTGGTTGATGCCGATCTCGCCGGTGACGTAGACGGGCCGGCCCGGACCCGCGGTGCGGGTGCCGAGGGTGCGCAGACGGGAGGTGCTCATGAGGTGTGTTTCCTTAGCTCGATCGGGTTTGGGGGACCCGGGGATTACTTGGGGGACTGGGCAGTGGGAGTCGTGAGGGTGGGGCCCAGCAGCCACGCCGCGATTTCGCGGATGGCGCCGAAGCCGCCGGGGGTGGTCGTGACGGAGCGGGCGGCGGCCCGTACCGAGTCATGGGCGCTCGCGACCGCGACGGGCCAGCCGGCGAGTGCGAAGCACGGCAGGTCGTTGACGTCGTTGCCGACGTAGAGGACGCGTTCCGGGGCGATGGACTGTTCGTCGCACCACTGCTTGAGCGCCAGGTCCTTGCGGTCGATGCCGTGCAGGACCGGGATCCGGAGCTTGTGGGCGCGGGCCGCGACGACCGGGTTCTGTTCCGTGGAGAGGATCAGCAGCGGCAGGCCGGCCTTGCGCAGGGCCGCGATGCCCAGGCCGTCGCCGCGGTGGACGGCGACGATCTCGCGTCCGTCGGCATCGATGAGGACCCGGTCGTCGGTCTGGGTGCCGTCGAAGTCGAGGACGACGGCGTCGATGTCGTCACGGGTGGGCAGCGGTGCGGGGTCCAGGAGGGGTGCGAGGGCGCGGGCGCGGGCCAGGTCGTGCGGGTCGTCGATCTCCAGGACCCGGGCGGCGTCGGTGCGCACCAGGGCCGTGTGGCCGAAGAAGCGGTGGCGGTGGGTACGGAAGCCCGCGGCGTTCATGGCGTACGCGGTGCCGGTCTCCAGCAGGTCCTCCGGGCGGTCCTGGCGCATCTGCCGGACGGACTTGTCGTGGTTGACGCCGTAGTTGTCCTCCTCCAGCGCACTGCCGTCGCGCCAGAGGAAGCCGTGGAAGGGGGCGACCGTGACCGCCGTGTCGGCGCCGTTGTGGGCGACGGCAGCGGCGACGCCGTCGATGTCCTCCCGTACGACGAAGGGGCTGGTGCACTGGACCAGCAGCACCACGTCGGCCGTCCGGTCGTGCATCGCCTCGTACGCGTCCAGGGCGTGCAGCACCGCGTCCTCGCTGCTCGACTTGTCCCCGGCGATGGCAGCGGGGCGCTGGACGATGTGCACCCGCTCCGGGGCGCCCAGAGCCTCGCCCGCGGCGCGGGCGGCGTCGGCGATGGCCGCGTCGTCGGTCGTCACGACGACATCCGTGACCTCGCGGGAGGCCAGGCAGGCGCGTACGGCGCGGGCGACCAGCGGTACGCCGCCGACCTGGGCGAGGTTCTTGGCCGGTACGCCCTTGGATCCGCCGCGGGCGGGGATCACGGCGAGCACGGTGGGGGTCGGGGTCATCTCTGCTCCTGAAGTGGTGTTCACAGCTCGCCCATCCGTCGGATCACCGGGGCGACCCGTTGGACGCCCTGCCGGTACGCGCCCCGCGCCGCTTCCCGTACCGCGCCGCGCACCGCGCCGCGCACCCCGCCGGTCTCGCGCGGCCGGTCCGTGCCCGGCAGCGGGTGGCCGTCGAGGGCCAGGTGGTGGCGGGCGAGGATGCCGGGGAGGTAGCCGGGCGCGGTGGCCGGTGTGTAGTACGGGGCGAGGTCGGGCAGGCGGGCCGCGGCGAGCAGGGCGTCGACGCGGGCGCGGGCATTGTCGTAGGCCGTGGCGTACGTGCCGTCGGCGGCGACGCCCTGGCCTGCCAGCCATTGCGGGTCGGGCTCCGGACCAAAGCCGCCGTCCAGGTGGTCCCAGGAGGTGAGCAGACCGGAGCCGATGAAGTGATGGTTGCCGAGGGTCTCGCGGACGCCGAGGTCGGTGAGGATCGCGGTCGGGATGCGCCGGTGCAGGGACTCCAGCGCGGCGGTCGAGGAGACCGTGACCAGCAGGTCGGTGCGGTCCAGGACCTCGCCCATGTGCCCGTACACCAGACGGAAGTTGGGCGGCAGCCCGCCGGGCAGCTTCTTGGCGAGCAGCTGGTACGGGAGTTCCTCGATGTGCGTGGTGTGCTCGCCGGGCTTGGAGCGCAGCTTCAGCAGCACCTCGCGGTCCGGGTGCAGCCTGGCGTGCTCGACGAGTCTGCGCAGCAGATACGTACGGTCGGCGCGGGAGGCCGGTACGGAGGGCTGGGCGGCGAAGACGACCGTGTCGCGGCCCTGCTGCGGGCGGTGCGGTTCGCCGCCGAGGAACGGCAGGGCGGTCTCCGTGACGGCCGAGGCATCGGCGCCCACTCCTTCGTACACCGCGCGGAAACGCTCCGCGTCGTGGCGGGAGTTGGCGAGGACGACGTCCGCACCGTGCCGCAGCAGCAGCCCGTCGGCGAGCTTCTCGTAGACAACACCGACATAGCCGGTGACGACGACCGGCCTGGCCGGCAGCCGCAGCGCGGCGAGGCCGTGCAGCATCGCCTGGACGGCTCCCCCGACGAGGGCGAGTACGACGACGTCGTATCCCTCGTCCCGCACCGTGTGGAGGAATTCGACGGCCGTCACCTCGCGCACCCGGCCGGCGTCGATACCGACGTCGCCGACCTCGGCGAGCTGGCGCGGGGTCGGGGTGGCCCTCCCGCGCAGCAGGAGTCCGCTGATCTCGACGCACCGCGCCGGCCCCGAAGAGGCACCGGTGGTGAGGCGGCGCGCGGTGAGCGCGCCCCATTTCCACCGGGTGTCGGAGTCTGCGAGTACAGCGACCCGGAGGGCGGTCGTCTTATCGGTACGTGGGGGCACGTCCCAGAACTTAGGAAGGCATTTCGATGGGCAGCCCAACACGGCGGCAACAAATGGTTAACAGCCCACCGACGATTGGCTAATCGGTCCGGGAAATGGCCGGGCAACCCATGGATTCACCCCGGTTCACCATTCCCACATGCTCCGTTCACCCACAGTCTTTTCCCGGGACAAGGTAAATGCCGAACCCGCCCCTAGCGTGACGCAGGTGGTTAAGCTCTCCGTCATCGTGCCGTTCTACAACGTGCAGACATACGCCCCCGAAACCCTCAGAAGCCTGCGTGCCAACGCGCGCGAGGATTTCGAGTTCATCCTCGTCGACGATGCCTCGACCGACGGGACCGCGGACATCCTGCGCCGGGCGCGGGACGAAATTCCGGGGGTGGTCCTGAGACGGCACGAGCAAAACCAGGGGCTGGCGACCGCCCGCAACACGGGTCTCGACGCGTCCAGCGGCCTGTACGTCACGTTCCTCGACGGCGACGACTGGCTGGCTCCCGGACACTGCGCCGATCTGGTCGCCGCGATGGACCGTCTGGGCTGCGACTTCGTACGGACCGACCACGTGCAGTGCAACGCCAAATCACGCACCGTACACCGAGTGCCGCTCGGCCTGCGCGACGTGCCGATGCGTCCGCGCGATGCGATTCTCCCGGCCGGCCGCACCACCTCCGTCGACTACCCGTACGCCTGGGCCGGCGCCTATCACCGCCGCCTGGTCGAGCGCGGTCTGATCCACTTCACGGACGGACTGCGCACCGCCGAGGACCGGCCGTGGATCTGGCGGCTGCACCGGGAGGCGGAGTCGTTCGCCGCGGTCGGGCTGCTCGGAGTGTTCTACCGGCGCGGCGTTTCCTCCTCGCTCACCCAGATCGGTGATCTCCGGCAGCTCGATTTCATCCGCGCATTCGATCAGGTACTGGAGGAGACCGCACAAGATCCGGAGGCCGACGCGCTGCTACCGAAAGCCGTACGCACCTATTGCGCGGTTATCTCCCATCACCTGGCGACGATTTCCAAATTCGAACCGGCCGTGGCCCGCAGCCTTCTCACCATGAGTGCGGGCGCATTGCGCCGCATGCCGCAAAACATTCTGGAAGAGACGATCGACTCCATGGGTATCAATAGGTCCGCCCGGCTGCGGCGGCTGCGCCGCCGGCCCTTCGCCGGTGTGGGGGCCAGTGCATGACCACCCAGATCTTCTGCGCGTCCACCCTCTACGGTGCGGCCACCCTGGCCGCGGCCGTCGACGCGGACCTTGTCCGGCCTGCGCACCGGCGCATTCTGCTGATCAGCAACAATGCCGCCGTCCCCGAGGTCGCACCGGCGCTCGATGAGATGCCGGGCTTCGAAGCGCTTCGCGGCCGGTTCGACGACGTGCTCTCCTGGAACGCGGCGATCGCACCGTTCCATCCGTCGGGCTGGTCGCCGCGGCCCGAGGACATTCCCCTCTGGGAACGCCATCTGCGCAGGCTGTGGCAGCTCGGCGACGACGATGTCGAGTTCACCGTCGAATCCATCCAGGTCAACCCGGCTCTCGCCGTCACCGGGATCTTCATGGGGGCGGCCGTGGATGTTTACGCGGATGGGCTGATGAGCTACGGGCCCACCCGGATCAAGCTCGATCCGCTGCTCGGTACGCGCGTGCGCCGGCTTCTCCACCTCGATCTGGTGCCGGGGCTGAAGCCCTTGTTGCTGACGGAGTTCGGCGTGGAGTCGCAGATCGTCCCCGGTGACACCTTCCGCAGGGTCCTCGGGGAAGTCGGGGCGGTCTCGCCCGCACCGGATGTCCCGTACAGCAGTCCGGCGCTCCTCCTCGGCCAGTACCTCTCGGCGCTGGGGATCCTCACGGCCGAGGAGGAAGAGGATCTCCACCTGCGGATGCTGCGGGGCGCCACGGCACGCGGGCACCGGCAGATCGTCTTCAAGCCCCATCCGACGGCGCCCGCCCGATGGTCCCGTCTCCTGGAGTCCGAGGCCGGACGGCTCGGTGTGGAACTCACCGTTCTCGACGCGCCGGTGCTCGCCGAGACGCTGTACGAGCAGCTGCGGCCGGCACTCGTCGTGGGCTGCTTCTCCACCGCTCTCTTCACCGCCCGGCAGCTGTACGGTCTGGAAACCGCCCGCACCGGGACGGGAACGCTGCTGAAGCGCCTGACTCCGCTCCAGAACAGCAATCGTGTACCGGCGGTTCTCGCCCACACCCTGCTGCCCGAGCTCGAAACGGGGCGCACCCGGACGCCCGGGGATGCGGGCCGGCTCGTGACCACCATCGGGTTCATGATGCAGCCGCGGATCTACCCGCATCTGAGGCCGGCCGCCGCTGCGTATCTCGCGGACGGTGTCACACCGGACGAACAACAGTTCTTCTCCCGTCGCAAACTGACGGTGCTCGGGCTCCCCGGTGGCCTGCCCGGCAAACTCGCCGCTCTTTCCCGCAATCCGGCCCTACGGCGGACGGCGAGCCGTGCACGCCGGCTGGGGCGGACCGTGCTGCGCTGACGGGCGCCTCTCGCCCCGGGTCCGGGCGCCGCGCGCCTCTCGCCCCGGGTCCGGGCGCCGCGCGCCTCTCGCCCCGGGTCCGGGCGCCACGTGCGGCCCGTCCGGACCCGGCGGCTCAGAGGCTGTCGGGTGGCCTCTGATCGGGCGGCCACCCCACAGCCTTTCAGCCGAGCATCCGGCTCATCCCGAGCCGCGCCCACAGCAGGCTCGCGCCGAACGACAGCACCGTCGTCGCCGCGGTCACCGCGAGGACCAGGGCCGCGGCCGCCGGCAGTGTCAGGTCTGCGGAGACGAACAGGTCCGTGAGCACGCCGAGGATCAGGACGTGGACCATGTAGGCGCCGAACGACGCGTCGGCCAGCCGGGTCAGAAGGGGGCGCCACCCTTCGGGAATCCGCAGCCGGTGCAGGGAGAGCAGCACACCGAAGCTGAACAGGGCCACCAGCACACTGGCGTACGGAATCGCGTAGTGGACCTTGTGCTGGTACGCGATCACCGCAGCCAGCCCCGCCGCCGCCGGCAGCATCCACAGCAGGCGTCGCTTCCCGAAGGCGCCGGCGGGCAGCGCCAACAGGAACGCGCCGAGCACCGCATAGATCAACTGGTACGGGCTGAAGCCCCAGCCGAAACGTGGCACGTCCCAGCCCGTGACCGCGGAAAGGTCACCGAAGAGGGACGGTGCCACCGCCAGGACCAGGAGCGCCGCACCCCAGCCCCAGGGCCGCTTGCCCGACCTCACCATCACCGTGAAGGCCAGGAGCATGATCACGGGAATGTAGGCGTACAGGTACCAGAGGTGATAGGCGGGACGCACCGAGGCGAAAACCGAGTCGAGCGCCAGGTCACCGACCGGATCGTCGTTGGTACCGCGCAAGCAGCCCCACCCCAGGTAGAGCGCCGTCCACACGAAGAGCGGCAGCACGATGCGGACGATGCGCCGCCGCAGCCGCGCACCGTCCTTGGGCGGGGCGCCGACGAGGACGACCCACCCGGCGATCGCGAAGAACAGGGGCACGGCGAATCGGCCCGCCGAGTCCGCCACCAGTCCTGCCCAGTACGTGCCCGAACCGCCCGACGGCTTGCGGTCCACGGCGTTCAGGAAAGCGGAGCCGGTATGGCAGAGGATCACGCCGACCGAGCAGAGCAGTCTGATCAGATCGATGTCGTATCGGTGCTCGCGGCGCGGGCGGGACTCCTGGGCCTCCCCGGCCTGTGCCCGCTGAGCAGCCGTCACAGGCGCAGGGTGTTGCGGGTGCGCCGCACCGTCCGGCGCAGTCGGACCACGGCGCCCTGGGGGCTGCCGCCGGGCAGGGAGAGCTTGCCGAGACGGCGGCGCTTGAAGTAGTGCTGGGTGCTGCCGTTCAGCCGTTCCCGCAGCCAGGCCTCCGCCTCGCCGCGCAGTTCCGGGTGGAGATCGGACTGCATGCAGTACCCGACCGTGCGGACGAGGGGGCCCAGGGTGGCCGGTGCGCTGTGCGGCAGTGCGGGAACATCACCGCCGCCGTGGTGCTCCAGATCGGGCACGAGGTGGTCGACGATCGTCAGCGGAACGCGGTTGCTGTTCTCGTACGGAGTGAGGCGGTCCAGCACCCGGCCCGTGCCGACGCGGGCGACAGGAATGCCGTAGTACGCCGCGGCAGTGAGCATGGCGGTCGAGAAACATCCGACGACGAGTGCGGGTGCGCACCTCTCGAAGAGGGTCTCCGCCAGCAGGGGCGTGTCCATCGCGATGAGCCGGACCCCGGCCTCGGCGGCGGCGCTGTCCAGGGCGTCCGAGTAGCGGGCGGGGGCGGTGGGGTGGGGCTTGAAGAGGACGGATGTGTGGCCGGCCCGGGCGGCCCCGCGCAGCATACGGATGTGCAGGTCCTCCTCCTCGTCGGTGGTGAGGATGTCGAGGGCGGCCAGGTACTGGCCCAGGAGTACGGCGGTGGGGGCCTGCGCCACCGCCTCGGTGAGCTGCGGGTCGCCGTCCGCCGCCCCGGCAATCTCGCCGAGGACCTTGCGGAAGGCGTCCGCCGGTACGAGTTCGGGCTCCACATCGAATTCGGACAGCAGCATGGGCCTGAGCCCGGGCACCAGGTCGAGGTGCAGCACGCGCTGGACGCGGCAGCCGATCGACTGGGGCAGCTTGGTGCGGGTCGGTCCGTAACTCATGAGGCCGTCCGCGTATACGTGCAGGGGGCTCTCGGAGAAGATCGCCCCGAGTGCGCGGGCCGGGTCGACCTGGATGGATTCCAGGGCCAGTTCGACGGGTTCCTCACCCAGCCCCCAGGCGAGCCGGAGCGCGCGCTGCCACAGCACGGTGTCCTCGGCGCGCGGACCCCAGGCGCCCGGGTGGTACGGGCGGATCGCTTCGTTCCAGCTGACGACGGAGTCGAAACGGGCGGCAATGCGGTCGTAGCCGAGCATCGCGTCAAGGCCGGCGGCCGTCTCCGGTACCGGGGCGTTGTTGCAGACCAGCAGGATCCGGCGGCTGTCGGCCGGTGGTCCGAACTGGCCGGCGTCGAGCGCGGCAGCGAGCGTGGCGGCCCCGTACAGGGTCGACACCTGGAAGATCTGGGTGCGCGTAGGCATGGGTCAGGCGGCCTTCTGCTTGTCACGCAGGCGTCGGAGCAAGGTGCTGCGCTTCGTGTCCATCGTCATCAGGGTGTGGTCCAGTACGTCCTGGGGCATGCGGTGCAGCGCGGCGGTCGATTCCCGTCTCAGGCTGCGGGCGGTGCCGGCTTCGTATTCGCTCGCCTTCTCGCTGTGGAAGGCGATCAGCGCGCAGTACGTACGGACCGCCTTGGGCAGGAGGAGTTCCGCGTCCCGGTCCTGCCCCAGCTCGTCCAGCAGGGTGTCGTACGCGGGGAAGAAGTCCAGCTGGCGGGAGTCCTTGATCTGGGTCAGCGAGGTGGTGACACCGCGCCGGTAGAAGATCCCGTGGAGCCCCAGGACGGCGCAGGTGCGAGCCCGCAGGTGCAGTCGCCAGGTCCACAGCCGGTCCTCGGCGGTGCGCAGGGCGGAGTCGAAACGCAGGGCACCGTCCTCGAAGAGCCGTCGGTGGTAGAGCCCGGCCCAGACGAAGGGGTAGTCGACCATCGTCTCCATCGCCGGGTACGCAATCCCCGCCCGCGGGTCCGTCGCCCGGTCCCGCACCCGGGCGGGGGCCCGCCGGATCACCCGGCTGGTGCCCGTCGCCTGGACGTGGTCGTTGCGGACGAAGTCGACGCCCAGCTCCTCCGCCGCTTCCAGGAGCCGGTCCAGGTGCCCGGGGGCGTACCAGTCATCGCCGTCGAGAAAGGTGAGGAACTCACCGCTCGCCGCCTCGATCCCGCTGTTGCGTGCGGTGGCGATCCCCACGTTCGTGTCGTGCCGGATGACCCGGGCCTGCGGGAGTCTCGCGGCCCAGCGGTCGACGACGGACGGCGTCTCGTCCGTGGAGCAGTCGTCGACCAGCAGGAATTCGACGTCCCCGGCCGCATTGCGGGCAAGACTGCCCAGCGTGGTGTCGGCATACGGGGCGACATTGTGGAGCGGTACGACAACGGACAGTTTCGGCACGCCGGCCCTCGCCTTCGATCTTGTAGCCGCCCAACGTAATCAGCCCCGTCAAGGAGGGCGTGGCCGCCGGGGCGACGGGTGGTGAACGCTGGACGACACCCACGTGACGTCCGGCGTGATCGCGGCAGAAACCCGCGCTTCGCGGGCGCGGCCGATTTCCGGGCAACAGTCCCGCGAAGTGGCCATGAAGGAAACGAAGAGTTTCGTTCGCCCAAAGCGGAAGGTTATCCATCAAACCGGGGCAACTTCAGCCTTGACGGAGAGCTGCGGAATGCGTCATTCAGTGCGGCTGATTTCCGGACCTTTCGGAACGCCGAGAAATCATTGTCGAAAATCGCATCCCGCCGTTACGCTGAGGCTGCTTCGCCAAGTGGCGCAGCAGCTGCGGAAAACGCCCGGGGAGGGCGTCGGCCGTAGTTGTCGAGGGTGGGGATTAATTCGGGGACGGCTTCGCCATGCGGAGAGAACAGTTACCGGCGCATGCAACGACCTGTGCCGCTGTTCATGCCGTGAATCTCTGGAGAAAGTGACCGGAGACCCGACGAGGCCCGTTTTCTCGCCGCCTCCGAATTCTTTTGACGACATGTGAGGATGACCTGTGCGACGCATCACGTCCGTTTTTCTGTCTTTGAGTGCCGTTCTGGCGGTCTCCACGCTGGCCGCACCCGCGGCCGGAGCCGCCCCGCGGGCCGACGGACCCGCCGCCGTTCCCAGCGGCTGGGAGGCGGTGGACGGCGCCGAACTGGCGCGGATCTCGGAGAAGACAGGCACTGGGCAGGCCCCGTTCGCCGCCGGTGGCGGTGTCTCCACCACGGCCGAGGCGCCTGAGCTCATCGCCCTGCAATCAGTCCGCAACGGTCAGTTCGTCGCGGCCGAGGTGAACTACACCGCGCCGAACACCGGTGTGCTGCGGGCCCGGTCCGCCGAGGTCGGCGGCTCCTGGGAGGGCTTCGCCCTCGAGTGGGATGAGGCTTCCGAGACATACGCCCTGAAGTCCCTGGCGAACGACCGCTACGTGGCGGTCGAGAAGAACTACACCGGCAGCGCGCAGAACGTGCTGCGCGCCCGTTCCACCAGTGTGAGCGGCTGGGAGCAGTTCTTCCTGTACTACAACGAGGGACTGGACCTCTGGGCGCTCCAGTCCACGTCGAACGGGCTCTTCGTCGCCATGGAGAACAGCTACACCGGGTCGCTCCAGTACGCACTGCGCGCCCGCTCGACCGAGATCGCCGGCTCCTGGGAGGAGTTCGCCCTCTACGGCCTCGGCGCCTGACATACGGCCGGACCCCGGTGCCCGCGGAGAGCGGGCGCCGGGGTCCGCGCTGCCGTTGCGGGCCCTACGGGACCGAGTTCGCCCCGGGAGCCGGAGCCGGCGCCCCTGGCCGCGCACCACGCACCGCCTCGGGCCTGGCGCAGTACCCGGCCCCGCTGGACATCGCCGCGGTCACACGCTGCTGAGCGAGAGCTTCGCCGCGAACCCCAGGAACAGCAGACCGGCCGCCGAAGTGGCCCCCGCCGACAGCCGCTTGCGGCGGCGGAACGCGGCGGACAGCCGGGTGCCGCCGAATATCAGCATCGACAGATAGAGGAAGCTGGCGATCTGCAACAGGGTGCCCAGCACCAGGAAGGACAGCGCCGGGTAGGCGTAGCCGGGGTCGACGAACTGCACGAAGAACGAGATCAGGAACAGGATCGCCTTCGGGTTGAAGAGGCTGACCACCAGCGCCCGCCGGTACGGCCGCTCCATCGCCGCGGCGTCCTCGGGCACGGTGGTCCCGTCGGTCAGCTCGGCCACGCGCCGGTGCCGCTCGCGCCACATGGTCACCGCGGCCCGCAACATGCCGATCGCCAGCCAGGTCAGATACCCCGCACCCGCGAACTTGACGACGGCGAACAGCACCGGGGTCGTCCGCAACAGCGAGGTGGCCCCCAGCGCGGACAACGTCATCAGCACGGTGTCCCCGGTCCACACCCCGGCCGCCGCCACATAGCCGGCCCGCACCCCGCGCCGGGCGGCGACGGACAGCACGTACAGCGAATTCGGCCCCGGCAGAAGAACGATCAGCACCAGGCCGGCGAGATAGGTCGGAAGATCGGTGATACCCAGCACGGAACGGAGTGTCGCACGCGGGTACGACACTCCGTCCAGGGGGTTCGGGAAGGCGCGGAGTCAGTCCTCGTCGCCGTCGAGGAGGCGGTCGACGGAGAGCTCCATCTCGACGCCGACCACGTCCGGCACGGTGAACGAGGTCCCGCGCTTGTGGTGTGCCTTGTTCTTGTACTCGCCGCCCCGGGGGTCGGTGCAGAGCAGCACCTGGTCGTGCTTGCGGTCGGCCACGACGTAGACCGGGATGCCCGCCTGGGCGTAGTCCTCGACCTTGGGGCCGAGGTCGTCCGCCCAGTTGGTCGAGGTCACTTCCACGACCATGCGGAAGACGTGGGCGGCGTAGCAGTTCTTCATGGCGTGATGCTCCCTGAAGTCCGCCTCGACGACCGACAGGTCAGGAATCGCGTAGTCGTCGGGGCCGGTTGGCAGCCATAGCCCCACGCCCTGGACGAGCCTGAGCCCTACCTTGCGCGCCCGGGCGCCGAACTCCTCGCTGAGCCAGGACAGCGCCAGAGCGTGCGTCCCGTCCGCCGGTGGTGTCACAGTGAGCCTCCCCTGGAGAATCTCCACGCGATGCCCAGGCAGCGAGCGTGCGAGCTGGTCGGCTGCCTCGCCGAGCGTCAGCTCCGGCTGTTCCTGCACGTGCACCTGCTCCTCGTGCTGTATTACGGCCACGGCATCCTCCTTTCGGAAACCACTGTTCATGAGCCTATCCAGGGTCGCGGACATTCAGCGAGAGATCACCCGTGCGGGTACCCGCACGGGTCAGAACGCGTCCGACGGCTCGTAGGCCCCCCATACCTCCCGCAGCGCATTGCAGACCTCGCCCACCGTCGCCCGTGCCCTGAGGGCGTCCTTCATCGGGTACAGGACGTTGTCCGTCCCCTCGGCCGCCTTCTTCAGCCGGCCCAGTGCCTCGTCCACCGCGCCCCGGTCGCGCTCGGCCCGCAGCTTCGCCAGCCGGGCCGCCTGCTGGGCCTCGATCGCAGGGTCGACGCGCAGCGGCTCGTACGGCTCCTCCTCGTCGAGCTGGAAGCGGTTGACGCCGACCACGACACGCTCGGCGTTGTCGGTCTCCAGGGCGATGCGGTACGCGCTGCGCTCGATCTCGTTCTTCTGGAAGCCGCGCTCGATCGCGTTGACCGCGCCGCCCATGTCCTCGACCTTGAGCATCAGCTCCAGGGCGGCGGCTTCGACGTCGTCGGTCATCCTCTCGACGACGTACGAACCCGCGAACGGGTCCACGGTGGCCGTCACGTCCGTCTCGTATGCCAGAACCTGCTGGGTGCGCAGGGCGAGGCGGGCGGACTTGTCGGTCGGGAGGGCGATGGCCTCGTCGAAGGAGTTGGTGTGCAGCGACTGCGTACCGCCGAGGACCGCGGCCAGGCCCTGGACGGCGACGCGGACCAGATTGACCTCGGGCTGCTGGGCGGTGAGCTGGACGCCCGCGGTCTGGGTGTGGAAGCGCAGCATCAGCGACTTGGGGTTCTTCGCGCCGAACTCCTCCTTCATCACCCTCGCCCAGATCCGGCGGGCGGCGCGGAACTTGGCGACCTCTTCGAGGATCGTCGTACGGGCGACGAAGAAGAAGGAGAGGCGGGGGGCGAAGTCGTCGACGTCCATGCCGCCCGCGACCGCGGTACGGACGTACTCGATGCCGTCCGCGAGGGTGAACGCGATCTCCTGCGCGGGCGAGGCCCCGGCCTCCGCCATGTGGTAGCCGGAGATCGAGATGGTGTTCCACTTCGGGATCTCGGCCCGGCAGTACTTGAAGATGTCGGCGATCAGCCGGAGCGAGGGTTCCGGCGGGAAGATGTACGTGCCGCGGGCGATGTACTCCTTGAGGACATCGTTCTGAATGGTGCCGGTGAGCTTGTCCGCCGTGACGCCCTGCTCCTCTCCGACCAGCTGGTACAGCAGGAGGAGCAGCGCGGCCGGGGCGTTGATCGTCATGGACGTGGAGACCTTGTCCAGCGGGATTCCGTCGAACAGGACCCGCATGTCGTCGATCGAGTCGATCGCCACCCCGACCTTGCCGACCTCGCCGGACGCGATCGCCGCGTCGGAGTCGTAGCCCATCTGGGTGGGCAGGTCGAAGGCGACGGAGAGGCCCATCGTGCCGTTGGCGATCAGCTGCTTGTAGCGGGCGTTGGACTCCGTGGCCGTACCGAAACCCGCGTACTGGCGCATCGTCCACGGCCGGCCGGTGTACATCGTCGGGTAGACGCCGCGCGTGAAGGGGTAGGCACCCGGCTCTCCCAGCTTGTCGTCGGGGTTCCACCCGTCGAGTGCGTCCGGCCCGTACACCGGCTCGATGGGCAGTCCCGACTCCGACTCGCGCGTCATCTGCTTGCCTCCCGCTGATGCTGCTCAGTAAAACTGCTTTCCGGTAACCAAGGGTTCTGGTGACGGACTGTAGCGACGGGCACGAGGCCGGTGGAGGTGCACGGGCTGGGACCTTGCTCACAGCCCTTCTCCACGCCCTTCGCCGCCGCTCTCCCCATCATGCGCGGGCTTTGGCAACCGGGCAGAGCGGGAATCCGTCCCATGGAGCACCGGAGAAACCCGGAGAAGAGGGGGCCGAGATGGTACGCAGCATCACCGGAAGCACGTTACGACGCAGGGGACTGGGCTGGGCAGGGACCACGACCACTGCGGCGCTCGCCGTTCTCGCCATGACCGCCGCAACCGCCGGCTGCAAGGTGCAGCCCGCCGACAGCGCGTCCGCGGCACCGCCGGCACCGCCCCGGGCCACGACGGCCGACGATGCCAAGCCCGTGGCATCGCAGCCGGCATCGCCGGACGCCTCGCCATCATCGTCCCCGAAGGCCGACGCGACGCCCACACCGAAGCCGGACCCGCAGGGCACGACGCTGATGGCGAGCGGTGCCGAGGGCAAGCAGGTGCGGGAGCTGCAGGCCCGGCTGCGGCAGATCGGCCACTTCGACCGCTCCCCCACCGGCTACTACGGCACCGTCACGGTCGCCGCCGTCCAGTCCTTCCAGGGCAAGCGCGGCCTCTCCCGTACGGGCAGGACGGACACCCTCACCTGGCAGAAGCTGCTCGGCATGACGCACGAACCGACGGCCGCCGAGCTGAATCCGCCGACCGCCCTGCCCGTCACCAAGCCGGACAAGCGCTGCATGACGGGCAGGGTGCTCTGCATCAGCAAGAACAGCCGGACGCTGTCCTGGATGATCGACGGCCGTCTCGTCTCGTCGATGGACGTCCGCTTCGGCTCCCAGTACACGCCGACCCGCGAAGGCACCTTCTCCGTCTACTGGAAGTCACGGCACCATGTGTCGACGATCTATCACTCGGCCATGCCGTACGCGATGTTCTTCAGCGGCGGCCAAGCGGTGCACTACTCGGCGGACTTCGCGGCCCGTGGTTACAGCGGCGCCTCGCACGGCTGCGTCAATGTCCGCGACGAGGGAAAGATCGCCTCGCTCTTCGCCCAGGTGCAAACGGGCGACAAGGTCGTCGTCTACGGATAAGGCCTGTCCCGCCGGAAGAAAAGGGGCGCGGACGGGACCGGGGGAACGTGTCCCGCCCGCGCCAATGCGCTGAGCCGCAGGTACGGGGGGAACCCCGGCTCTGTGCGCTGCCGATGACCAGTCGGCTCACTCTGTACTGCGCCGTCGCCTCGAAAAACGTCACACCTCGTGGTGAGCGGTTTGAAAAGAATCCGGCGCGCACGGCTCACTGCCTGTCGCGGCACTAGGAAACCGGGGCCGAGGACGACGGCGGGGTGGTGAAGCGGATCGCCGGGAGGGTGCCGGAGCCGCCGCTGTCCCCGTTCGAATCGCCGTCGCCACTCTTCTCGCCGCGGCCGCTCTGCTCGCCACCGCCGTCGCTGCCCGGGCTGTTCTGGCCGTTCGTGTCCTTCGCGATCACGCGGTCGCAGAACCGGTCCAGATTGCGGGCGCCCTTCGCCAGCGCTTCGAGATACCGCCTGCCCTCGTCGTCCAGCCTGCCGTCGCGGTAGGCACGGCAGGCCTTGAGCGTCCTGGCGTACCAGTCGCCGGGGGTGCCGTTCCCGGAGCCGTCGGGCTGCTTGCCGCTGTCGGAGTCATCGGACCGGTCGCCGTTCTCGGTGCCATCGCGCCGGTGGCCGTCCTCGGTGCCGTTGGAGGATTCACTCGCGGTGCCGTCGGGCTTCCGGTCGTCTTCGTCCTTGTCATCGCCCTCGCCGGCTCTGCCGCTGCCCCGGTCACCGGTGCGGGCGGAGGGATCCGCCGGGGGCGTGGACGGCTCAGTCTTTGGGGACGCGAGCGGCGGTGCGGACGGACTCACGTCGGTGACGCCCCCCGAGCCGAGTTCCCCGGGCGTCGGTGCGGCCGAGACGGTGGCCGCCGGCACGGGGGTGTGCCCTCCGAACGGTCCGGGGAGCATACCGGTGCTCGCGGCGACGGCCACCCCGCCGAGTGCGCAGCCCGCGAAGGAGGCGACCAGGCCGAAGCGGACGGGCCGGCTCCGGCCCAGGGAGCGGGTACGGCCGGAGGCCGCGGAGGAAGTGGAGCTGTCCTGGGCGAAGCCGCCGGATGCGGGCCGTATGTGCACCGGTTCGAGTACGTCGGCCGGTACCGGTTCGCCCGTCTCGTCGTGCCCCTTCGCCTGCGGGTTCGCCGCACGCGTCTTTGCGTGCGCGGAGTGCGCCGCTGCACGGAAGGCGGCCAACGCCGCGGCCTCGCCCGGAAGTTCGCCGGTGGCCGGGCGGACGGCCCGGGCGGCGTCCAGCACTGCCGCGAGTCTCTCCGCTTCCGTACACGAGTCGCCGCCGACGGGATCGACCGGTTCGCCGCGGAGCAATCGCTCCGCCGCGTCCTCGTCAAGCCATTCGTAATGCTCGTCGGCCATCACATGTCCTTCTGCGTCCACAGATGCGAATGCGTCACACCGGCCGGCGCCGCCGGACCCTTGCGGGAGGGGCGCTGGGCGGGCACGGCGCCGAGTTCCGCCGTCCGGTCTGCCGCGCTTCCGTGAGGGGCGGGCAGATCCGCCGGATCGCCCGCGGGAACACGGTCCGCGGCGATGCCCGCGCCGCCTTCGGCACGGCCGTCGCCGCCCTTGCCGTCCCCGTCCCCGGGTCGGCCGTCGGAATGGTCCGCGCCGTCCGTGCGCAGCAGTTCGGCCAGCCGCTTCAGTCCCCGGTGCGCCGCGGTGCGTACCGCCCCCGGTCGCTTGCCCAGCGTCTGGGCGGCGCTCTTCGCGTCCAGGCCGACGACCACCCGCAGCACCACGGCCTCGGCCTGGTCCTGGGGCAGTTGGGCGATGAGCGACATCGCGCGGCCGGTGGCCAGGGCCTCCATCGCCTCGTCGGCGGTGTCGGACTCGGCCGGCCTCTCCGACAGCTCCGACTCGTCGCCGCCGACCGCGGGGCGCCTGCCACGCATCCGGAGGTGGTCCAGGGCACGGTTACGCGCTATCCGCGTCGCCCAGCCACGGAAGCGGTCCGCGTCGCCGCTGAACCGGTCGAGGTCTCGCGCTATCTGCAGCCAGGACTCGGACGCCACGTCCTCGGCGTCCGGCTCCCCCACCAGTGTCCGTATGTAGCCCAGCAGTCGCGGCTGTACAGCGCGGTACACAGTACGGAAGGCTTCTTCGTCCCCGTCCTGTGCCGCAAGCACCGCGGCAGTGAACTCCGCGTCGTCCCCCAGCACTCCCTCAACCCGCCCTGCTGTTCTGAATCGCAGCTGGTCATCACTGCCGCGCCACCCTGCGCAACTCAGCACGCTACGTCCTTCGCGGGGGCCGCGTCCATGACTTGTACAAGCTGCAACGTTCTTCGGACACCGGGCGGTGTGACAGAAAACGCGGTGACGGCGCTGAAAGGAGTACGGGGTCGTCCTACGGCCTCGCGGAAGACGACCGGGGCCTCTCCTGTGGGGGGTGGCGGCCCCGGTCGTCCTCGTATTCCGCCGATCTGACGAGCAGTTGCCAACCCCTACGCTCCCGGTTCGAAGACTGGCCGCTCCTGGTGTCAACTGCTGTAGAGGGTGGGCAGATCGACCAGGAGGAGATCGTCACGACGCACGGAAGTGCCCAGTAGCCGGGGGCCGGATCCGGCCGGTCCGCGATCCCGCCCAGCACCGTTCCCCCGCTGACGAGCTTGTCCTCGTTTCGGGGCCGTCACCCGACTGCTTGGCGGCAACGGCGAGCGCCACAGTCGGCAATTCAGCCGACAGCGGACCCATCCTTGCCGCCGCTCCCGGTCCGGGTCCCGCTCCCTCTCGACGGCGCCTGGCCACCCTGCTTCCCCTCAGACGCGGCCTTCTTCTCCGCCTTCTTCTCCGCCTTCTCCTTCGCGTCCCGGTTGCCCTGGGCCTTCTTCGACTCCCCCGGTGACGGCTGTCCGAGGAGCCCGTCGCAGTAGGCCGTCACCGCCACCTCCGACGCACCGCCCGCGGCCGCCTCCAGCCGTTCGAAGGCAGCGGCGTCCATGGCCTTCCCGTTGCCCCGGTCGCTGAGGTACACACGGCACAGCGCGACATCGTCCTGTGCCCGGTCGGGCCGGCCGGAAGGACGCACGTCGCCGGGAGCGTTCGTGGCCCCCGGCGCCGTACCGTCGCCGTCCGGCTGCAACGACTCATCGCCGGAGGGATGCCCACCGGGTGTCGCGGGAGAGGTACGCGGAGAACGTACGGACTCCGCCCCGTCGCTCTCACCGCCACCGAAACGTTCCGGAATCGCCCCCGAACCCGCGGCCACCGCAACCCCGCCGAGCGTCGCCGCGGCCACGAAGCCACCGAGCATCACCCGGAACGAGCGCACACCGCGCCGTCGTTTCGCCGGACGCCAGTCGTCACGTCGACGCCGCCACCGCACCACTGCGTTGTGCGCGCCCTCGTCCCGCGCGGCCACGAAGGCGGCGGTCGCGCGCTCCTCGTCGCCGGGGTCGAGTGCCCCGGTACGCTGCGCTGCCGCGAACAACGCGGCCAGTTCGGGTGTCTCCGCCGGCTCGGGCGGCCGCTGCGATTCGTATCTCATGCTTCATCACTCAGCGTACGACGCGCCCTCTTCGTCACAGCGCCCGTCCCACTGCCCCAGGACACCTGCTCCGCCAGCCTCTTGAGCCCGCGGTACGCAGACGTGCGGACCGCCCCCGCGCGTTTGCCGAGCACGCGCGCCACCGCGGGACCGTCCAGACCGACGACCACCCGCAGCAGTACGGCCTCGGCCTGCTCGCGCGGCAGCGTCCCAATGATCTCCAGCGCCGCTTGGGTGGAGAGCCTCTCCAGCGCCGAGGCGGCCGTGTCGTGGCCGCCGGGCAGCTGAAGCACATCCTGTTCGATCAAGGTGGCACGGGGCCGCCGCTTCAGCTTCCTCAAGTGGTCCAGCGCACGGTGGCGGGCGATCATCGCGGTCCAGCCACGGAACCCTGCTCCGTCACCGCGGAACCGCCCCAGATCGCGGGCAATCTCCAGCCAGGCGTCGGAGGCCACGTCCTCGGCATCGTCACCGACCAGTCCGCGCACGTAGCCGAGGAGGCCCGGCTGCACCATCCGGTACGCGACGGCGAAGGCGTCCTCGTCCCCCTGCTGGGCCCGCTCGACGGCAGCACCGAGCTCGGCGTCGTGCATCTGCCTGCGGTGCTGCTCCTCGCCCGTGCCCAACGCTTCCCTGCTCAACACCCGATCCGGCACCGGCCCCCGTGTCTCTGTCCTGCCGAGGCAACACCCCTCTCTCCCTCTGCGTCCGGAGCCACAGAAATGTCACAGGTTTTCCACGCGCAGGAGCTACCCGCACACAGCGTTGTGCTGCGCCGCCCGCCCGTGCAGCAGGAGATACAGCCGCTGTACCGATTCCTCCGCCCCCGACTCGAAGCGGTTGACGACCTTGCCGAGCGGATTCCAGACCCGTCCGTCGGGCATCCGCACGCCCACCGCCTGCCGGAACAGCTCCCGTTGCACGACGTCGAAGTCCACCCATGTCCCACCGGCCCTGCGGACGATCACCTCGCCGGTGTACGCCCCGAGCCCCAGCAGGGTCCCGGAGACGCGGTCCCGTTGCGGCTGATCACGCCGCAGGCCGTCGACGACGAGATCGACGAGCCGGAGGCTGGCGACCGAGTAGTCGAGGGGCAGCCGGCTGCGCGCGGTGAGCCGGGCGACGAACTCCGATGTGTAGGAGCGCATCACCGCTGCTTCGGGAAACGTTGTCCGCTCATCCCCACCCATGATTCCGCCTGCCCTTCGCCGTGCCTGCGATCACCGACACTGACCCAGCGCTCAGAGACCCGGGAACATCACACGAAAGGCGCTGTGGTCCTTCTCATGGCCAGGAAGAGGACGAATTGCTTCCGCGCGCACAACCATCGCCTCATCTCGAACGTCGCCGACGCCAGTCGCGGCACGCGGCACCCGGCACAGAGACGCAACCGGCAGTGGCACCGCTCCCGTTGACGTGCAGGAAGGTCGCGGCCCCTCACGCCGGGACAGTCGGCCGACGGCTTGCGAGCGCGCGCACCTTCCGGACAGGACCACTACAGAGGGCTCCAATTCGCCCGCTCCTCATGCCGTGGAGGCAGACACCTCGCCCATCGCGGCCACGGCAGCGAAGTGTTCTCGCCACGGGAGGGAGTCGGACTGGGCCGCGCCGTCGTCGCGCGAGGCGGCCCGGACGGCGCGCATCTCCTCCCGCCTGCACGGCCCGCAGTGCGTCTCACCACCCACGGACCGGAATACATGCTCAACCCCCGGCCCCGCACACGCGATGAGCTCCGCCACCGGCTCCGGCGGACGGAGCTCCGCATCGGGTGCCGCATCGGGTGCCGCCTCGGGCAGCTTGTGTACGAGACGGTGACGCAAGAAGCCCACCGCCGACCGCACCCCACCCTCCGGCAACCCACTCACCAACGCCCGCCGCAGATCAGCGGCCGAGACCCCCCGCCGCAGCCACTCAGCCGCGGCCTCCGCAAGCCCCCCGGGCCTCCCGCACGCCCAGATACAGATCCCGCCGCTCGTGCCGCAACGACAACAACACCCGTTCCCCCTGGACCACTTCGGCACTCGGATCGCTGTCAGACCCGGCCCCCACTTTCGCCCTCACTTCCGCTCCCGTTTCTGCCTCTGCTTCGGCTTCGGCTTCGGGGGGTGGGTGGGGTGAGTTCTTATCAAGTTCTTCATCTACTGGTAGTAAGCCGCCGACCGCCCGACCACTCGGCTCGCCGACCGCCGGAAACCGCACACCCGGCGACGGCTCGCCACGCATCCCAGCCACGTCCTCACTCGTCAGCGGAACGTTCGAGCAAACGTGCACCGTGACCCACCGGCCACGCCCCACAGGCTCCTTCAGGTCGTGCACGAACCCATGCGTCACCAACTGCTTCTTCGCGGTCTTGTACGCAGACCCCGTGATCCCGACCTTCCGCGCGTGATCACTCAGCGCCTTACCGGTCTGATCCTCGGGAAGCCCCTGCACATACAGGAGCAGGATCTTCGCGTCACTGTTCAGACGCGGATGACGCTCGACATCGTGCGAGGCCTTCGTGTAGCGCCCAAGGGGCGCGATAGCATGCCGAAGCATCTCGGTGGACCTCTCGTATCCACTCGTGGGTGAAGGTCCTCGGCTGGTGCTGGTGGCGCCCCCGGGGGCCGCTCCATGCGCGAACGCGCACAGAGCGTAATGACCCGAACGCCGTGCCGCACCCGACCGGCCCGACAGAGCCCGCTGCCCCGGAGGCCACTCCCCCGACATCGGCCTCGCCCTGGAGATGGTCGCCTCCCCCGCCGCCTGTTCGGCACCCTCGGGCGCGGCGCCCCCGAAGCCGAGCACGGCGACACTTCCTCGTGATATCTTCTTTTCAAAACGTATATACACATCCTGGGGGTCGCCATGTCCCGTACCGTGATCGACTTGGACGACGAAGCCCTGCAAGAGGCTGCACGACATTTGGGTACCACCACCAAGAAGGACACCGTGAACGCGGCCCTACGCGAAATCGCTGACCGGCGGCGTCGCGCGGCAGCGGTGGAGCGAATGCGGCAGATGGTTGCCGATGGCGAGATCGACTTCTCGGTCATCGACCCCGGCCATGAACACCCGGACAACGGTGGACGGTCCGCCGCGTGAGCGAGCTGTTTCTCATCGACACCAGCGCCCTGGTGCGCTTCTACCGGTGTCAGGCCAGTCCCGCTTGGGACGAGATCGTCACCGCAGGGCTGGTAGGGCTCTGCGAGCCGGTGCGACAGGAATATCTGCGGGCAGTCGGCGGCCGCGCGGCGTACTACGAAGCCGAAGGCCTGCTCCGGGAGACATTCCCCTACTACTCGATGCGCGACTCCGTGTGGGACGACTCCGCGGATCTGCAGCAACATCTCGCGGACAGGGGGTGGCATCAGTGCGCCAGCCCCGTTGACCTACTGGTCGCCGTCACCGCCCAACATCACAAGTTCACAGTCCTCCACCAGGATGCTGACTTCGAGACGATTGCCCGTGTCACGGGCCAGCCGGTGCGCCGCATCGGCGAATGACAGTCGCCGGCCGGATTCAGCTCCAGGCCGGACAGGGTGAGCTGCGCGTCGCTCAGCGGGATGCCACGCGCTTTCCTCCCCCATCGCCTTTTCGGCGAGGTCGAGGAAGTCCTCCGGCGGATCGGGCACGGGAGCGGCGGAGGGCCTCGGCGACCGCGTCTCCTGGCTCTTCGAAACGGCCGGCTCCGACTGCCCGCCCTCAGTGCCGCAAGGGGCGAGCGAGAGCGGCATAGGGAGAAGCAACGCAACACACCTGAAACGTATTCGCGCGTACCCATTCCTTCGTCACGACCACCGAGCCTGTACGGCGGGCGGACTGTACAGCAGCATTCACCTTGCGATCACGCCCACGGACATCCCTTCCGAATCGACCCGAATGACCGTGGGGGGCTCACCAGGGGACGTGCGGTCGCTGCCCTCCAGCTCACACCACACCGTCTTGGTGCCAGGGCCCTGCTCCACGCCCCAGCGCAACGCCAGGGCATCGAGCAGGGCGAGGCCGCGGCCGGTCTCGTCGTCGCCGGCCGCCCTGCACAGGACAGGCAGGGCCCGGGGGTCAGGATCGGTGACCTCCAATCGCGTACGGCCCTGGTCGCACCAAGCGCGGACCGTTACGGGGACGCCCTCGCCGAGGTGGCGGATGACGTTGGTGATCAGCTCGGTTGCGCACAACTGGAGGTCGGCACAGGGGCCGCCCATGTACGCGCGAAGGGCGTGGCGCACCTCGGGCACGGCCTTGGGGGTGGCGAGAAGCTCCAGGATCAGTGGTTCTCGCATCACGCGACTCCCTTGCGCAGCGCGGCAACCAGAGCGCGTGCGGTGGGCAGGTTGCAGTTGCCCAGCGTGATGAGCGGCGGAGTGCGGTGGAGGGCAGCGAAGGTCGGCAGGTCGATGCCGAGGGAGGGCAGCGTGACGCCGTGGGCGGCGAGCGCGGCCCGCAGGTCGTTCACGCAGTCCTGCACATCGGCGTCCGTACCCGCGCCGTCGTGGGGGTGGTCGTTCATGGGGGTGTCACACCTTCCAGTGCGCTCTGTGACGAATCACTCACACTCTGACGCGTTGCGGCATACCGTGGAAGAGCTTCGGACTCCCGGCTGTGAACTGCGCGTATGCCCTTGCGCGTTGGCATCGGCGCGGAAATCCCGGGGACTCGGGCGGACACGCCGTGAAACGGGCGGCAACGACACCAGTGGCGGTGAACGATGGGGCAGCGCAAGGACATCGACGGGTCGGCGAGTGTGCCCACCTTCTACGGCAAGGAGTTGCGCTGGAAACGGGAGGAGGCCGGACTGACCCTCCAACAGCTGGTGGAAGGCAGCTTCTACGGCCCCAGCCACCTCAGCGAGATCGAACGCGGACAGCGCCGCATGCCGGCCGAACTGGCCGAGCACGTGGACCGGGCGCTGGATACCGACGGTTTCTTCCAACGCCGCTGCGAGGACGTGCGAAAAGCGAAGAGGCGAGGCCATGCCAGCTACTTCGAGCGCGCTCTGGAGGCGGAGAAGCACGCCAAGACCATCGAGGAGTGGTGCCCGACTCTGATTCCCGGTCTGCTGCAGACGGACGCGTACGCGCGGGCGGTGGTCCGTGCGGCGATGCCACTGGCACCCGACGATGAGGTGGAGGAGAAGGTCACCGCCCGGTTGGCGCGTGCTCGTCTCTTCGAGGACGACCACAGGACCCCGATGTACTGGGCGATCCTGTCCGAGTCGTTGCTGAGCCAGCCGGTAATTCCACCGGAACAGGCGGCCGAACAGTTGAAGCGGATCGCTGCGCTGGCAAGGCGCCGCCGAATCGTTCCCCAGATCCTTCCGTGGAACTGCGGGCCGCATCCCCTCATGATGGGCATGGCCAAGATCATGGCCTTCCCTGATGCCCCACCGCTGGTCTACTTGGAGTCCCAGCACAGCGGTGACACCATTGACGATCCGGCCCTCGTGGCGGAGTACCGCAGGTCGTACGATCTGCTCAGGGCCGCCGCACTGCCTCCGGAGGCGTCCCTCGCCCTGATCGAACAAGCGGCTGAGGATGACCGAAATGGCAAGCAACGAAATTGACTTGAGCACGGCTGTCTGGCGCAAGAGCAGCTACAGCAACGGCACCGGTGGGGACTGCGTGGAGGTCGCCGAGGCCTTCCCCGGCGCTGCCCGCTGGCGCAAGAGCAGCCACAGCAACGGCGACGGCGGGGACTGCGTGGAGGTCGCCGACGGCCTCGCGGGCATCGTCCCCGTCCGCGACTCCAAGCTCGCCCACGGCCCGGTCCTCACGGTCACCGCCCCTGCCTGGACGTCGTTCGTCACCTCCCTCAAGGACGCGCCCGGCCGCCGATCTGCGTAAGACCAGCCCGAATCGCCGCGTCGCCCCGGGATCCGGCCCCATGACCACCCCTGGTCATGGGCACGTCCTCAGGAGTTCCAGACCACTTTCAGGATGGCCTCGGCGTCAGCCGTGCGATCAGCGAGCTCCCCAGCCATCCTGACTTCATCGGCCGAAATGCCGCGCGCGATGCGCATCGCTTCGTGGAATCCGTCACCGTTGCCCCGGTGCATCATCTGCAAAAGCCAACGCACGGCCTGAACCCTGTCTTCCGAAATGTGACGCTCAGGCCACCCAATTTCTACTAGAGCGTCGACTGGACATGCTGAGCACGGCGGGTTTCGGTTTCGCCGATCGCGGCGACCTGGACCCGCGCAGCTACCGAACCAACCAATTAGAGCTCCTACTGTCCTACGGACCGGAACAAAAATTGCGATTCACTGCGGTCCGCCCAGGCCTGTGTATCGAAAGTTGCCGGATCACCGATGCCTTGCTGCATCAGTGATTCAGCAACATGGAGTCAGAGTCCGGACCTACTCGTCATCGCTCGCAGGCGCCAGTCCCATGCGGGCCATGACAAGAACCGGCGTGTCGATGTCCATCGCCGAGACCCCCATGACGAATGGGTGCCCAGAGATCTCCCAGCTCCAAGCCTCCACGAAATCGATGTCACCGAAGTATGTTTTTGGCGCTGGCGACAGCGAAACTCTCCCTTCGAGCGTGGAGAGCAACTCATCGAGAATCATTCGGCTGATCGGAATTTGCCTGGCAGTCTCTTCTTCAACTGCGACATAACCGAACTCATCAACTCCCTCGGGCATCAGTTCGCGGAAGGTGAGGTCTACGAACCAGGAGTCGCCTTCATCGACCAGATGAACCCGCTGATCCCCCGAACTCCACTCGCGGCAGTACGGAGGCGCCACCGAGCCCGCCGGATACCACCCCAGCGACCGCATCGACTCGTTCAGTTCATCGAGCCCGGCGGAAAGATCCCCCTCCGCCGCAGCCACGATGATGTCTGCCACAATACGCATGTCCTCATGGGAAGCTTCTACTTCTTCCAAATCATTCTCCAGGTGAAAATATTTTCGCTGCTGGAATTGAACCCGTGTGTTCGCAGGGGCCCGCTTCCTTCGCTACCAGAACAATGTGACAATGACGCCAGGCACTTTGCGAGATCATTACGCTCCTTCTGTAAAACGAGAAGCCTCGCCGGGGACCGACGAGGCTTCCCTCTTACCGTCCGGTTTCACTTACGATCCCGGCCGACAGCCATGCACAGCAACTACGCGCGGTTCACTGGGTAAACCGATCGAGCTTGTGGACCCGTGCGCACGTACCAGCGTCCGACTCGATGTCCGCGGTCCTCAGTCGATAGACCGCGGGCTCGATCTCCACCAGCAGAAGTTCGTCCGCAAGAGCTTCCGTTCCCGGCAGAGCAGCATCGAACACTGCGAGCGGGCCGTTCACTTGCACGACTGGGCCGTCCACCCATGTACCCACGAATTCGATGCCTCCGCGCACGACCTCGACGAATCGAGCATCGCTGGACGACGAGATCCATTGAACAATGGCACGGAACTCCTCCATGAATGCGGTCGGGGCGGGGATGTCGTTGATCGCCAGCCCGGACCCGGGGGCCGACGGCTCCCCGAACGGCACCAGCCCGGCGTAGCCTTCGACCTCACACGCGTTTTCGTAGTTGGAGTTTGTGTAACCGCCCCAGAGGCGCCTCAGCGACTCCTCTACGACAATCATCGGCCCGCCCTCCGACTCAACCCACATGAGGTCCACGGCATTCTCGCCTCCTTAGAAAAGCGTTTCACCATGAGGAAAATTAAGTTCACCGGACTCGAGATCACTTGAATCAGCATGACCAGTATGCGACTGCCCCAGATCAAGAGGCTCGCGAGAGAAAATGGAAACCCCTTGAACGTAAACATCAAGCTCATCCGGAGCAGGCGTGTACAGAGAGATGCCGTGTCCCGTCAGTTCCCACCCCGAGTCAATCAGCTCAAAAGAGACTCACCCCTGGCGCAGGCCTGCTAGAACCTCCTCCAGTGGCCTACCAGTCAGTGGGACACCGGCAAACTCCGCTTCTGCCCAATCAGTACATTCAATAAAGTTCAGCCGGTCCGACTCATCGAAGCTGAGCATCAGGCCAGCTTCCAGGTAATGGTCGATCAGAGGGTGACCAGGAATCCTCCGGAACGACCGATGTTCACCGAGTCGATTTCGCAACACGTCTCTGAAGTCACCGAACCGGATATCACTCAGGCCCACCCAGGGGATAATTTCATTTACCACGGCTTAGTCATCCAGGATCTCGGCACGCCAACGCAGGCAGATTATAACTAGCTGACCGACCCGATGCGTTATACCCGTCGGCATGGCTTTGGCCCCCGAGAGTAAGTCTCGGGGGCCAAAGGGCCCGGATGCAGCTACTCCCGTTCCCGATCGTCGCTCAGGTACTGCTGCCGTCCGCATTGAGGGCTGAACGGTCGTTCGCGGACAGCGCGGCGCGACGCATCGCCGGGGCCGGCAAGAGCAGCACTGGTCACCACTGAAGAGTGGCAACCAGTGCTCTTCGCTCGGCTACGAGCCCTGATGGACGAACGCTGCCGCGATCACCGGCAACGCGTCGTCGCCCGCGCGCGCCGTCCACAGGCTGAACCCGCTCTCCGGAAAGTAGAGTTCGGCCTCACGCTCGATCACTGCCACGCCCTGTCGGCGCGCCTCTGTTTTGATCTCGCCGCAGGGGCGTCCCAGCAACTCCATGCCTCGGTGCACTACCTGCGCGGGCCGGGTCACGACGATTCGGATGACGCGTTCTTCGGAGTCATAACCAACGACTGCTCCCACCGAAAAAAAGTGGTCTTGCCAAACGGCGCCAAATTCTGGCACTGACACCATTCCGCTTCCCAGTAGTTGACGTACCTCCTCTCGTGCGGCTCCTAGTCGTACGGCCCCGAAACCACCGCGCGGTTCCACTTCGAATTCTCCCGGCCCGATTTGCCCCTCACCTTCAAAGAAGGAGAAATCGTGAACCACTTGAGTCCGCGAGGAAATCAAGACGCTCCGAAAATCCCCCGGATCATCCTGATGAGGATTGCCGAGCACGATTCCCATCTCGGAAACCACCCAGTCCGTGCCGCTCTGCACGACAGAGAGACCGGCAGAGTGCAACTCCGCCAGTACCTCTGCGTGTGGACGGTCAAGCAGTCGCACGCCTCGCAGTTTCACCGCTGCCGGTGTGGCCACCTCGATCAGGTACAGAAGGTCCCTGTCGTCGTATCCGAGAATCATCCCCAACACGTCGTACGCATCCGAAAGCACCGGGGAGGATGCCGCTCGACGAAAGGGCAAAGGCATCCCGAGAGCCTCTCTGAGGGATTGCCTCGACTCTCCGAAGCGCACCTCAGGGAAACCTTCGAAAGGGAGAATTTCCATATCGATCAAGGTGGCCTCCCGACCTAGACGATCGGCCGGTTAAATCCGGCCTTGTTTGCGGCTTCGATGAAATTTGGCAGCTTGGTCAGCATCTCATCGATTGCAGCATCGTACTTGCCGGGGAACATCGACTTTACATTGTCGATATCCATCTGAAGAGCTTCCGTGAGGCGCCCCTGCTTGAGGAGATACGACTGGTGGGCCCGATGGACCATCCCGTCGTAACTGCTTCCCCAACTCTCCGTCAGATGATGGTCAGCCTTGTCCATCTGGATGGTCATACCTTGTCCCTCTGGCATGCTGAAGGCGTCCTTGATCGACTGACTGGCCGGCATGTGATTACGCTCGATCACACCCTTCTTCGCATGCTGGTCCTTGTACTGGCCACCGCGGTACGGCCCGCCGGTGACAGCACATGCACCCGGGACCGGAGCGCCGATGTTGTGGACCAGTACAGGGGTGCCGCCGACGCTCACGAAGTAGGTATGAACGCCGTCCACGGTGAGGTTGTGAACCCTCTGGGTCCTCTCGGTCTCATCAACATCCGTGACCTGGGCCCAGGAGCCTGCCGCAGTCTGCAGCCACATGCCGGACTTGAGCTCCCCTGCTGTGACCCACCGGCCGTAGTCCGGAAGCCAGAAGGGATGACCTGCTGTTGCCGTGATCGTGCCGGTCTTGGCCGCCCCCTCTTTGCCGTCGGGGTCGACGGTGAGGGTGACCAGGTCCTTCACCCCGTTTCCGACGATGGTGTCGGTGACCAGACGCGCCTGCAGGTCGCCGGTCTCCGGGTCGGAGGCCAGGACGTACTCGCCGACCTTGAGGTCCTCGATGTTCTTCGTGGACCCGTCGGCCATGGCGACCTTCGTGCCGGGAACGAAGCTGTTCTTCTTCGCCGGCGCCTTGCAACTGCCGCCTTGCTTCTTGGGTGCAGGCTGGTCCGTAGTCTTCTTCGGCTTGGACGTCTTGGGCTTGCCCGCCACCGTCTTGGCACCTGAGCCGGCCTTCTTGCCGCCCTTGACCGCGTCCACAGCCTTGGCGCCCTTCTTGGCCCACTTCGCGGCCGTGACCGCGTTGCCGGCGCCCGGGATGGCTGCCGCCATCGACAGGGCACCGTCGACGTAGTTGCCCTCCGCCATGTACCAGACGCCGTTGGCGACGTCCGCGGCCTCGCCGATCACCGGGACCATGCCCGCCACGTCCAGGGCCGCGTGCCCCACGTCCGAGAGGGAGATGTCGATGCCGAAGAGGTGGCCGTCCAGCTCCACGAAGGAGATCGGATTGCCGCCCGCGAACGCGTACCGGTTGCCCGTGTACGGGTCGGTGGCCAGGGACATGTCGTCCAGGGCGCCGCCGTACATGTCACGCGTCAGGAACCGGTTCAGGCCCGGGTCGTAGTTCCGGAAACCCATGTCATAGGTGCCCGAACCGTCGTCGTGCCGCGCCGCGTTGTACCGGTAGTCGTTGTACTGCTCCTTCTCCGGGTTCGAGGCATCCGGCTTGTCCGCACCGGTGAACTGCTTCTCGTCGTCGGAGCCGTACGCCGAATATCCGTACGTGGCACGCGTGTTGCCGTCGTCCTTGGTGATCGCCTCCACATCGCCCTTGGGGTGGTAGAGGTACTGCGAGTACTCCTTCGTCGCGTCGGTGCCGTGCTTGATCTGGGTCAGCTTCTGACCCCACGGCGAGTACTGGTAGGACTTGGTCGCCTTGCCGGCGACCTCCTCCCGCAGCACCTTGTCCTCCATGCCCAGGTAGGTGAAGACCGTGGTCTTCCCGCCCGTGCCCGACGTGGTCTCGGACACGGTGCGGTCGAAGGCGTCGTACACGTATGACGTCGACTTGGCCGAAGCGCCCGTACCTGCCGTGCTCTTCGCGATCCGGTCGAAACCGTCGTAGGTGTTCTTCTGCTGGACCGAGCCGTTGGACGACACCGTGTCCAGACGGCCCAGCGGATCGTAGTTGTACGTCGAGGCGACACCGCCCGCAGACGTCTTCAGCAGACGGTTGCGGTCGTACGTCGACGTGGATGTCACCCCGCCCACCGTCTGCTCGACGATGTTGGAGTTGCCGTCGTAGCCGTACGTCTCCGTGCCCGCCGCGTCACCGGTCTTGGTGACCTTGGCGATCCGGTCCTGCGGGTCGTAGTCGAACGTCGAGACCGTGTCGAGGTAGTCCGCCGCGTTGTCGGCGTTCATCACCTTCGACGTGTCCTTGGAGCGGTTCCCGTTCGGGTCGTACTCCAAGTCGTGCGAGGCGACCACCACCTCGCCGCTCTTCTTCTCGGTCTGCGACTTCACCGCGCCGTTGAGCCAGTACGTGTAGTCGACGGTGTTGCCGTTCGGCTTCGTCTGCTTCAGCGGCTGGCCGCGGTCGGTGTAGGTGAAGGTGGTGATCTGCTGATTGCCCGCCGTCGGCGAGTCCGCGTTGGTGATCTTGTCGACCATGTCGCGGATGTCGTACTCGGACTTCGACCACGTCAGATCGTGGGTCGTCGTGACCGGGTTCCCGTTGGCGTCGTAGGTCAGCGCGGTCGTGTTCTTGACCGTGCTGCCCAGCTTCTCCTCGACCTTCTCGAGCTGGTTCAGCTCGTCGTAGGTCATCGCGTAGGCATCGGCCCTGGCCCCGGGGGCGAGGTCCCTGACCTCGGACAGCAGGCCGTTGACGTCGTAGCGGTAGGTGAAGTCCTTCTTCTCGTTGTCACTCTCGCCCGTGTTGGCGCGGACGAGCTTGATGCCGTCGGCGACGACCGTGCCGTCGGCCAGGTCGGACAGGGTGATCTTCTGGGTGCCCGACTCGGTGAAGGAGTACGAGCCCAGCGAGACCCACTCACCGGACCGGGTGGTCTGGTCGACGGGCTTGGTGACCTCGCCCGAGGCGTGGGTGATCCTGAACGGGGCGTCGGTGGCCGCACCGGTCACGTCGCCGTGCCGGGTGAAGACCTCGTACGTACCGTCCTGCGGGATGTTCAGCTGCCAGGTGAAGGACGAGGTGCCGGTGCCCTTGGGGTGCGTACGGAGGTCGTAGCCCCACTGGCCCATTGCCTGGGACGCGTCCCAGTTCCCCTGGGTGGCCGTGTTGTTGACATCGGTGGAGTCGACGACCACCACCTGCTTGCCGACCGGGATGCCGTCGTCCGAGCGCGCCTTCTGGTTGCCCGACGGGTAGAAGTCCCACGTCATCGTCCGCTGCGAGGAGCCACCTGCCGAGGTCAGCGTGTTCTTCGTCTGCTGGCCCAGGGCGTTGTAGTCGTACGCCGTGGTGATGTCGAAGGGGTCCTTGGCCGTCTTCGTCCAGCCGTTGTCGAAGTAGGTGTACTCGGTGTCGTTACGGATCGACTGGCCCTGTGACGGCGGAGCCGAGACCCGCTCCAGCTGACCGACCGTGTCGTAGAAGTAGAGGGTCTTGTCCGGGGTGGAGTTCTTGGCGTCGTCCTTGTCGAACGGGGTGAGCCGCTCCTTGACCCGGTTCAGCTCGTCGTAGACCGTCTCCGAGGTGAAATCGGTCGCGTCGTCGGTCGTTTCGACGCCGCGCGGGCTGATCTCCTTCGTCTGGTTGCCGACCTCGTCGTACTCCATCCTGGTCGTCCGGTAGGTGATGTTCCCGGAGCCGTCCTTCGAGTACGGAACCTTCACCTCCTTGGCGAGGCCGCGCCGGTCGAAGACCGTCTCACTCGTGTTGCCCTCGGCGTCCGTCGCCTTGTCGGTTCGGCCGTCGAGGTCGTAGTTGACGGATGTGAACGTGCCCGCCGCGTCCGTCGTCCTGGTGACCCGGTGGTTCAGGTCGTAGGTGTACTTCGTGGTGTAGTCGGCCGTGTCGGCGGTGGCGTTCTTCCTCGGGTCCACGACGGTGACCAGGTTGCCGACGTCGTCGTACTCGCTGGAGACCTTGTCGCCCTTGGCGTTGACCACCGAGACAGGCTGGTAGATCTCGTCGTAGGTGTACGTGGTCGTGTAGTCGCCGGCCGTCGTCGTCACATTGCCCTTGGGCTCCGTGACGGTCAGGGGGTTTCCGACCTTGTCGTACGTGGTGGTCGTGCGCCGCTCGTCGTCCGTCGGGATGTCCTTGGGCGCGAGGGACTCGGTGACCTGGTCCGCCGCGTCGTACACCGACGAGGTCTCCGCACCGTTCGGCGCGAAGGCCTTCACGATGTTGTTGTTGGCGTCGTAGACCGGAGCCGGTGTGGTGATGACGATGCCGGCGGCCTGGTCCTTCGGCGACGTCTGCTCCATCGGCCGGCCGAAGTAGTCGTACGCCTGCGTGACCTTGGCGCCCTTGGCGTTCACCACATCGGTGGTGTTGCCCCGCTCGTCGTAGACAAAGGTGCTGGTCGCCTGGAGAGCGTCCGTGATCTTCGCCGGGTAGCCGTGCGGGCCGAACTCCTCGTACGTCGTGGAGTGGCCGTTGGCATCGGTCTGCTTGGTCGGCTGGCCGTAACCGTCGTACTCGGTCGTGGCCGTGTAGTCGCCGTCGACCGTCGCCGTAGCGACGCCCTCCGGGTCGGTCACCGACGTCTGGTTGCCGAAATCGTCATAGCCGAACTGCCAGGTGTTGCCCAGCGGAGACGTCTTGCGGAACAGGTCGGCGGAGTAGCCGTCGATCCGCGTGGTGTACTCGAACGCCGTCGCCTTGTCCGGGTACGAGGACGGGTTGCAGTAGTCCGTCGGATTGAAGCCGCTCCAGGACTTGGTGACTTCCGCGTCCCATTGACGCAGCGGATAGCCCGTCCTGGGGTCGTAGCAGTACGCGGCCTTCGCCTTGTTGTGCTCCTCCATCAGCACGACGTTGTTGTCCGCGTCCCAGCTCAGCTTGGAGGTCTGGGACTTGGCGTTCGTCATCTGCACCGGACGGCCGAAGTCGTCCAGGACGTGATCCGTGGCGTGCGACTCGGCGTCCGTCACCTTGGTGTCGGTGAACTTGTCGCTGATGGTGGTGTTGGGCTTGTACGCGAAGTCCGTGGTGAACCTGCGACGGTCAGTGATCGTCTGCGTCCACCAGTGGTACTTCGGGTCGTCGCCCTCCTTCGGGTAGTAGTACGCCAGGTCGGTCGCGTTGCCGCGCGGGTCGGTCGCCTTGACCAGCTTGACGTTCTTGTTGCCCTGCGTGGCGTCGTAGGTGAACGTGAAGACCTTCGGCTGGGAGGACGTCTCACCGTCGGTGATCTGCCCGAGCAGGCCCTTGTCGGTGTAGTAGAAGCTGATCTTCCGGTCCGAGATGTCCGTCATGGACTTCACGTGGTCGTAGATCTTCGAGTTCGTCAGATTGGTGCCGGAGACCTTTGCGCCCGTACCGTCGATGTACTCGTAGGACGCGTCGCCCTTCTTGTAGTAGTCGATCGTGAGCGACTGACGACCAGACGGGTCCGTGATGTATGTCAGGAACTTGGTCGGCTTGTTGTTGGACCTGCGCTCCTCGTACGTGTACGTCTGCGTATTGCCGTCGTTGTCGATGACCGACGTCATGTAGCCGTCGCAGCCGAACAGGAACCGCGTACCGTCCGGACGCGTCAGCGTCCACGCGTCCGGGATCGGGTCCTTGGCAGGGGTGCAGTCCAGGCCCGTCTTCGGCGTCACTTTGTAGTGCACACCCGCCGGGGCCTTCCACGAGCCGTCCGGCTGCTTGCGGAAGACATGGGTCGTACCGTCGCCGTCCGGGAGCCTGATCTCGGTCGGGTTCGGATTCGGGTGGAAGTCCAGCGGAGCGCCGAGCCGTGTCGGTCCCGAGACCTGCGCGGACCAGCCGTGGCCGAGGACCGTGTCCGAGGTGTCCAGCGTGTTGTACGCGAGGCGCGCGAAGGTGTTGACGCCACGGCCCGGATTGTTGATGGCGTTGTACTGCCACACACTGTTGCCGGAGGCCAGATTGTTCATCAGGGACGAACCGGCGCCGGTGTTCTTGCCCGTGTACGAGTAGAACTTCTCCAGGCCGAGGCTGTTGGAGGTCGGGTCCTCGACCGCCACGTTCTGCTTCAGCACCGGGATGCCGCCGGTTCCGGCGGACAGCCACGTCGAGTCGGCCGGGTTGAAGACGTCCCAGCCGAGGACATAGTCCGTGCGCTTGTTGCCGGAGTCCGAGTTGATCAGCGTATTGACCTGCGCCTTGATCGTCGCGGACTGGCCGGGGGCCAGCTCCGGGATCGCCGTCTTGACCTGGTTGCCGCCGGTGGTGACGTCCGTGCCGTCGGGCAGCTTCCAGGTGTACGAGAGCTGACGCGCCCCCGCCGCCCAGGTGGTGGCGGTGGTGTTGGTGACCGTGAAGTCCACCGTGTAGGTGGAGTTGGGAGTCATCCGGGACGGGGTCCGGGGCGCGTAGTACGTGTCCTCCGTGGTGGAGTCCACGTAGATCACGCGCATCAGCGGTCGCAGCTGTACGTCCGGGGCGCCCGCCGACAGGAACAACGAGCGCTCCTGCGGGCCGGTCTGCGACTCGTCGCGCAGTTTGACGAGGGCGCCCTTGTTGGTGGCGGGCGTCTTCACCCAGGACTTCATCAGCTCGGTGAAGTACCACCAGTGGCGGCCGAGGTCGGTGCTGAAGCCGGGGACGTAGTCCGAGACGGTGCCCGAGTAGTCGCCGCCGGGCGCGGTCCAGGCGGTGGTGGACGTGGCGTTGTTCCAGGTGGCGGTGGTCTCGTCGAAGGCCTTGGTCAGACCGTGGAGATCGTAGGTCGCCTTGGATGTGCCGGTCCGCTCGGTGAGCGTCGACCACAGGAAGAGCTTGCTTTCCAGCACCGTGGCCGTGGTGGGGATACCCGTGGTGGGGAACTTCATAACCGCGCGGGTCTTGCCGTACGTGGCCGAGTTATTGCCCACGCTCAGCCAGTCCTGGCCTACTGTGCCCTGCTCAATGGTGTTGAGATTGGTGGTCGGCTTGAGGGCGGACAGGGTGGTGTCGGTCTGTCCGGCCTGGATGAGCCGCATGGTGCGGCCGGCCTTGGGAATGCCGACGACCCGGGTCGGGGAGCCGAGCAGCTGGCCGTTTTCGGTCTTGACCGCGAGCTGGTAGTAGTACGACTTGCCGATCTCCTCCGCGGAACTGTCCGGAGTCGGGGTCGCCGTGGTGTCGGTGTACGCCGTCAGGGTCTTGGCGACCGGGGCGACCAGGGTCGCGGCCGACGGAGTGAAGACCTGCTGCGTGGAGCGGTGCAGCTGGTACTCGACCAGGTCCAGACCGGTGTCACCGGTGGTGTTCTTGTACGCGCTCCAGCTCAGCTCCGGACCCGTACCATGCACCACGGTCGGTGAGGCCAGCGAGGTACCGACCCTGCCGAAGGTGACCGAGAGACGCGGGATCGTGGAGGTCTCGTCGCCGTAGTCGTAGTCCCCGGCCTCGTACTGGGGGCCGCCGAGCGGGGCCGTGGAGGACTCGTCGACGGCCTTGATGACGAAGCCGTTGTTGACGGATGTACCGCTGACCCACTTCTGGACCGTGTCGGCCACCGCGAAGTTGTGCCAGGAGTTGTACTCGCCGATGTCCTTGCGGATCTGCGCCGCGTTGACCAGACGGACCCCGTCCGCCATGGTCCGCTTGGTCGCGTCACCGGTGTCACCGAGAACAACCTTGCCGGTGCTGCCCTTGGTGAAGTCCAGCTGGGTGCTGCCCAGCTGCCGCCACCCTGCGGTACCGGTCGCCTGGTTCACCGTGTAACTGCCGGTTCCCTCTGCCGAATTGACCGTGTACGGGGCGGCGGTGGCGCCGTCGGCGAGCGGGGTGGTGTGCACCTCGACGCGGTAGTCGGCGGTCTCGGGGACCTGGGGCTGGTAGGTGTACGACTCGCCCGTGCCGGAGTTCTTGTTGTACGCGTAGTCTCCCGAGTAGCCCGTACCGCTGACCCTGGGCCACTCACCGACCGCGGCCGTGCCCGGGTCGCCGTCGTCCAGCAGCACCGTGGTGGATGACTGCTCGCCCGCCAGTGCGCTGGTGTTGTTCCAGGTCGCCCCGGTCTCGGTCCATGTGCCGGTGGCCCGCCGGATCTCCACGTCCACGTTGCTGGAGCCGGTGGTGTGGACCTGGTCGTAGTAGAGACTCAGCTTGGCCGCGTCGATCTTCGAGCCGGCGGGGATCTCGTCCAGCGGGAACTGGATCAGCGAGCGGGCGATGCCCGTGCTGCTGGTCTTGCCCGCCGACAGGTCCCAGGTGGTGTCGAAGTTCTCCGTCGGCCGGTCCGAGCGGACCATGACGTCCTTGGCCGCCGTCGGGGACGGCGCAATGGTGATGGTCGGGTCAATCACCACCGGGTACTGCCGCTCCGGCGCGGCGAGCCACTTCGCGTCCGGAGTGACGGTGAGCCGCCAGTCCTTGCCGTGGCGGCTGAGGTTCTGGGAGACTTTCGGGCTGAAGGTGTGACCGTAGGGGGATGCCTTGTCCTTCTTGGCGTCCGTCATGAACGCGGGCGGGATCACCAGGACCGGAGTGCCTGGGGACTCGCCGAAGAAGGCGATCGAGCCGTCCCGCCGCTCCTTGGGCGTCAGCTCCCCGGCCTTCAGGGTGAAGACGAACTTCGGCGGTGTGACCGGGGGTTCGGCCAGGGTGATGTTCTCCTTCACCCGGCCCACGCCCACCTCGTACGAGAGATCCGCACCGGCGACCGCGCCCTTGTAAATGACGGTGTTGTCCTTGGCCGTGGGCTTGACGCCCTTGGCCGCGCCCTCCAGGCCGAGGGTGACCGCCTGTCCGCCCTCGGTCTCGAAGCGCAGTAACTGCCGCTCCGGGTCCGAACCAAAGTGGCTGCGACCGGTGTTGGTGGTATTGGCGAAGGCGTAGCCCTTGCCGCCCTTGCCGTCGTCCGCCCGCACCGTGGTGTCGACGGACTTCCAGGAACCGCCTGAGCGATAGGCGGTGGGCGCTGCGGAGATCTCTGCCTCCACCCGACCGTCCGACATCTGCCAGAACCGGGAGTGTGCGGTGCGCTTCCCGGACAGTTCCTTGACCCGGGTGGCCCTGGGCTCGTTCTTGCCCTTGGGCAGCTTCTGACGGCTGGGGATCTCCAGTTTGCCGCCGACCGGAGGCTTGTCCGGTTCCTTCTCTTCGTCGTCGCGGAACCAGCCGGCAACAGTGTCGAAGACCCCGGAATCGTCGCTCCCCGAGGCATCGGCGGCAAACGCCGGTGCCTGAATGAGGGAGCTTCCCAGGGCCCCGACGAGCATCGCCGCCAGGGTTCGCCGGAATCTTTCCGGCACTCTTTCCTCCTCGCAAGGTGCCCAATGAACGGGAAATCGAGCACGCCGAATAAGCCACCCCGACGTTTTCGAGACAGCCTGACCGAATCCACCGGCGTAGAAGGAGAAATCCCCGCCGGGGATTCGAGCGGGGATACTGGAGCCTTGGTCAGTGCCTGGTCAAGCGACCGCACTTAAGGTCTTGAACTGGGCATACGTTCCCGCATGCCATCACCTCCGGATCAACCGGGCGACGATTTGCCCCTTTTGCGAAAGGGTTGGATTTCTTTGCTCCAGGCCCTGTATAGACGGACCTATTTCCTTGATTCCAATCTTTATCGGGAGCATCGGTGGTCAGCGAAAACAGAAAAACGAACCCGATCGACCGCCGCGGTATCGCGGCGGCTGGAGCGCTACTGCTGGCCTGCGCCGGCCTGGTGACGTACGGCATCCTCGACACCGAGGAGAGGCCGGCACCACGCGCCGTCCCAACCGCCGATGTCACCTATGAGGTCACCGGCGAGGGCACTGCCGACATCTCGTACGTCCGACACGGCGGCGACCACGGCTCGGTCACGGTCCAGAACGCCCGGCTGCCCTGGCGCGCAACAGTCCCCGTACCACTGGGGAAGGACCCCCTGGTCAGCATCGTCCTCGGCGCGAAGGGCGGCACCGGCACCTGCGCCCTGGCCATCCGCGGCCAGCACGTCCAGTCCACTCTGGCCACGGGCGCCTACGGTCGGGCCACTTGTAGCGGCGAACTCCCCGCGTCCGGGTGAGCCCCGCACCGGCCCCGACCTTCTGTGATGCGCGTCACTTTGCGGAAATCGGTGTGACGTTTGAGCCCTGGGCTTCGCTGGGTAACCCGGGCCGCCTGTGCGACGGGTGGGGCCCGTTGAACTTCCGGAAAATTGGACTTACTTGAGGGGTGGGGCATTTGAGCCCACGCAGTTCGCATGCATACAGACCGATGAGCCTGAAGCGCCGCGCCTGGCTGACCGTCGGTGCCGTGGTTCTCGGCGGGGCGGGCGTCGTGACGGTCGCCATCGCCAATCCGTCCGACAGCCCTGCCGGTCCCAAGGGTCCGGCGGAGCGTCCGGCGAAGCTGCGGTCACTCGCGCTGGGCGGGGGTACGGCCACCGAACGAACGCTGCCGGCCACGACCACCGAGCCGTTCTCGCTGGTGGGCATCGGCTGGGACGGGGCGGCTCAGCGGGACAGCGCCGCGCAGGTGCGAACCAGGGACGTAGAGACCGGGAAGTGGTCGCCCTGGCGGGGACTGGAGTTGTCCGCCGACGGGCCGGACGGACGCGAGCGTGCGAGCGCGCGGCAGGCAACCGAGCCGTTGTGGGTCGGCGCCTCGAACGCCGTACAGGTGAAGGTCGACTCGAAAAGGGCGCTGCCCAAGGGGCTCAAGCTCCACATGGTGGATCCGGGCGTCAGCAAGTCCGAGTCCCGTAACCCGGCGGCCGCCGTCGCTCCGGACTCCATGGACAACGCCGCGTTCGTCGCGGAGGAGACCGCGAGTCCGTCGGCGACGAGCACGAGCGACACTCCGACGGGTGCGCCCACGGAGCCGGCCACCCCGACCGACACCGCGACGGCCACGGACGCGGGGACGCCGACCGCCACCGCCTCCGCCTCCGCCTCCGAGACGGCCACCGCCTCGCCGACCCCGGAGCCGACAGCGACCGTACCGACCGCGCCGCCGTCGACCGTCAACCGGCCACCGATCATCAGCCGCGCCCAGTGGGGCGCCGACGAGTCTCTGGTCGAGAGTCCGCCCGAGTACATCGACAAGGTGCAGGCGGTCTACATCCACCACACCGTCGACACGAACAATTACAGCTGCGCCGACTCCGCCGCCATGGTCCGCGCGATCATGACGTACCACGTGAAGACCGACGGCTGGAACGACCTCGGCTACAACTTCCTGGTCGACAAGTGCGGCCAGATCTTCGAGGGCCGCGGCGGCGGCGCCGACCTCCCGGTCAAGGGTGCCCACACCTACGGCTTCAACGCGTACTCGACCGGCATATCGCTGCTCGGCAACTTCGAAACCGGCAAGCCGTCCCAGGCCGCCCTGCAGTCCGCTGCCCGGGTCGCCGCCTGGAAGCTCGGCCAGTACGGCGTCAGCCCCACCGCCAAGGTGACGCTGACCCGCCTCGTCACCGACGCGGACGGCAACACCGAGCCCGCCGGTGACGTCACGTTCAACAGCATCGCCGGACACCGCGACGGGTTCGCCACGGCGTGCCCGGGCGCGAACCTGTACGCCAAGCTCGGTGCGATCCGTACGTACGCGACCAACGGCACCCGCAACGCCGCGATCCCGACCACTGACTTCAACCGGGACGGCATCACCGATCTGGTCGTCGGTCTCCCGAAGGCGGCGAGCAGCGCGGGCCGCGTCACCGTGCTGCCCGGCACCGAGGACGGCCCCGGCTCGGCCGCGAAGCGGACGCTGGACCAGAGCAGCGCGGGCGTGCCCGGCGGCTCCGAGGCGGGTGACCTGTTCGGGTCGTCCAACGCCTGGGGCGATGTGAACGGCGACGGGTACGCGGACCTGGTCATCGGCTCGCCGGGCGAGGACTTTTCGCAGGCCGACAACGGCACGGTCGCCGTGATGTACGGCCCCGGCCTCACGACCGGCAAGGGTTACTCGGTCACCGAATCCGGCCGGATCGGCGGCGAGAAGCTCGGTACGACGGTCACCTCGGGCGACTTCAACGCCGACGGCAAGGCCGACATCTTCTCCGTCGCACCGGGTAAGCCGGGGCGTTGGTGGGCCTGGGACGGCAAGACCGGCGCCGCCAAATTCGGTTATCTGAACACCGCCGCGTACACCGCTGCCGTGAGCTACGCGGCCGCGGTCACCGGCGACTTCAACAAGGACGGCTACGCGGACGCCGCCGTCAACTACCGCGACCCGAGCGGCATCGGACGGCTGCTGTGGCTGAAGGGATCCGCCACCGGACTGCAGCGGGTGGGCATCCTCGACGCCCGCGGCGGACGCTCGCTGGCCGCCGGTGACATCAACGGCGACGGCGCCACCGACCTCGCGGTCGGCCAGCCCTCCGCCACCGAGTCCGGGCACACGGCAAAGGGCGGCGCCGTCACCACGGTCTTCGGCTCGGCCACCGGTCTGACGTCGACCGGTCGCAAGACGGTCCATCAGGACACCACCGGTGTACCGGGCGGCGGCGAGACCGGTGACGACATGGGGGCGTCCGTCTCCATCGGCGATGTCAATCTCGACGGGTACGGCGACATCCTCACCGGCGCGCCCGGGGAGGACCTCACCCGCGACGGCGTGAACCGGAGCAACGCCGGCCAGGTCTTCCTGATCCGCGGCTCCGCCACAGGCCCCACCGGCACCGGGGCCGTCGGATACAGCCAGGACACGACGGGTATCCCCGGCTCCACCGAGTCGAACGACCGGCTCGGCTCGTCGGTATCGCTCACCGACCTCTCCGGATACAGCCGAGCCGACATCGCGATCGGCGCGGACGGTGAGGACACCAACAACGGCACAGTCCTGCAACTCGACAACACCAGCACCTCGGGCATCAAGCCCGACACCGGCCTGTACTACGGGGTCTCGGCGCTCGGTTCACCCACCGGGATCCGGATCGGGCTGACCCTGGCCCCGTAGCATCCGGGCCGCTTGCCTCATTCGCACACATGCTGGAGCCCCTCGGCCTGACCCGAGGGGCTCCTGCCTTGTGCGGAGTCTTTCGGCCCAGGCCCTGCCGCGGGCCCGGCGCGACATCACCGCGCGCAGCACTGCCGGCCCTCGGTCACGACGCCTGCTCACTCCCCGCTCGTCGGCGTCTCCGTCGGCCCGTCCCCGCGCGCGCACGAACGGGGACGCGGCACTTCCAGTCACCGCGTTCAGCGCCGGAGCTGGGCCGACCACACGGCGCCAGATGCTCCAACGCACGGAAGTGGCTTGCGCTCGCGCTTCGCGAGCACCAGCGGAAGCTGCTGGCAGAGCGGGACCGCCTCGAAGCGCTCGCCGACACGGTCGGCCGCACCATCGCCGAACTGGAAGAAGACAAGGACACCCACGACATGGAAAAGATCAGCAGTCCGGAGAACCTGTTCACAGGTTTCGACACCGCTCGCTACGAGGCGCCCGCCAGCAAGCAGTGGCCCATCGAGGCGGAGCACCGCCTCTGTCCAGTCCCACAGACGCCGCCAGGCCGTCACTCCGCTGCAGCCGATCCGCTCCGTGGGCGCATCCGCCCACTTCACGCCCTTGCGCGGCACGTAAACGATCCCCCACGCAGGGCAGCCCGGTCGTCGGCCGGCAGCCGACCGGGATACCTCCGGCGCCTCGGCGGACGCGGAGGCAGCAATGGGGCCACCCGTTCCCACAGGTCATCAGGCACGAGATCATCCGACACCCGCACAACTCTGCCGCCACAAACCCAACTGCCGATCCCTACAAGCGAACTCAAGCTGAGATGATCAGTTAGTCGCCGAGAACCCGCTCCCACAGCAGCCCGTCCCGCCAGCTCCCGTCGAGAAAGATCGAGGAGTGCGCGACGCCGTACGGGCTGAACCCGTTGCGGCGCAGCACCCGCTGCGACGGCAGATTCTCCAGATTGGTGGACGCCTCGGCACGGTGCAACCCGAGTTCGTCTGTCATCACCCGGAGTACAAGCCCAACGGCGTTCCCAGCATGCCCTTGGTTCTGGGCGATGCTGGCGATCCAGTATCCGACGGAGCCGCGGCGCAGGTGCGGCTGCGGCAGGATGCCTCCGACGGTGACCTGCCCGATCACCTGGTCGTCGGCGAGCACCACGCCCGGCCAGACCGTGCCGGCCCGGTATCCGGCCAGCACGCTGTCGATTCGCTCCGCCTGGCCCTCCGGGGTGAAGAAGTCGGCCGGCTGGGCCGGTTCCCACGGCCGGAAAGCCTCGAAGTCCCGCACCCGATGCGCGGCGATCGGGGCGGCGTCGGTGGGCTCGATCAGGCGGATCCTGGTGCTGCTGCGCATGGGCTGTTCCTCGTCGCAGTGCGTCGGATGAGTTGGCCAGCCTATGCGAGGGTGCCCGCGCCTTCGCACCCTACGCCCGCTGGGTCGTCGAGCGGACAAGCGGCTTCGGATCCGCTACGAGATACGCGCCGACCTCCACCCGGGACTCCTCCAACTCGCCGGCTGCATCATCTGCTTGCGACGACTCCGAACCTCGTTCTGAAAAATGATCAGTAAGGCTGTGTGCCCAGCGGATACACACCGAGGGCCGCCCGCTCCCCCTGCATCCGGGTCAGCTTGCGTACGAACAGGATCGCGAGCACCGCGGCCACGATGTCGAACGCGTCGGACGCCATCACCAGGCCCGCCGTGTCGATTATCTCCTGTGTGTCATCGGCGTTCATGTACAGCCGGGACGTGACCCAGGAGAAGGCCAGCGAGCAGACCCACGCTCCCCACCACAGATTCATCGGGGTGGCCGGGACCGTGCGCCAGCTGCCGTCGGTGTTGGTCTGGGCGCTCGCGGTCCAGATGCCGCCCGCGATGCGGCGCGGCAGCACCAGGTTGGCGACCGGGATGAACCAGGCGCCGACTGCCCAGCCGGGCGCCATCGACTGCATGCTCGGGTCGAACACCCCGGCGTTCAGCCGCACCCGCCGGAACCAGATGATGAAGACGACGGCGGTGGCCAGGGTCATGACACTCTGCAGCACACCGGCGGACCCGTACAGATTGTCCGCCAGGGCCGCCTCCGCTTGGTCGTGCGTCGCGAAATCGTTCTCCAGCCCGTTCGCGAGCAGCCTGCGGACGTTCAGCCCCGCTGCCACGGCGAGCAGATCCGCCACGGCGACGACGGCCAGCAGAATGACGACAGCCTTCGCGAGCCCGTCCGGCGAGCGCAGATACTGCTGCGGCGCGACGCAGGCCGGGGCCGGCAGCATCGGGGCCGCAGCCCCGGCGGGTCCGGCACAGAGAAGACAGTGCCCGTCCGCGGTGACCGGCGGTCTGAGACGGCAGGTGGAGCACAGCATGAAGTGGGACCCCCCAGGATTCTGAGCCAGGAACGCAAGGAATGCGCGCCCCTCCCCGGAGTGCGCGGCTTGCGAACTTAGCCCCGGCCCCCCGCACTGTCCACCGGGAATCCGGCCCGCCCGCTCAGCCCACCTTGTCGATCCGCCCGGCCAGTGCCCGGAACTGGTCCCAGCTCAGCGCCGGTTTGCGCGGGTCCCACAGCTTCTGGGAAGTCGCCCGCAGCGGCATCCGGATGCCCTGCGCCACCTGCTGCGGAGTCTGCGCGTTCGGCAAGTCGCCCCATACGGCGAACCGGCCTCCCAGGATCTGCCCGGAGTAGCTTGCCGGGACCGGCTGGGTGCCGCGCAGGACGAGCGGGGTCCATTGTTCGTAGATCCGCTTGCCCGTCGGGTAGATGAAGTTGTTGGGCTGGCCGAGTACGTAATAGAGGAACTCGTCGTTGAGGTTCACCACGCGCCGTCCCTCGCGCAGGTACTCCTCCGGCGGCCGGGCGCCGTACTCCCTGCCCGTCCAGTATTCGACCTCGATGTCCTTGTCGGCGCGGACGACTCCGTCACGGAAGAAGCCGTCGTTCCAGGCCTTGGGCTGCTTGCCGCGCGGGCGCACCACCGCCGCGCGGTCGTTGAGCCAGCCGGTGGCGAGGTCCTTGATGCCGGCCTGTGGTCCGTATTTCTGCTGGGCGGCGCGTTGCAGCTGCGGGTACGAGGCGGCCGGGTCCTGCGCCGTCAGCGCGAGGTATTCGTCGGCGCCGAGATGCCAGTACCGGCCGCCGAACAGCCCGGTGAACTCGACGAGGAGTTCATCGATGAGCTTCGCCGACCCCGGGTTGGAGATGTCGAGCGATCCGGTCGAGCGCACACCCGACACATTGCGCAGCTGGAGGTCGGGGTGAGCGCGCAGGACGGCGCCCAGATGGCCCGGGGAGTCGAGCTCGGGGACGACCTCGATGTGCAGCCGGCCCGCGAGGCCGAGGATCTGGCGTACCTCCGCCTTGGTGAGGTGCTGCGGCGACACCACTTCGGGGTGGGTGTCGGACTGGATACGGAACGCCTGGTCGTCGGAGAAGTGCAGGCCGAGCTGGTTGAGCTTGAGGTCGGCCATCTCGCGCAGCCGGTCCTCGATCCAGACGACGGTGTAGTACTTGCGCGCGATGTCGAGGTTGAGGCCGCGCTGCGGCCGGTCGGGGCGGTCGCGCACCTCGCCCTCGGGCATTTCGCCGTCGGCGCGCACCGACTGTTTCAGGGTGCGGGTTCCGTAGAAGACACCGGCCTGGTCGGGCCCGCTGATCGTGACCCGTCCGTCGTGCGTCTTGAGGGTGTACGACTCGGGGGTGCCCTTGCCCGGGGTGAGGGCCAGCTCCACGTCGCCCGCGCGGGCCGGGACGTCACCCCGATAGTGGATCTTCAGTTCCTTGGCGAGCAGCTGCCCCTCGTCCGCGAGCGTCCCGCTGCCGGGGGCGATCACGACTCCGGCGGCCGGGTCGGGCCGCCAGCCAGGGCCGCGGGCGGCAGTGTGCTCGCGTACGGCGGGGATGGTGCGGGGTGGAGTGGAGAGCGGGTAGCTCCGGGTCGGCGAGGGGGCGGCGGAGCGAGTGTGGGACCCGGACTCCCCCGCCGGTCCGGTTTCGGAGCTTTCCTGCCAGACGATGACGGCGATCGTCGCGGCAGCCGCCGCGGTGAGGACCGCACCGGCCACAAGGACGCCGCGTGAGGGCGACATCAGTCAGAAACCTCCGATATTGACGGGAAAACGAGCAGAAGTCATGAAATAGCCGGTCAATCTTCTTGGAGTACGGTCCATCAGACGTTCCGGAACCCTCCCGTCCGGGTGAAGTTTGCGCATCTGTCGGACGACCGTTGCCCGGTCTCGCTAGCTTTGAGGCACATTCGTCTCTCCCTTCACCCTGTATCCGCCTGGTCTCACCCGTCCCGCCCCACTCCAGGTCCACGGATGCCGTTGATTCGAGGAGCTCACGCTGCCCAGGTCCAGCGAGTCCCACGCCGGCCTCCCGAAGCGAGTGCGGCAACCGGCCACCCGGACGGCCGTACCCGTCCAGAACGCCGTACCGGCGCAGGGCCGGGCCGGTGCCTCGGGCCTCGACCGCTTCAACACCGCGCCGTCCGCCGAGGCCGAGGCTGCCCTGCTGGACTGCTGCGGCAGCCGGCTCTGGGCCGGGCGGGTGGCCGCCCACCGCCCGTACCCGGATCTGGACGCGCTGCTGGCCGCCGCGGACGAGGCGGGCTACGACCTGCCCCCGGCGGATCTCGCCGAGGCGCTCGCCACCGAGGTCTCCCCCGGGCTGCACCACGCCGCGCCGCGCTCCGCCCACCTGGCACTGCGGGCCGCGCATGCCGCGTACGAGCGCCGCTTCGGCCATGTCTTCGTCATCTGTCTGGACGGATTCGAGCCTGCCGAACGGCAGGACCAGGTGCTCGCCGGAATCCGGGCCAGGCTGGGCCACGAACCCGACCAGGAGCGGGTGGTCACCGCGGACGAGATGCGGCGACTCGCCCGGGGCCGCATTATCGACCTGGTATCGGGTTCATAACGGAACGGGGCCGGTCAGCGCTGCCGACCGGTCCGTTCTAGCCCGTCCGTGCCTGTTTGATTGCCACTTTGATCACACCAGAGGCCCCCGCGCGAACGAACCGACAAAGCGTCGCTACGATGGCCGGGGCCGGTGGACCGTACCCGGCCGGGCCAGACCGACAGTCAAGCCGGCCGGCCCCAATCCCTGCTCCCGGAGGGTTTTTCCGTGCCGGCTGGAACGCTGTACCGCGGCCGGGAAGGCATGTGGTCCTGGGTGGCTCATCGAGTCACCGGTGTCCTCATTTTCTTCTTCCTGTTCGTACACGTCCTGGACACCGCTCTCGTCCGAGTTTCCCCCGAGGCCTATGACAACGTCGTGGCCACCTACAAGACGCCGATCGTCGCGTTCCTCGAATACGGCCTGGTGGCCGCCATTCTCTTCCACGCGCTGAACGGTCTCCGCATCGTCGCCGTGGACTTCTGGGCCAAGGGCCCGCGCTACCAGAAGCAGATGCTCTGGTCCGTCGTGGGTGTCTGGGTCGTGCTGATGGTCGGGGCCCTGTACCCCGTCCTCGGCCACGCCGTACGCGAAATCTTCGGGAGCTGAGGCCCATGTCCACCGAGTCCTCCGCCGCGATCGGCTCCGTCGAGGGCGTCAGCCTCTACGACGTCGACCACCCGGCCCCGGTCATCGAGCCGCCGCGCAAGCGGACCGGCAAGACTCCCAAGGGTTCGCGCACCAACTTCGAGATGTACGCCTGGCTCTTCATGCGCCTGTCGGGCATCGTCCTGGTCGTCCTGGTCCTGGGCCACCTGCTGATCCAGCTGGTGCTGGACGGCGGCGTCTCCAAGATCGGCTTCGCCTTCGTGGCGGGCCGCTGGGCCTCGCCGTTCTGGCAGGTCTGGGACCTGGCGATGCTGTGGCTGGCCATGCTGCACGGCGCCAACGGCCTCCGTACGGTCATCAACGACTACGCCGAACGGGACAACACCCGCTTCTGGCTGAAGATGCTGCTGTACACCGCCACGGTGTTCACCGTCCTGCTGGGCACGCTGGTGATCTTCACCTTCGACCCGAACATCCGCTAGGCGCCGGGCCAGAGGGACCAGAGGAAATCATGCAGATCCACAAGTACGACACAGTCATCGTCGGCGCCGGCGGCGCCGGCATGCGCGCGGCCATCGAGTCCACCAAGCGCAGCCGTACCGCCGTGCTCACGAAGCTCTACCCGACCCGCTCCCACACGGGCGCCGCGCAGGGCGGCATGGCCGCCGCGCTCGCCAACGTGGAAGAGGACAACTGGGAGTGGCACACCTTCGACACGATCAAGGGCGGCGACTACCTGGTCGACCAGGACGCCGCCGAGATCCTGGCGAAGGAGGCCATCGACTCCGTTCTCGACCTGGAGAAGATGGGCCTGCCGTTCAACCGCACGCCCGAGGGCCGTATCGACCAGCGTCGCTTCGGCGGCCACAGCCGTAACCACGGCGAGGCCCCGGTCCGCCGGTCCTGCTACGCCTCGGACCGCACCGGCCACATGATCCTCCAGACGCTTTACCAGAACTGCGTCAAGGAGGGCGTGGAGTTCTTCAACGAGTTCTACGTCCTGGACCTCCTGCTCCAGGAGGTGGACGGGGTCAAGAAGTCCGCGGGCGTCGTCGCGTACGAGCTGGCGACCGGCGAGATCCACGTCTTCCAGGCGAAGGCGATCATCTTCGCCTCCGGCGGCACCGGGAAGTTCTTCAAGGTGACGTCGAACGCGCACACCCTGACCGGTGACGGCCAGGCCGCCGCCTGGCGCCGTGGCCTGCCGCTGGAGGACATGGAGTTCTTCCAGTTCCACCCGACGGGCATCTGGCGCATGGGCATCCTGCTGACGGAGGGCGCCCGTGGTGAGGGCGGCATCCTCCGCAACAAGGACGGCGAGCGCTTCATGGAGAAGTACGCGCCCGTCATGAAGGACCTCGCGTCCCGTGACGTCGTCTCCCGCTCCATCTACACGGAGATCCGTGAGGGCCGCGGCTGCGGCCCCGAGGGCGACCACGTCTACCTCGACCTCACCCACCTGCCGCCGGAGCAGCTGGACGCCAAGCTCCCGGACATCACCGAGTTCGCGCGTACGTACCTCGGCATCGAGCCCTACACGGACCCGATCCCGATCCAGCCGACCGCGCACTACGCCATGGGCGGCATCCCGACCAACGTCGAGGGCGAGGTGCTGGCCGACAACACCACCGTCGTCCCGGGCCTGTATGCCGCCGGCGAGGTCGCGTGCGTCTCCGTGCACGGTGCCAACCGTCTGGGCACCAACTCGCTGCTCGACATCAACGTCTTCGGACGCCGTTCGGGCATCGGTGCCGCCGAGTACTCCGCGAAGAACGACTTCGTCGAGCTTCCCGAGAACCCGGCGCAGATGGTCGAGGAGCAGATCGAGCGGCTGCGCAACTCGACGGGCACCGAGCGGGTCGCGGCGATCCGTCTGGAGCTGCAGGAGTGCATGGACGCCAATGTGATGGTGTTCCGCACCGAGCAGACCATCAAGGCGGCCGTCGACAAGATCGCCGAGCTGCGCAAGCGCTACCTCAACGTGTCCATCCAGGACAAGGGCAAGCGGTTCAACACGGACCTCCTGGAGGCCATCGAGCTGGGCAACCTGCTCGACCTGGCCGAGGTCATGGCGACCTCCGCGCTGGCCCGCAAGGAGTCCCGCGGCGGTCACTACCGCGAGGACTACCCGAACCGCGACGACGTCAACTTCATGCGCCACACCATGGCGTACCGCGAGGTCGCGGCCGACGGCACCGAGTCGATCCGGCTCGACTACAAGCCGGTCGTCCAGACCCGCTACCAGCCGATGGAGCGTAAGTACTGATGGCTACCCCGACTCTGGACAAGGCCGAGGCCACCCCCCCGGCGTCCCCTGCCTCCCCGTACATCACGGCCACCTTCCGGATCCGCCGCTTCAACCCCGAGGTCTCCGACGAGGCCGAGTGGCAGGACTTCCAGATCGAGATCGACCCGAAGGAGCGTGTCCTCGACGCCCTTCACAAGATCAAGTGGGACATCGACGGCACGCTGACGTTCCGCCGTTCCTGCGCCCACGGCATCTGCGGCTCCGACGCGATGCGGATCAACGGCAAGAACAGGCTCGCCTGCAAGACGCTGATCAAGGACATCAACCCGGAGAAGCCGATCACGGTCGAGGCAATAAAGGGCCTCACGGTCCTCAAGGACCTCGTGGTCGACATGGAGCCTTTCTTCCAGGCGTACCGCGATGTCATGCCCTTCCTCATCACCAAGGGGAACGAGCCGACCCGTGAGCGTCTGCAGTCCGCCGAGGACCGCGAGCGCTTCGATGACACCACCAAGTGCATCCTCTGCGCCGCGTGCACGTCCTCGTGCCCGGTGTTCTGGAACGACGGCCAGTACTTCGGCCCGGCGGCGATCGTCAACGCGCACCGCTTCATCTTCGACTCACGCGACGAGGGCGGTGAGCAGCGCCTGGAGATCCTCAACGACCGTGACGGTGTGTGGCGTTGCCGCACCACCTTCAACTGCACGGACGCCTGCCCGCGTGGCATCGAGGTCACCAAGGCGATCCAGGAGGTCAAGCGGGCGCTGATCACGCGCCGCTTCTGACCGCCGCTGACGCACCAGTTGCATCCGAGGCCCCGTTTTCCGCACGAACACTGCGGGAAGCGGGGCCTCTTGGTGCACCGTCCGGGTGTTGAAGGTACGGTCATGCGGAACCGGACACCGGTTCGTCGCCTCCGGCGCAGCAGGGCGCGGGGCGCACAGGCTTGATCGAAAGCGGGGAACGTTGAGCGATCCGAATCCGTACGCGGACGACTCATACAAGTGGGGACCTCCCCAGCAGCCGGGCCATCCGCCCACCGTCGCGGACGGCCAGGGGCACGGGCAGACCGGCCCGGGCGCTCCGGCCTACGGCTACCCGCAGCAGCTGCCCGAGTCCGCTACCCAGCCCGGCCCCGGCTACGGCTACCCCGCGGAGCAGGCGGGCCAACCGACCATGCCCGGTTACGGCTATCCGCAGCAGCCGGGCCCGCCGCCCGGCGCCGGTGCGCCGATGCTGGCGTTCGGCGACATCACCGTCGTGAACGACCAGATCGTGACACCGGCCGGCACGATGCCCCTCAAGGGTGCGGTGTGGACGGCCACGGACCTGTCGCGTACCGAGGAGAAGATCCCGACGGTCGCGATCGTGCTCGCGATCGTCTTCGCGCTGCTCTGCCTGATCGGTCTGCTCTTCCTCCTGATGAAGGAGAAGAAGACGACCGGCTTCATCCAGGTCTCGGTGACCAGCGGTGGCAGGCACCACTCGACGTTGATCCCGGCGACCGGTCCGGAGACCTTCCAGATGGTGATGGCCCATGTCAACACGGCCCGCTCGATGAGCATCTGACGGTCCGCAAGGAGGGAGGGCCCCGCCTGGCCGCCGCCCCGGGGCGGCGGCCTCTCGGTCCCCTCGGCGCCGCCGCGGTCAGATCCGCTTCAGTTCCCACAGCCGCCAGAGGCCGGTGCCGTCCGAGAGGTACTGCGAACCGGAGACATCGGTCGTGCTGACGACGTAGTCCTTCTTCTGCCACAGCGGCACGAGCGGCACGTCCTCACCGACCAGCTTCTGGAGGTCCTTGAAGTCCGCCGCGGTACGGCCGCGGTCGCTGTACTGCCGCGTGGCGGCGATCAGGCTGTCCATCTGCTTGCTGGAGTAGCCGTTGTGGAGGCTGTTGCCGTGGCCCACCAACGGAGCACTGAAGGTGTCGGGGTCCGGGTAGTCGGGGAGCCAGCCGATGGTGAAGGCGTCGTACTTGCCGGTCGGGTACTCCTTCTGGAACTTCTGCCAGTCGACGGCCTCGACCGAGACCTTGAACAGCCCGTCCGCCTCCAGCTGGCGGCGCAGCTCCGCGGTCTCCTTCGCGAACGCCTCGTCGCCGCCGCGGTAGCCGAAGGTGATGTGCAGCGGCGTCTGCACTCCGGCCTCCTGCATCAGCCTCTTGGCGCGCTCGGGGTCGGGCGAGGGATAGGCGTCGAAGAACGGTGTGCTGTGCCCGATGTAGCCCTGCGGGATCAGCGAGTAGAGCGGTTCGACGGTGCCCTTGTAGACGTCGGTCACCAGCGGCCCACGGTCGATGATCGACGCGATGGCCTGCCGGACCTTCTTGTTGGCGAGTGGGGAGCCGTCACGGACGTTGAAGACGAGATTGCGGATCTCGGCGCTGTCCGCCTCGGTGACGCGCAGGTCGGGGTCGCCGGGGTTCAGCTCGGCGAGCGTGGCCGGCGGCAGCTGGCGGTGCGTCACATCGAGCTGTCCGGCCTTCCAGGCCGCCAGGAGTGCGTCCGATTCCTTGTAGTAGTGCACGGTGACCGGGACACCGGTCTTCTTCAGCGCACCCTTGTACCTGGGGTTGGGGACCAGTTCGGCGGAGACGCCCGGTTGGTACGACTCCAGTATGTACGGGCCCGAGCCATCGGCCGTGTTTCCGGCCCGGAGCTTGTTCGGCGGGTACGCCTCGCGGTCGACGATCGAACCGGCTCCCGTGGCGAGCTTCTGCGGGAAGGTCGCGTCGCGCGAGGAGAGGTTGAAGGTGATGGTGCGGCCCTCGGTCACCACGTTCTTGAGACTCGGGAACAGCACCGACGGACCGACGTCCGTCTTGATCCTGATCATGCGGTCGATGGAGTACTTGACGTCGGCGGCGGTCATCTTGCGACCGCTGGCGAAGTACAGATCGTCGCGCAGCTTGCACTGGTAAGTCTGGAGCTTCTGGCCGATGAACCCACAGCTCTCTGCGGCGTCGGGCTCGGGGACGGTCGCCCCGGGCTTGAACGTCATGAGGGACTGATAGATGTTGCTGTACATCGCCCAGGAGCCGGCGTCGTACGCACCCGCCGGGTCGAGCGAGGTGACTTCGTCCGTCGTACCGACCGCGATCGGGTCGTCCTTCACCTCGTCCGAGGGAAGCAGCTGCCAGGCGCCGACGCCTGCGATGACCAAAACCGCGAGAACCGCGAGAATCCGTAGCCGGATCGACCGCATTGCCGTGCTCTCCTTACCAACCCCACCTCGGCGTTGCGCTCAGATACGCACATCACCGCATGTTCGCGCTCAGCCAATCACACGACTTTCACATCCGGAAGAGCAAAACCAGGACTCATATCCTTTTGTTCGGCACTTGAAACCTTGGGTTGATCCGAAGGGTCCGCAACAGGTCATCGACGGAGTGTCAGGCCTGCCGGGAGGCGAGCTCCACGACGGTGACGTCGGAGGGTGCACCGACCCGTACGGGCGGTCCCCAGGCACCCGCTCCGCGGGAGACGTACAGCTGGGTGTCGCCGTAACGGTCGAGCCCGGCGACCGTGGGATTGGCCAGCTCCGCAATGAAATTGCCCGGCCAGAGCTGGCCGCCGTGGGTGTGGCCGGAGAGCTGGAGGTCCACGCCGTGGGCGACGGCGTCGTGGATGACGACGGGCTGGTGGGCGAGGAGGACGGCGGCGCGGTTACGGTCCCGGTCACCGAGCGCACGATCGAAGTCGGGCCCCTGCCCCTCGCTCTCCCCGGCAATGTCATTGACGCCCGCGAGATCGAATCCGTCGATCTCGACCCGGGCATTCTCCAAGGGGTGAAGCCCCAATTCCCTTACATGATCGACCCATTGGGCGGCGCCGGAGTAGTACTCGTGATTGCCGGTGACAAAGAAACTGCCCTGGCGGGCAGTCAGTTGCGCGAGCGGCTCCGCGGCCGGACCGAGGTCGGCGACAGTCCCGTCGACGAGATCCCCGACGACGGCGACCAGATCCGGCTGGGTCCGGTTGATCGTGTCGACGATCCGCTGGGTATGAGCGCGGCCGAGGACGGGGCCGAGGTGGATGTCGCTGACGACGGCGATCCGAAAACCGTGCGCCGAACGGGGCAGCTTGGCGAGCGGGACGGTGATCCGCTTGACCCGCGGCCCGCGCAGCACGCCGTACGTGCCGTAGCCGACCGTGCCGAGCCCGGCGACGGCGGCGGCGCCCCCGACGGCGCGCGCGACGAAAAGACGGCGCGTGGGGGCGGCGAGGGTGTCCGCGATGGGCGCGTCGGCGACGAGGACGTCCGCAGCGGGCGCGTCGGCGACGAGGACATCCGCAGCGGGCGCGTCGGCGACGAGGACATCCGCAGCGGGGGCGTCGGTGGCGTGGGCGTCCGCGGCGGGGGCGTCGGTGGCCTCGGGCGTGAGCACCTTCGTGACTGACCGGCGATTTAACCGACTTGACTCATTCGCGCGGCCTGCGAGCACCCGTCGCAGGACCGGCCGTGCCACCTCGCCCACCAGCAGCGCCAGCGTCAGATACAGCAGCGCGGCCAGCCATAGGTACCCGGGCCAGGCCAGCACCTGCTGGAGCCAGAAGGGCGCACCCGTACGGCCGGAGACCAGGGCGCCGACGCTCAGCAGCGGCAGGAGGTACGCGGCCACCGTGCCGGCTCTGCGCAGGGCGCTGCCCTCGGCCGTCGTGTCACCGACGAAGCGGCGCCACAGATAGCGGTGCACGCCGACGAGCAGCGCGAGCACCACGACCGCTGTCACCGCGAGACCGACCACTGCCACTTCTGTTCCCCCGCCCGTCGCCCGTCGTACGGCCTGTTATGCACCTTCGCGGCGCAACGCCCTGACTCCACGGAACCCGATCACACCGACCACCGTCCCCAGGAGAAAGGACGTGATGGCGAGCAGCAGATGCACCCAGAAGTACGCAGTCGGGTCACCCGCGTCGTCGAAGGCGAGTCCGCTGCCGTCCTTCCACAGGTTCTTGACGAAAGTGATCCAGATGAACCAGCTCCATACCCCGAAAGCGAGCAGGAACCAGGAGGCGGGGCGGCTGAGCTTCATGGACCCAGTATCTCCGCCGCGCTCCGGCAAAGTCGCCCGGGGTGAGCTGTCCCGGCGGTACGCACGGCGGGTCAAGCCATCCGCACCCATATTCATACCTTCACCCTGTACGTTTCCGACCGTGCCTGCTCTGAAGAAGATCGCGTTGACGGTCACCTCTGCCGCCTTGTTGTCCACATTTGTTGTCAGCCCGGCATCGGCGGCTGACAAGGACACCCCCGGCAAGCAGCCGAAACCACCCGCCGCCATGTCCCAGGTCGGTGGCGAGCTGCTGGGCCGACCCGGCACACAGGTCAAGCTGGGGGCCGGCGCCCCGGTACTGCCCAAGGACCTCACGGGCAGGTCCTGGATCGTTGCGGACGCGGAGAACGGCGAGGTCCTCGCCTCGCACAACCCGCACTGGCGGCTGCCCCCCGCCTCCACGCTGAAGATGCTCTTCGCGGACACCGTGATGCCAGGACTGCAGCCGAAGACCCGGACGTACACCGTCCAGGAAGAGGACCTCGCGGGCGTCGGCGAGGGCAGCAGCCTGGTGGGCATCAAGGAAAACCTCAGCTATACGGTCCAGGACCTGTGGCTCGGGGTGTTCCTGCGTTCGGGCAATGACGCGGTGCACGTGCTGTCCTCGATGTACGGCGGCGTCCCCAAGACCGTCGCCGACATGCAGGCGCATGCCGAGGAGCTGCAGGCGCTCGACACGAAAGTGGTGTCGCCCGACGGATATGACGCGCCCGGTCAGGTCTCCAGCGCGTACGACCTGACTCTGTTCGCCCGCAGCGGGCTGCAGAAGGCGGACTTCCGGGAGTACTGCTCGACGGCCGAGGCGGACTTCCCCGGCGCGAAGAAGGACGGCAAGCGCGAAAGCTTCAAGATCCAGAACACCAACCGGCTGCTCACCGGCGCGGACGGCGTCGACCCGTACAAGGGCATCGCGGGCGTCAAGAACGGCTACACCACGCACGCGGGCAACACCTTCACCGGTGTCGCCGAACGCGACGGCAAGGTGCTGCTCGTCACCGTCATGAATCCGTCGTCCGGGGAGCCCCACGCCGCCTACAAGGAGGCCGCCAGCCTCCTCGACTGGGGTTTCGCCGCGAGCGGCAAGGTGACCCCGGTCGGCGAACTGGTGCCCCCCAAGTCCGCCAGTACCGGGGCCGACACCGGCAAGGACCCCGTGGCGGCAAACGAGAAGGACGAGGGCAGGAACGGTTCCGCGCACACCACCGAGACCGCTGCCGCCGGCGGCAGCGGGAGCGACGGCGCCTGGATCGCGGCGGGAATCGCCGGAGGCGTCCTGGTGCTGCTGGCCGGCGGTGCGTTCCTGGTCAACCGGCGCTGGCCGCTGCCGGACCTGGTTCGCCGTCGTCGTCGCTGACGGCCGCGGAGTCCTGCTCGGTTTCCTCGCTGTTCTGCGTCGCCGTCCAGGCGGCGCAGAACAGCAGCAGCCTCGCCGAGAAGTTGATCCACAGCAGCAGCGCGACCGGCACCCCGAAGGCGCCGTACATGCTCTTCGACGCGACGCCCTTCATATAGCCGCCGAGCAGCAGCTTGAGCAGTTCGAAGCCGACCGCGCCGATCGCCGCGGCGACCAACAGCCTGCGCCGCGGGGGCTCGACACCGGGCAGCAGCGTCAGCAGATAGAGCAGCAGCAGAAAGTCGGCGAGGGCCGCCACGACTACGGCGGCCACCTGCAGCACCACACCGCCCGCGCCGCGGTCCGAGATGCCCAGCAGACCGGCGGTCCAGCCGAGGGCGACAGAGCCGGCCGAGGAGACAGCGAGCGTCGCGAGCGCCGCCCCGCCCAGACCGAAGAGCAGCCCGACATCCTTGAGTTTGCGGATGACCGGATTGCCCAGGTCCACGTCGTCCATGCCCCACACGGCGCGCAGACAGCCCCGCATCGCGCCGATCCAGCCGACACCCGCGAAGAGCAGCACCGCACCCGCGACCAGCCCGACCGTGCCCGCGTTGGCCACCAGACTGCGGATACCGAGCTGGTCGGAGATGCCCGGCACCTGCTCGACGATCAGGTTCTCGATCTTGTGGACCTGCTCGGCGGAGAGCAACGCGGCACCGATCGCCGCACCCACCGCGATCAGCGGGAAGATCGCCAGGAAGCTGATGAAGGTGATCGCGGCGGCGAGCCTGGCCCAGTGGACCCGTTCCAGCGTTTCGTACGAGCGCCAGGCGTGCGTCGCCATCAGCCGGGAGACGATCGGCCCGATGACAGGGAGGTTTTTCAGCCAGTCCATGACGTACGACTACCGCTCCTAACCAGTGTGCATGAGTGAGTCCTGGACCCACTGTTGCGTACCGGGCCCATCCCGAACGGTTTTGGATGCACTGGGTTCCCGCTTTCGCTTCCCGCGCGGGCTGACACTTCTTCAATCATCCATATCGGTGAGTGTTGTAACGAATCCGTCGAAAGGGTTTTATCGGGCGCTACGGTCACCATCATGTCTGTCGACACCGTGTCCCTGAGCGGCTGGGGCCGTACCGCCCCGACGACCGCCCTGCGCTTTCGTCCCCGTACGTACGAGGAGGCGGCGGCGACGGTACGCGGCTGCGGACCCCGCGGCTCCATCGCTCGGGGCCTCGGCCGGGCCCACGGCGACGCCGCACAGAACGCGGGCGGCTCCGTCCTCGACATGACCGCGCTGAACCGGATCCGCGCCATCGACGCCCAGACCGGCCTGGTGGTCTGCGACGCCGGGGTCAGCCTGCACCGGCTGATGGAAGTCCTGCTGCCGCTCGGCTGGTTCGTGCCCGTCACACCGGCCACCCGCTACGTCACCGTGGGCGGCGCGATCGGCGCCGACATCCACGGCCGCAACCATCACTTCTCCGGCTCCTTCTCGCGGCACGTCCAGGAGCTGAAGCTGCTGACCGCCGAGGGCGAGATCCGTACGGTCCGGCCCGGCACCGATCTCTTCGACGCGACGGCGGGCGGCCTGGGTCTGACGGGTGTGATCCTTTCCGCCACGCTCCGGTGCCACCGTGTCACCAGCTCCTGGATGTCGGTGGACACCGAACGGACCGTCGACCTGGACGACCTGCTGGCCAGACTCTCCGCCGGAAACCACCGCTACCGCTATTCGGCTGCCTGGATCGACCTCCTCGCCCGCGGCCGGGCGACGGGGCGTTCCGTACTCACCCGCGGGGAGCACGTACCCCGGTACGCGCTCCCCGCACGCGCCCGGCGCACACCGCTCGCGTTCCGCCCGGGACAGCTGCCGGCCGCACCCGCTCTCGTACCGGAAGGGCTGCTCGGCCGTACCTCCATCGCCCTCTACAACGAGCTCCGTTACCGCAGCGCCCCCAGGTACCGCATCGGCGAGTTCCAGAAGCTGTCCACGTTCTTCCACCCCCTGGACGGTCTGCCGCACTGGAACCGGCTCCATGGCCGCGGCGGATACGTGCGGTACCAGTTCGTCGTCGGGCACGGGCAGGAGGAGGCGCTGCGCCGGATCGTGCGCCGGATCTCCCGGCGGCGCTGCCCGTCGTTCCTCGCCGTGCTCAAACGGTTCGGCGAAGGCGGCCCGGGCTGGCTGTCGTTCCCGATGCCTGGCTGGGCGCTCGCCCTCGATCTGCCCACCGGGCTGCCGGGCCTGGCCGGGTTCCTGGACTCGCTGGACGAGGAGGTGGCGGAGGCCGGCGGCCGGGTCTGCCTGGCGAAGGACTCCCGGCTGCGGCCTCAGATGCTGGCCGCGATGTATCCACGGCTGGCCGAATTCCGGTCGCTGCGCGCCGAACTGGACCCGAACGGAGCGTTCCGCTCGGACCTGTCGCGCCGCCTGTCGCTCTGACCGCTGCGGGCTTCCGCCCGTTCGTCCCCCGTGTCTTCCTCGTCCCCCTCGTCTGCCTCGCCCCCCTCGTCTGCCTCGCCCCCGTCTGCAAGGAGTGTTTCCGTGAAGGACGCCTTCGGTGCCCCGCAGTCCCTGCTCGTTCTCGGCGGCACGTCTCAGATCGCTCTCGCCACCGCACGCCGGCTGATCGCCCGCCGGACCCGTACGGTCTGGCTGGCCGGCCGCCCCTCCCCCGCCCTCGAATCGGCCGCCGCCGAACTGCGCACACGCGGCGCCGACGTCCGTACGGTCGACTTCGACGCCCTCGACTCCGAGTCCCACGAGACCGCCCTCGGCAAGATCTTCACCGAGGGCGACATCGACATGGTGCTCCTCGCCTTCGGCATCGCGGGCGACCAGGAGCGTGATGAGGAGGAGCCGCTCTCCGCGGTCCGGGTCGCCCGGACGAACTACACGGGGGCCGTCTCCGCCGGGCTGGTGTGCGCCGGAGCGCTCCAGGCGCAGGGGCACGGCTCGCTGGTGGTGCTGTCCTCGGTGGCCGGCGAACGTGTCCGCCGTGCCGACTTCATCTACGGGTCCAGCAAGGCGGGCCTGGACGCGTTCACGCAGGGGCTGGGGGACGCACTGCACGGCACGGGGGTGCATGTGATGGTCGTACGCCCCGGCGTCGTACGGCCAAGAACGGCGGCCCGACCCGCGACACCGCGGCTCACCGCGGCGCGGTTCGCCGCCGCACCGCTGGAGGCATCGCCTCTCGCAACGACTCCGGACGCGGTCGCAGCGGCGATCGTGACGGGTCTGCGGCGGCGTTCGGAGACGGTATGGGTGCCGGGGTCACTGCGTGTAGTGATGTCGGCACTGCGGCATGTGCCGCGCCCGCTGTTCCGGCGCCTGCCGGTCTGATCCTGCGCCGGGGTGTTCCGCCCGACAGCCTCTCAGAGGCTGTCGGGCGGCCTCCGATCGGAAAGCGGACGCGGTCTGGTGCGTGCGATTCCAAGGCGCCGGGATGAGATCGGAAGAGCGTGGGGTAGGGAAAGAGTGTTG
>NZ_JBEOYU010000038.1:0-58641 GCF_040297265.1 Streptomyces sp. NPDC001832
GAACGACGACGACCACAGGGTGGGCATACGGCTCTTGAGGTGCGGGAACTCCTCGCGCAGTACGCGGGAGGTGAAACCCTTGAACTGGTTCGCGAGCGGACCGCCCCGCCGTACGGAGAGTAACGGCGGGGCGGTCGGTCGGTGCCGGGAAGCGCGACGCGTCCGGCGTCAGGCGGCGTTGTCGGCCGCCTTGACCAGCGCGTTGGGTGTGACCGCGCCGATGTACACCTTGCCGTCGTCCGTCATCAGCGCGTTGACCAGGCGGGTCTTGAAGACCGTGCCCGAGCCGAACTTGCCGGAGACCTTGTCGCCCAGCGTGTCCAGGAACTGCTGCGCCTCGGCCGGTACGTCACCCGACTTCTTCGTGGGGAGTCCGGTGCCGCCCGGGGTGCTGATCTCGGCGATCGCGTTCCAGCCCTCGCCGATGACCTTCATGTCCCCGGCGCCCTGGCCCCCCGCGCTCAGTCCCTCGCCGCCCGGGAACATGCCCAGGCCCCCTGCTCCGTCGGCCTTCTGCTCTGTCTTCGCGTCGTCGGCCTCGGTCACCTCGGCGCCCTTGGGCGGGGTGAACGTGAACGAGGAGGCGGGCGGCTTCGCGAAGTCGACCTTGGTGAATCCGGCGTCGACGACGGCCTTGCCACCGCTGCTCGGAAGCAGCGTGAACTTCAGCGGCACACCGTTCTTCGCGTCGACCGCCACCGTGACGGAGCCGATCGTGGAGCCGCTCTGCCTGGGCTTGATCAGCAGCTTGTACGCGTCACGTCCGGCGACCTGCGCCGTGCCATCGACCGTCACCGATGTGGTGGGGCCCGCGGCCTTCAGGACCTGTTCGGCGAGCGCCTTGGGCGTGGACGGCACGCCCTCGGGGGCCGGGTGCCCGGGCTTCTTCCCGCTCCGGTCCTCGGCGGCGTGGTAGGCCTGGTTGGTCTTGCTGTCGTAGGCCCAGACCTGACCGCCGTTTCGGATCAGGCTGTACTCCGCCGCGTTTTCCAGGATCGACACCCGCTGCTTGTCGGGGCCGTCGGCGGCCACCCGCAGGGTGTGCGTGCCGGACGCCAGCTCCGTCATCTTCGTCTGCGGGTCGGCGGTCGAATCGCCCTTGCCGCTGTCGCTGCCGCCCGGGGCGAAGGAGCCGTCCAGACCGCCGAGCGACGGGATGCCGAAATCCGTGCTGATCTTCACCGTGCCGGAGAGCTGCTGGGTGTCCGACGCGGCGATCTTCTCGATGAGCTGCTGTGCGGTGATCTCCGGCAGATCGGGGTCACCGGTGCTCGCGAGCGCCGGGGCGAGCCCGATCGTCGCAGCCGCCACCCCCACCACCGCGACCGGGACGATGTAGCGCGCCGCCTTTCGACGGCCGACGGCGGTGCCCCTGGTGCCGCCGTCGGTCTCTACGCTGTCGTTCGGTGCCATGTGTGCCCTACCTCCGTGGTCGGCGGCTTCCGTCCGGATGCACTCGCCCACTCCGTGCCGCCATTCTCACCGATTCGTTCAGGAGTGGTTGGTCTCCATCCGACCAGAACAGCGGCGCGGAATCGTCACTCCCGGGGAGCAACTCCGCCTACCTCTTCGGTATGACGCCACACGCTCGGGTGTCCACCGTCCCGTAGGGGGCCGGCCACCGAACGGGCTCAGCCCGCCCGGTGCACCACCGCGTCGCACAGCTCCTCCAGTGCGGCCTTCGCGTAGCCGCCGGGCAGCGGCGCCAGCGTCGCGCGGGCCTCCTGCGCGTACCGGACGGTGTCCCGTCGGGCCTGCTCCAGCGCCGGGTGGGCGCGCAGCCTGCGCAGCGCCTCGGCGTGCCGGGCGTCGTCGCTCAGGTCGCCGGCCAGCAGCTCGACGAGCTCCAGGTCGTCCGGCTTTCCGTCGGCCGCCGCCTGGGCCCGCAGATGGAGCACAGGGAGCGTCGGGATGCCTTCGCGCAGGTCGGTGCCCGGAGTCTTGCCGGACTCGTGGGAGTCGGAGGCGATGTCGAGCACGTCGTCGGCGAGCTGGAAGGCCACGCCGAGCCGCTCCCCGTACTGGGTGAGGATGTCGACGGCCGACTCGTCCGCACCGGCCATCATCGCCCCGAACCGGCAGGCCACAGCGATCAGCGAGCCAGTCTTGCCGCGCATCACTTCGAGGTAGTGCTCGACCGGGTCGCGCCCGTCGCCCGGGCCCGCGGTCTCCAGGATCTGGCCGGTGACCAGCCGCTCGAACGCCTCCGCCTGGATGCGTACGGCCTGGGGACCGAGGTCGGCCAGTATGTGCGAGGCGCGGGCGAAGAGGAAGTCGCCGGTCAGGACGGCCACCGAGTTGCCCCAGCGGGTGTTGGCGCTGTCGACGCCACGGCGTACGTCCGCCTCGTCCATCACGTCGTCGTGGTAGAGCGTCGCGAGATGGGTCAGCTCGACGACGACCGCGGCGGGCACGACGCCCGGCGCATCGGGGTCGCCGAACTGGGCGGCCAGCATGGCCAGCAGCGGACGGAATCGCTTGCCCCCGGCGCGTACGAGATGCTGCGCGGCCTCCGTGATGAAGGACACGCCGCTCTTGGTGGCATCGAGCAGCCCCGACTCGACAGCAGCCAAACCGGCCTGGACATCGGCCTCAAGAGCGTGGTCCCGCACGCTCAGTCCGAACGGCCCGACGACGGTCACGAGGGGATCTCCTGTCTGCTGACGATCACACGGAGTGTCGATGTGTCGCTGTTATCACTCAACTCAGCGTATCCGGTCCCCTTTGGATCACCATGGGCGCCTTCCCGCCACCGCCGGTATGTTCGGGATCAGCTCATACGATCAGGAGTTCTCCCTTTGTCCCGCATAACCACCGACACCGAACCGACTCGGCTGCCGACCCGCGACGACCGTGCGTTTTTCGGCCAGCCACGAGGCCTGATGACCCTGTCCGGCCTGGAGGTCTGGGAACGGTTCTCGTTCCTCGGCATGCAGGCGATCCTGGTTCTCTACTTCGCCGACACCGTCGCCCGCGGCGGCATGGGCATGGACGCGGGCACCGCGGCGTCCGTCTCGGCCGCCTACGGCACCCTGGTCTACCTGGTCTCCGTGGCCGGCGGCTGGCTGGCCGACCGAATCCTCGGCTCGTACCGTGCCGTCCTGTACGGCGGAATTCTGATCGCGTGCGGGCATTACGCCATGGCGGTGCCCACGGACGCCATGACGTGGACCGGCCTCGGTCTGATCAGCGCCGGAACCGGTCTGCTGAAGCCCAATGTGGCGACCATGGTCGGCAAGCTCTACCGAACCGACGACGAGCGCCGTGACGCCGGATTCGCGCTCTACTACATGGGCATCAACATCGGGGCGTTCCTCGGCCCGCTGGTCACCGGCTGGCTCGGGGACCACGCGAGCTGGCACTGGGGCTTCTCGGCCGCCGCTCTCGGTATGACGCTCGGTCTGATTCAGTACGTACTGGGCCGGCGTCACCTGGCCGGCCGAACGCACGGCGCCGAATTCAAGCTGGAGCCGCAGCCGATGCGCCGCGCCGTTCGGCTGATCGTGGCCGGCGTTGTCGTGGTCGCCGCCGTCGCCACCGCGCTGGCACTGGCGGGGTGGCTGACCATGGACCGCTTCGTCAACCTGCTCACCCTCATCTCGGTGATCGCCCCGGTCGTGTACTTCGTGGTGATGTTCCGCAGCCCGCGCGTCACCGGCGAGGAACGCGGCAGACTGCGCCCGTACGTGGTGCTGTTCCTGGCCTCCGTCGTCTTCAACTTCATCCTCTTCCAGGCGTACTCGACGATGATGCTGCTCGCGTCGACCAACGCCCGTACCGAGATCTTCGGCTTCCACTTCCCGGCCGGCTGGTACGCCTCCGCGCTCGGCGCCTTCGAGGTCGCGCTCGCTCCCGTGGTCGCCGCCGTCTGGGCCCGGATGGGCGCCCGTCAGCCGCACGCCTCCAACAAGATCGCAATCGGGGTGATCCTCGGCGGACTGTCGTTCCTGCTGATGGTGCTGCCGACCTCCGGGCACTCCGACGACAGCTACAAGATGGCCGCCTGGTGGATCGTCGGCTCGTATCTGCTGCTCGGCCTCGGCGACATCCTGCTGGAGACCTCCGGCATGTCCGCGACCACCAAGCTCGCACCCAAGGCGTTCGCCGGCCAGACGATGGCGCTCTGGTTCCTCTCGCTGGCCCTCGCCAACGGCATCCAGGCCCAAGTCGTGAAGCTGTACGGCGAGGTCTCCAGCCCCGCCTACTTCGGCATCAACGGCGCAATCGCGGTGGTGGCCGGTGTGGCCGTCATCGCCGCCGCGCCCTGGCTCAAGCGCACCATGCACCCCGTCCACTGAGGTACCGCCATGCACATCCGCACCACGCATCCGTATGACACCACTCATGAGGACGTCTACATTCCGCTGCCGGACGGCACCCGGCTCTACGCCCGGATCTGGCGGCCGGTCACCGAAGAACCCGTCCCCGCGCTCCTCGAATATCTGCCGTACCGGCTGAGCGACTGGACGGCGCCGCGCGACTGGCAGCGCCACCCCTGGTACGCCGGTCACGGCTATGCCTCCGTCCGGGTGGACGTACGCGGACACGGCAACAGCGAAGGAATGCCGGGCGACGAGTACGACGCGACGGAGCTGGCCGACGGAGTCGCCGTCATCCACTGGCTGGCCGAGCAGGAGTGGTGCTCTGGCCGGGTAGGAATGTTCGGCATCTCCTGGGGCGGCTTCAACTCGCTCCAGATCGCGGCGCTGGCCCCCGAGCCGCTGAAGGCGGTCGTCACCGTCTGTTCGACCGACGACCGCTACGACAACGACGTCCACTACATGGGCGGCTCCGTCCTCGCCGTCGACATGCACGCCTGGGCGGCCACCATGCTGGCCTTCGTCTCCCGGCCGCCGGACCCGGCACAGGTCGGCGAGGGCTGGAAGGACATGTGGCTGGAGCGGCTGGAAACGGTCGAACCATTCATCCACACCTGGCTGGCGCACCAGACCCGCGACGACTACTGGAAGCACGGCAGCGTCTGCGAGGACTACTCCGCGATCACGGCGAACGTCCTCGCGGTCGGTGGCTGGCACGACCCGTACCGCGACACCGTCCTGCGGCTCGTCGAACACCTCGGCCCGGACAAGGTCCGCGGGCTGATCGGGCCCTGGTCGCACCAGTACCCCGACCGCGGTCTGCCGCCCGGTCCGGCGATCGGCTTCCTCCAGGAGACGCTGCGCTGGTGGGACCAGCACCTGAAGGACAAGAACACCGGCATCATGGCCGAGCCGCTGCTGCGGTCCTGGATCAGTGAGTCGCACCGGCCCGCCACGATGTACGAGACACTGCCCGGCCGCTGGGTGGGGGACACCAGCTGGCCCTCGGAGAACGTCGAGCCGGTCGCGTACGCCCTGCAGGGCGGGCCGCAGATCGTCGACTCGCCCCAGCAGACCGGTCTGGACGCCGGGCGTTTCTTCCCGTTCGGCAATGACGCCGACCTGCCGCCCGACCAGCGCGACGAGGACGCCAAGTCGGTCTGCTTCGAGTTCCCGGTCGAAGACGCCCCGGTCGAGATCCTCGGACGCCCCCGGGTGAAGCTGCGCATCCGGATGGACGTGCCGCGTGGCCAGGCCATCGCCCGGCTCTGCGACGTCGCACCGGACGGTTCCTCCACTCTGGTGACCCGCGGCGCGCTCAACCTCTCCGCCCGGCACGGCCGCGACCGCGCGGACGACTGGCCGGTGGGCGGGACCGAGGACGTGACCTTCGACCTGAACGGCATCGGGCACACCTTCCCGCCCGGCCACCGGATCAGGCTCGCAGTCTCCTCCTCGTACTGGCCGTGGATCTGGCCGCAGGCCGGGTCGGTCGGCTTCACCCTGGACGCCGACGGCAGCTTCGTCGAGCTGCCGGTGCGCCGGCACACCGAGGACCCCGCGATCCGGTTCGAGGAGCCGGAGCAGTCGGAACCGCTCGGCGTCGTCCACCCGGTGACGCTCGACGATCAGCGCCCCGAGCGCCTGGTGGTCCGCGATGTCGCCAAGGGCGAATGGCGCCTGGAGGTCGACCCGCGCTACGGCGGCACCCGTCTCTACCCGGACGGCCTGGAATTCACCGAGGACGCCGTGGAGACGTACACGATCCAGGAGGGCGACCCGCTTTCCGCACGCACCTGCTCCGAATGGGCGATCCGGCTGCACCGGCCGGAGATGGCGTGGGACGTACGGATCGAGACCCGGTCCGAAATCAGTGCGGTCGACACCGACTTCATCACGTCCGACGAGGTGGTGTGCAAGGACGGCGGCGAGGTCGTCTTCCACCGGACCTGGGAGAAGCGGATCCCGCGCACGGCCGGATGAACCACCGCTGTGCCCCCGCGCACGGCCGGACGAGACCCACCGCCGTGCCCCCTGCGCACCAGGGGGGCACGGCAGAACTTTCCGGGCATCAGGAGCAGTTGGGACACTCCCCCGGGTGGCGACACCGACGTAACGTGTCCCCCAAGCGACCTGGAAAGCGAGGCAGCAACACATGTCCGAGCAGAGCAGCCCGCTCGATCTGGCCGAGGGCGACCCCTTCGGTCCGCACAACCTTCCATACGGTGTGTTCTCCACCCCCGACCACCCCGAGGACCGCCGGATCGGCGTCCGCATCGGCAACCACGTACTGGACGCCGGAGCGGCGGCACACGCACTCGGCTCGCCCTACGAGCAGCTTCTCGCCCAGCCGGACCTGACCGCGCTGCTGGCCGCGGGCCGCACCGCCTGGCGGGACGTCCGGCGGGCCCTGACCGCATGGGTGACGGTCCCGGCACACCGCTCGGCCATCGAACCGCTGCTGCGTCCGATCGAATCCGTGACACTCCATCTGCCGTACAAGGTCGCGGACTACGTCGACTTCTACGCGAGCGAGCACCACGCCACCAACGTCGGAAAGATCTTCCGGCCGAACGGTGACGCACTGACGCCCAACTGGAAGCACCTCCCGATCGGCTACCACGGCAGGTCCGGCACCGTCGTCGTCTCCGGCACGGATGTGGTGCGCCCGTCCGGCCAGCGCAAGACGCCGGCCGACGCGGCCCCCGTCTTCGGCCCCTCCCTCAAGCTCGACATCGAGGCCGAGGTCGGCTTTGTCGTCGGAGTGGGCTCCGAGCGGGGCCGCCCGGTACCGCTCGGCGACTTCCGCGACCACGTCTTCGGGCTCTCGCTGCTCAACGACTGGTCGGCGCGGGACATCCAGGCCTGGGAGTACGTCCCGCTCGGCCCGTTTCTCGGCAAGTCCTTCGCCACATCCGTATCGGCGTGGGTGACGCCGCTCGAAGCCCTGGAGGCGGCCCGGATCGCATCCCCGGCCCGCGACTTCCCGCTGCTCCCCTATCTGGAGGACGCGGGCGACAAGGAGGAGTCCTGCGGCCTCGACCTGCGGATCTCCGTCGCGATCAACGGACAGCTGGTTGCCGAGCCGCCGTTCGCCACCATGTACTGGACGGCGGCCCAGATGCTGGCCCATATGACGGTGAACGGCGCGTCGCTGCGCACCGGCGATCTGTACGGCTCCGGCACGGTCAGCGGCGTCGAGCCCGGACAGCGCGGCTCACTCCTGGAACTGACCTGGAACGGCCGCGACCCGCTGGACCTCCCGGACGGAAAGCGCGCCTTCCTGGAGGACGGCGACACCGTGACGATGACGGCCTGGGCCCCGGGTCCGGACGGCACGCGGGTGGGGCTCGGCGAGGTGACGGGGCGGATCGTGCCGTCGGCGTGACACCTGCTGGCAGGCGGCCGCGCCCCTGACTGGGCGCGGCCGTCAATGGCACGCAATTGGTTCACCTGTTCGCGCGGTTCGGAACCGGTTCCCGGCGGATACGCTGGACAGATCCGCGAGACTCCGTGCATGGGAGCACTGATGAGCGTCGAACCCGAGGCCAACGAGCCGAGGTGGGCGGTTCCGCCCGTGGGCGGCTGGACCGCCGATGACCTGGACACACTCCCGAATCTGCCTCCGCACACGGAGTTGATCGACGGGAGCCTTGTTTTCGTGAGTCCGCAGACCCTGTTCCATTCACGAGCGGTCAGCTTCTTCGAGTGGCAGTTGCAATCGCTGCTGCCGCCCGACCTGGAGGTCGTGCGCGAGTTCACCATCGACATCGACCGCTACAACCGGCCCGAACCCGATGTGATCGTCGTGGACGGCGAGATCATCAAAGACCCGAACCAGACTCGTTTCCCCGCCGAGTCCGTACAGCTGGCCATCGAGGTCGTCTCCCCCGAGTCCCTGACCCGGGACCGGGAGACCAAGCCCGTGAAGTACGCACGGGCGAGGATCCCTCACTACTGGCGGGTGGAGAGCCACGACGGCAGGGCGGTGGTCTATGTCTTCGAACTGGAGCCGTCGACCGGGGCCTACACCTCCACCGGAATTTTCCACGACCGGATGAAGGTCTCCGTTCCCTTCCCGGTCGATCTGGATCTCACCGCCATCACGGCACGCCGCCGGGCAGCGGCCCCGGAGTAGACCGGCGAGCGCCGCCGGCTCCCGTGCTCACTCGTACTCGGGCGGCTCCTCGTCCCAGCCGAACTCTGGGTCCGGATCGGGGGCCGTCGCAGGTGCGGCCGGGCGCGGGGCGGGAGCCTGCGCCGCCGGGACCGGAGGCGCAGGGGCCACCGCAGGACCCGGCTCCGGGCCCGCCGCGGCATCCTGGAACGACGCGAGCACTTCCAGCACCCCCTCCCCGTACGTCGCCAGCTTCTTCTCGCCCAGGCCGCTGATGCCGGCCAGCGCGGACACCGAGTCCGGCCGCACCGTGGCGATCTCGCGCAGCGTCGCGTCGTGGAAGATGACGTACGCCGGAACGCCCTGCTCCTTCGCCTGGGCGCCACGCCAGGCCCGTAGCGCTTCGAAGACCGGGACGGCTTCGGGAGCCAGCTCTGCGGCGGCCGTCGAGGACTTCGCCTTGCGTTCGCTCCTCGTGGAACGCGACGCGGGCTTCGGCGCCTCCTTGCGCAGCAGCACCTCGCGCTGTCGGCCGAGCACCGAGCCGCTCTCCTCGGTCAGCACCAGCGTGCCGTACTCGCCCTCGACCGCGATCAGCCCCTGGGCGAGCAACTGCCTTACGACTCCGCGCCATTCGGCCTCGGCCAGCTCTTCGCCGATGCCGAAGACCGAGAGCTGGTCGTGGTCGAACTGGATGACCTTCGCCGTCTTGCGGCCGAGCAGGATGTCGATGATCTGGCCCGCGCCGAACTTCTGCCCGCGCTCCCGCTTCAGCCGTACGACGGTCGACAGCAGCTTCTGCGCGACCACCGTGCCGTCCCAGGTCAGGGGAGGGGTGAGGCAGGTGTCGCAGTTGCCGCAGGCCGCCGCTGTGGGCTCCTGGCCGAAGTACGTCAGGAGCTGGGCGCGGCGGCACTGGACCGTCTCGCACAGGGCCAGCATCGAGTCGAGGTGGGAGGCGGCGCGACGGCGGAACCCCTCGTCGCCCTCACCACCCTGGATGAGCTTGCGCTGCTGGACGACGTCCTGGAGTCCGTATGCCATCCAGGCCGTGGACGAGAGCCCGTCACGGCCGGCGCGGCCGGTCTCCTGGTAGTAGCCCTCGACCGATTTCGGCAGGTCCAGATGGGCGACGAAGCGTACGTCCGGCTTGTCGATGCCCATGCCGAAGGCGATGGTCGCGACGACGACCAGGCCCTCCTCGCGCAGGAAACGGGACTGGTGGGCGGCGCGTGTGCCCGCGTCCAGACCGGCGTGGTACGGCACGGCCTCGATGCCGTTGCGGCAGAGGTACTCGGCCGTCTTCTCGGTCGAGTTGCGCGACAGGCAGTAGACGATGCCCGCGTCCCCGGCGTGCTCCTCCTTGAGGAAGGAGAGCAGCTGCTTCTTCGGGTCGGCCTTCGGCACGATCCGGTACTGGATGTTGGGCCGGTCGAAACTGGCGACGAAGTGCTTCGCGTCGGGCATGCCCAGGCGCTGGGTGATCTCCTGGTGCGTGGCGTTCGTCGCAGTGGCCGTCAGGGCGATGCGCGGTACGTCCGGCCAGCGCTCGCCGAGGACGGAGAGGGCCAGATAGTCCGGGCGGAAGTCGTGACCCCACTGGGCCACGCAGTGCGCCTCGTCGATCGCGAAGACGGAGATCTCGCCACGGGAGAGCAGGCTGAGCGTGGTGTCCAGGCGGAGCCGCTCCGGAGCCAGATAGAGCACGTCGAGTTCTCCGGCGACGAACTGGGCCTCCATCGAACGGCGCTCGTCGAAATCCTGCGTGGAGTTGATGAAGCCGGCCCGCACACCGAGTGCCCGCAGCGCGTCCACCTGGTCCTGCATCAGGGCGATGAGGGGCGAGATGACGATGCCCGTACCAGCTCTGACCAGGGCCGGGATCTGGTAGCAGAGGGACTTTCCGCCACCGGTCGGCATGAGCACGACGGCGTCCCCGCCCGCCACCACATGGTCGACGATCGCTTCCTGCTCGCCGCGGAACGCCTCGTACCCGAACACCCGGTGCAGCGTCTTCCGCGCGTCGCTCTCGGTCACATCCATGGTCCCGCCCATCGCACCCATTGCTCTGTCCCCCGAAGTCGTCCCGTTCTGTCCTGCCGCCGTCCCCTGCCACGATAGGCGCCGCCTACGACAACGCCGGACGGGCTTGACTTCTCAAGCCCGTCCGGCGTTGTCCCAGCCGTGTGCGTGTGTGCTACCTCACGAACACTCCCGCCTGGCTCGCCAGGTCCAGGAAGTACTGCGGGGCCAGACCCAGCACCAGTGTGACCGCGACACCGACCGCGATCGTCGTCATCGTCAGCGGGGACGGGACGGCGACCGTCGGACCGCCCGCCTTCGGCTCACTGAAGAACATCAGCACGATGACCCGGATGTAGAAGAACGCGGCGATCGCCGACGAGATCACACCGACCACGACCAGGCCGCCCGCCCCACCGTCCGCCGCGGCCTTGAAGACGGCGAACTTTCCGGAGAACCCGGAGGTGAGCGGGATACCGGCGAAGGCCAGCAGGAACACCGCGAAGACCGCGGCGACCAGCGGCGAGCGCCGGCCGAGCCCGGCCCACTTCGACAGATGCGTCGCCTCACCGCCCGCGTCACGCACCAGGGTGACGACGGCAAACGCGCCGACCGTCACGAAGGAGTACGCGCCCAGGTAGAAGAGGACCGAGGAGATGCCGTCCGGGGTGGCCGCGATGACACCGGCGAGGATGAAGCCGGCGTGCGCGATCGAGGAGTAGGCGAGCAGCCGCTTGATGTCGGTCTGGGTGATGGCGACGATCGCACCGCCCAGCATCGTGACGATCGCGACGGCCCACATGACCGGGCGCCAGTCCCAGGCGAGGCCCGGCAGCACCACGTACAGCAGACGCAGCAGCGCACCGAACGCGGCGACCTTGGTGGCCGCGGCCATGAAGCCGGTGACCGGGGTCGGGGCGCCCTGGTAGACGTCCGGGGTCCACATGTGGAACGGGACGGCGCCGACCTTGAAGAGCAGACCGGTCAGGATCATCGCCCCGCCGATCAGAAGCAGCGCGTCATTGCCCATGGTGGCGGCGAGCGCCGGGTCGATCCGGGTGACGGATCCGTCGACCACGTCCGCGATGGCGGCGTACGAGATGGAGCCCGCGTACCCGTACAGCAAAGCGATCCCGAAGAGCAGGAACGCCGACGAGAAGGCGCCGAGCAGGAAGTACTTCACCGCGGCCTCCTGCGACATCAGGCGCTTGCGGCGGGCGACGGCGCACAGGAGGTAGAGCGGGAGGGAGAAGACCTCCAGGGCCACGAAGAGCGTCAGCAGGTCGTTGGCCGCCGGGAAGACCAGCATGCCGGCCACCGAGAAGAGGAGCAGCGGGAAGACCTCGGTGGTGGTGAACCCGGCCCTGACCGCGGCCTTCTCGCTGTCGCTGCCGGGTACCGAAGCGGCCTGTGCGGCGAACGAGTCCACGTTTCCCCAAGCGCTCAGCTTCGTTCGAGCAGGGGATGCCGCACCGCCGTGCGCGGCCGGGTCGAGCCGCCGCTCGGCGAAGGTGAAGACGGCGACCAGCGAGGTCAGCAGGATGGTGCCCTGCAGGAAGAGCGTCGGTCCGTCGATCGCGATGGCGCCCATCGCGGCGATGTGCGCCTTCGTTGTGCCGTAGCCCCCGGCCGCCAGGCCGATGACCGCGGCGAACGCGGCGGCGAAGGCGACCACCGTCAGGAAGACCTGCGTGTAGTACCGGGCCCGACGCGGCACGAAGGCCTCGACGAGTACGCCCACGACGGCGACACCGATCACAATGAGGACCGGGGCCAGCTGGGCGTACTCGATGACCGGTGCCTCGAACTTCACGCCCGGGGCGGCCGATGTCACTCCGCCCGCCATTGTCCACAAGCTGTGGACAGCTGTTGCGCTCACTTGGCGGCCTCCACCTCAGGCTGGGGGTCGTGCTTCTGGACGTCCGACATGGTGTGCTGCACCGCCGGGTTGACGATCTGTGTCAGCGGCTTCGGATAGACGCCCAGGAAGAGCAGCAGCGCGATCAGCGGGAGCACCACCGCCAGCTCCCGGACCTTGAGGTCCGCCATGCCCTGGACCTCGGCCTTGACCGGGCCCGTCATCGTCCGCTGGTAGAGGACGAGGACGTACAGCGCGGCGAGCACGATGCCGGTCGTGGCGACGATGCCCGCCACCGGATACGCAGTAAACGCGCCGACCAGGACCAGGAATTCACTGACGAACGGGGCCAGCCCGGGCAGCGACAGGGTGGCCAGAGAGCCGATCAGGAACGTGCCGGCCAGGACTGGCGCCACCTTCTGCACCCCGCCGTAGTCGGCGATGAGCCGCGAACCGCGCCGGGTGATCAGGAAGCCCGCCACCAGCATCAGCGCGGCGGTCGAGATCCCGTGGTTGACCATGTAGAGCGTGGCGCCCGACTGGCCCTGGCTGGTCATCGCGAAGATGCCCAGGATGATGAAGCCGAAGTGCGAGATCGACGCATAGGCGATCAGCCGCTTGATGTCGCGCTGGCCGACGGCCAGCAGCGCCCCGTACACGATGCTGATCAGCGCCAGGACGACGATCACCGGCGTCGCCCACTTGCTGGCCTCCGGGAAGAGCTGAAGGCAGAAGCGGAGCATCGCGAATGTGCCGACCTTGTCGACGACCGCGGTGATCAGGACGGCGACCGGGGAGGTCGCCTCGCCCATGGCGTTGGGCAGCCAGGTGTGCAGCGGCCACAGCGGGGCCTTCACCGCGAAGGCGAAGAAGAACCCGAGGAACAGCCAGCGTTCGGTGCTGGTCGCCATGGAGAACGAGCCGCTGGCCCGGGCATCGGCGATCTCGGAGAGCGAGAACGTCCCCGCGACCACGTACAGGCCGATCACGGCGGCCAGCATGATGAGGCCGCCGACCAGGTTGTAGAGGAGGAACTTGACGGCGGCGTACGAGCGTTGCGCCGCCGCGTTCTCGTCGCCGCCGCCCGCCGCGGCAGCGGCAGATCGAGAAGACGTCGCCCGGTCTCCGAAGCCGCCGATGAGGAAGTACATCGGGATGAGCATGGCTTCGAAGAGGACGTAGAAGAGGAAGACGTCGGTGGCCTCGAACGAGAGGATCACCATCGCTTCAGTCATCAGCACCAGAGCGAAGAAGCCCTGCGTCGGCCGCCAGCGGCGACTCTGATTCTCCAGAGGGTCGGCGTCATGCCAACCCGCCAGAATGATGAACGGGATCAGCAGCGCGGTGAGCGCCATGAGCGCCAGCCCGATGCCGTCCACGCCCAGTTCGTACCGGACGCCGAAGTCCTTGATCCAGGCGTGTGATTCGGTGAGCTGGTAGCGGGCGCCGCCGGGCTCGAAGCGGGCGAGCGCGATGCCCGCCAGTACCAGCGTGGCCAGCGAGAAGAGCAGCGCCAGCCATTTGGCGGCGGTGCGCCGGGCGGCTGGGACGGCGGCGGTGGCGACCGCACCGATCGCCGGCAGCACCGCCGTCGCTGTCAGGAGGGGAAAGGACATGTGATCAGACCGCCCTCATCAGCAGGGTCGCGGCGATGACGATCGCCGTACCGCCGAACATCGAGACCGCGTAGGAGCGGGCGTAGCCGTTCTGCAGCTTGCGCAGCCGGCCGGAGAGCCCGCCCATCGAGGCGGCCGTGCCGTTGACGACGCCGTCGACCAGGGTGTGGTCGACGTACACCAGGGAACGGGTGAGGTGCTCGCCGCCACGGACCAGGACCACATGGTTGAAGTCGTCCTGGAGGAGATCGCGGCGGGCGGCCCGTGTGAGCAGCGAGCCGCGCGGGGCGACGACCGGCACCGGCCGCCGTCCGTACATCGCCCAGGCGATGGCGACACCGATGACGAGCACCACCATGGTGGCCACCGTGATGGTCGTGGCGCTGACCGGGGCGTGTCCGTGGCTGTGTCCGGTGACCGGTTCCAGCCAGTTCAGGAAACGGTCGCCGAAGGAGAAGAGGAATCCGGCGAAGACCGACCCGAAGGCCAGGACAATCATGGGGATGGTCATCGACTTCGGGGACTCGTGCGGATGCGGCTCGTGCCCCTGTGCGTCGGGCTGCCAGCGCTTCTCCCCGAAGAACGTCAGCAGCATCACGCGCGTCATGTAGAACGCGGTGATCGCGGCGCCCAGCAGGGCCACTGAGCCGAGGATCCAGCCCTCGGTGCCGCCCTTGGCGAAGGCCGCCTCGATGATCTTGTCCTTGGAGAAGAAGCCGGACAGGCCGGGGAAGCCGATGATCGCCAGATAGCCGAGGCCGAAGGTGACGAAGGTGACCGGCATGTACTTCCTGAGGCCGCCGAACTTCCGCATGTCGACCTCGTCGTTCATGCCATGCATGACCGAACCGGCGCCGAGGAAGAGCCCGGCCTTGAAGAAGCCGTGCGTCACCAGGTGCATGATCGCGAAGACGTAGCCGATCGGGCCGAGCCCGGCGGCCAGGATCATGTAGCCGATCTGCGACATCGTCGACCCGGCAAGGGCCTTCTTGATGTCGTCCTTCGCGCAACCGACGATCGCACCGAAGAGCAGCGTGACCGCACCGACGGCCACGACGGCCAGCTGTGCGTCCGGCGCCGCGTTGAAGATCGCGCCGGACCTGACGATGAGGTAGACACCCGCGGTCACCATGGTCGCGGCGTGGATGAGGGCCGAGACCGGGGTCGGGCCCTCCATCGCGTCACCGAGCCAGGACTGCAGCGGCACCTGGGCCGACTTGCCGCAGGCCGCGAGCAGCAGCAGCAGGCCGATCGCTGTGAGCCTGCCCTCGGTCGTCTCCCCGGTCGCCCCCAGGACGGGACCGAAGGCGAAGGTGCCGAACGTGGTGAACATCAGCATGATCGCGATCGACAGACCCATGTCGCCGACCCGGTTGACCAGGAACGCCTTCTTGGCGGCCGTGGCCGCGCTGGGCTTGTGCTGCCAGAAACCGATCAGCAGGTACGACGCCAGGCCGACGCCCTCCCACCCGACGTACAGCAGCAGGTAGTTGTCGGCGATGACCAGGATCAGCATCGCCGCGAGGAACAGGTTCAGATAGCCGAAGAAGCGGCGTCGGCGCTCGTCGTGCGCCATGTAGCCGATCGAGTAGATGTGGATCAGCGTGCCCACACCGGTGATCAGCAGCACGAACGTCATCGACAACTGGTCGAGCTGGAAGGCCACATCGGCCCGGAAACCCTCGACCGGAATCCAGCTGAACAGCTTCTGGTGCAGCGCCCGGTTCTCCGCGCCCTTCCCCAGCATGTCGAGGAAGAGCACGACACCGATGACGAACGACACCGCGGCGAGCAGGGTGCCGACCCAGTGTCCGGCGCGGTCCAGCCGTCGGCCGCCGCACAGCAGGACCGCAGCTCCGAGCAGAGGCGCCGCGACGAGCAGCGCAATCAGGTTCTCCACGATTCAACGTCCCCTTACAGCTTCATCAGGCTGGCGTCGTCGACCGAGGCCGAGTGGCGGGAACGGAACACCGACACGATGATCGCGAGCCCGACCACGACCTCGGCGGCGGCGACAACCATCGTGAAGAACGCGATGATCTGGCCGTCGAGATTGCCGTGCATCCGGGAGAAGGTCACGAACGCGAGGTTGCAGGCGTTGAGCATCAGCTCCACGCACATGAACAACACGATCGCGTTCCGCCGGATCAGTACCCCGGCCGCACCGATGGTGAACAACAGGGCCGCGAGGCAGAGGTAGTTGACCGGATTCACTTGGCGGCCTCCTCATCTTCGTTGTCACGGCCGAGCCGCTCCTCGGAGCGCTGCTCCAGCGCCTTGAGCCGGCCCAGCGACTCCTTAGACACATCGCGGATCTGGCCGCGGCTGCGCAGCGTCTGCATGACGGTGAGCCCGGACGGTGTGCCGTCCGGGAGCAGCCCCGGGATGTCCACGGCGTTGTGCCGGGCGTAGACACCGGGGGCGGGCAGCGGCGGCACCTGCTTGCTGCGCACGCGCTGCTCGGACATCTCCCGCTGGGTCCTGGCCCGTTCGGTGCGCTCCCGGTGGGTGAGCACCATCGCGCCGACCGTCGCCGTGATCAGCAGGGCGCCGGTCATCTCGAAGGCGAAGACGTACTTGGTGAAGAGGAGGCTGGCCAGCCCCTCGACGTTCCCGCCGTGCTCGGCGTTGGCGGTGCCGAGCCCGTTGAAGCTGTTCAGCGAGGCATTGGTGATGCCCGCGATCAGCAGGATGCCGAAGCCGAGTCCGCAGGCTGCGGCCAGCCAGCGCTGGCCCTTGAGGGTCTCCTTCAGCGAGTCGGCCGCCGTGACACCGACGAGCATGACCACGAAGAGGAACAGCATCATGATCGCGCCGGTGTAGACGACGATCTGGACGACGCCCAGGAAGTAGGCACCGTTGGCGAGGTAGAACACCGCCAGGACGATCATGGTCCCGGCGAGGCTCAGCGCACTGTGCACGGCCTTTTTCATCAGTACGGTGGACAGCGCGCCGATCACGGCGACAGTGCCCAGCACCCAGAACTGGAGGGCCTCGCCGGTCGAGGTCTGGGAGGCCGCTGCGGCCAGGCCGGTCATGCGTCCACCTCCTGCGCCGAGCCGTTCCCGTGCCCGTTGTCCTGCTTGGACTCGCCCTTGGAGACAGCGGCCTGGCGCTCCGTACCGGGCGCGGCCTCGGTGACAAGACCCCGGTAGTAGTCCTGCTCGTCCATCCCGGGGTAGATCGCGTGCGGGGTGTCGACCATGCCCTCCTCCAGGCCCGCGAGCAGCTCGTCCTTGGTGTAGATGAGGCTCTCGCGGGTGGTGTTGGCGAGCTCGAACTCATTGGTCATCGTCAGCGCCCGGGTCGGGCATGCCTCGATGCACAGTCCGCAGAGAATGCAGCGCGCGTAGTTGATCTGGTAGACGCGGCCGTAGCGCTCACCCGGGGAGTAGCGCTCCTCGTCGGTGTTGTCCGCGCCCTCCACATAGATCGCGTCCGCCGGACAGGCCCAGGCGCACAGCTCACAGCCGATGCACTTCTCCAGACCGTCCGGGTGACGGTTGAGCTGATGCCGGCCGTGGAAGCGCGGCGCCGTCACCTTCTGCGTTTCCGGATACTGCTCGGTCAGCCGCTTCTTGAACATGGCCTTGAAGGTCACGCCGAAGCCGGCGACAGGGTTCTGGAACTTCTCGCCCGAGGGCTCTGATGACTCAGACACCGTCAGCCTCCTTTCCGTCACTCGAATTTCCGTCACTCTCAGTATCCGACCCGCCACTGACAATGAGCTGCCGCTCGCTCCGCGGCCTGCGGCGCGGCACCGGCGGCAGGGTCTGTCCTGGCAGCGGCGGCACCGGGAATCCGCCCGCCATCGGGTCGAACGCCGGTTTCGGTCCCGCGTCCGCCCCGGCGGCCCGGCCCTTCTTGTCGCGGAAGATGTCGGCGACGAAGGAGATCAGCAGGAGCGCGATCACGGCCCCGGCCACGTACAGCACGATCTTCGAGAAGTCGTACCCCTCGTTGCGCATCGCCCGCACCGTCGCGACCAGCATCAGCCACACCACGGAGACCGGGATCAGGACCTTCCAGCCGAGCTTCATCAGCTGGTCGTAGCGGACCCGGGGCAGCGTGCCGCGCAGCCAGATGAAGAAGAACAGCAGCAGCTGGACCTTGATGACGAACCAGAGCATCGGCCACCAGCCGTGGTTCGCGCCCTCCCAGAAGGTGCTGATCGGCCACGGGGCCCGCCAGCCGCCCAGGAACAGGGTCGTGGAGACCGCGGAGACGGTGACCATGTTGACGTACTCGGCGAGCATGAACATCGCGAACTTGATCGACGAGTACTCGGTGTTGAAGCCGCCGACCAGGTCGCCCTCGGACTCCGGCATGTCGAACGGGGCCCGGTTGGTCTCGCCGACCATCGTGACGATGTAGATGATGAAGGAGACCGGCAGCAGGATGATGAACCAGCGGTCCTGCTGCGCCTCCACGATCTTCGAGGTCGACATCGACCCGGAGTAGAGGAAGACCGAGGCGAACGCGGCGCCCATCGCGATCTCGTAACTGATCATCTGCGCGCACGAGCGCAGACCGCCGAGGAGCGGGTACGTAGATCCGGACGACCAGCCCGCCAACACGATGCCGTAGATCCCGACCGAGGCGACCGCGAGGATGTAGAGCATCGCGATCGGCAGGTCGGTGAGCTGCATCGCCGTACGGTGCCCGAAGATCGAGACCTCGTTGCCGGACGGGCCGAACGGGATGACCGCGATCGCCATGAACGCCGGTACGGCGGCGACGATCGGCGCGAGCACGTACACGACCTTGTCGGCGCGCTTGACGACGACGTCTTCCTTCAGCATCAGCTTGATGCCGTCGGCGAGCGACTGGAGCATGCCCCAGGGGCCGTGCCGGTTGGGGCCGATGCGCAGCTGCATCCAGGCGACGACTTTGCGCTCCCACACGATGGCGAAGAGCACGGTCACCATCAGGAACGCGAAGCAGAACACCGCCTTGACGACAATGAGCCACCATGGGTCGGTGCCGAACATCGACAGATCCTCGGCGGCGAGTACGACACTGTGCGGTGCCGCGGCCAGTTGAGCGAAGGCAGTCACGCCCCCACCTCCGGTGTGACGTCGGGAGTGCCCGGTGCGGCGGGCCCGATCCGGACCAGACCGCCGGGCCGGGCGCCGGTGTCGGCCAGGACGCCCCGCCCGGTGGAGTTCAGCGGCACCCAGACCACCCGGTCCGGCATGTCGGTGACCTTCAACGGGAATTCGACGCTCCCGGCCGGGCCGGTGACAGCCAGCAGATCGCCGTCCTTCACGCCCGTATCGGCCGCGGTGACGGCGGAGAGCCGGGCGACCGAGGCGTGCCGGGTGCCGGCCAGTGCGTCGTCGCCCTCCTGGAGCCGGCCCAGGTCGAGCAGCATCCGGTGGCCCGCGAGGACCGCCTCGCCGTCGCCGGGCCTGGGCAGCGGCCGCGTCGGCTCGTTCGGGTCGGTGGCGTGCGCACCGGTCCAGCCGCCGAGCCGGTCCAGCTCACGGCGTACGGACCTCAGATCCGGCAGCGCCAGACGGACGTCGAGCGCGTCGGCCAGCATGTGCAGCACCCGGGCATCGGTCGGCGCGAGCGCCCGTGTCATCTGCTCGGGCTTCAGCGCCGCCTCGAACATCCGCGTCCTGCCCTCCCAGTTGAGGAAGGTGCCGGACTTCTCGGCCACCGCGGCGACTGGGAAGACCACATCGGCCCGCTCGGTCACCTCGCTGGGCCGCAGCTCCAGCGAGACCAGGAAGCCGACCCGGTCCAGAGCCTCCAGAGCCCGTGCCGGGTTCGGCAGATCCACGGTCTCGACGCCGCCGACGACCAGCGCGCCCAGTTCGCCGGTGGCCGCGGCCTCCACGATCTGACCGGTGTCGCGGCCGAAGCGGGACGGGAGTTCGGCGACGCCCCAGACGGCCGCCACCTCGTCCCTGGCCCTCGGGTCGGTCGCCGGACGGCCGCCGGGCAGCAGCGACCCAAGCGCACCCGCCTCCACCGCACCGCGTTCGCCGGCCCGGCGCGGAATCCACGCCAGCGTGGCCCCGGTCGCGGTGGCTGTCCGTACCGCGGCGGTCAGCCCGCCCGGCACTCCGGCCAGCCGCTCGCCCACCACGATCACGGCGCCCTCGCCGCGCAACGCCTCGGCCGCCGCGGCTCCGTCGCCGTCGAGTCCGACGCCGCCCGCGATCGCGTCCAGCCACTCGGTCTCGGTGCCGGGGGCGGCGGGAAGCAGCGTGCCGCCCGCCTTCGTGAGGCCGCGCGTGGCGTGCGAGGCGACGGCGAAGGTGCGCTGTCCGTGTTTGCGGTTCGCCTTGCGCAGCCGCAGGAAGACGCCGGGCGCCTCCTCCTCCGACTCGAACCCGACCAGCAGCACCGTCGGGGCCTTCTCCAGCGAGGTGTACGTGACACCAGTGCCTTCCCCGAGTGCTCGGCTTCGCTCGAACAGGGAGGTGCCCCCTTGGTCACGTCCGCGCCCGGCCACGCGGGCAGCCAGGAAGTCGGCCTCCTCGCCGCTGTGCACCCGGGCCCGGAAGTCGACGTCGTTCGTATCCAGCGCGACCCTGGCGAACTTGCCGTACGCGTAGGCGTCCTCGAGGGTCAGCCGGCCGCCCGTGAGGACACCCGTCCTGCCGCGCGCGGCCGAGAGACCGGCAGCCGCGGCGGCCAGTGCCTCGGGCCAGCTCGCCGGTTCCAGGACGCCGTCCGCGTTGCGCACCAGCGGCGTGGTGAGCCGGTCCCGCTGCTGCGCATAGCGGAAACCGAAGCGGCCCTTGTCGCAGAGCCATTCCTCGTTGACCTCGGGATCGTTGGCGGCGAGCCGCCGCATGACCTTGCCGCGCCGGTGGTCGGTACGGGTCGCGCAGCCGCCGGCGCAGTGCTCGCACACCGACGGCGACGACACCAGGTCGAAGGGCCGGGAGCGGAACCGGTACGCCGCCGAGGTCAGCGCCCCGACCGGGCAGATCTGGATGGTGTTCCCGGAGAAGTACGACTCGAACGGGTCGCCCTCGCCCGTACCGACCTGCTGGAGAGCGCCGCGCTCCAGCAGTTCGATCATCGGGTCGCCCGCCACCTGGTTGGAGAATCGGGTGCAGCGCGCGCAGAGCACACACCGCTCGCGGTCCAGCAGCACCTGGGTGGAGATCGGGACGGGCTTCTCGAACGTGCGCTTCTTGCCGTCGAAACGGGAGTCGGCGCCGCCGTGCGACATTGCCTGGTTCTGCAGCGGGCATTCACCACCCTTGTCGCAGACCGGGCAGTCCAGCGGGTGGTTGATGAGCAGCAGCTCCATCACACCCTTCTGCGCCTTCTCGGCGACGGGCGAGGTGAGCTGCGACCTCACCACCATGCCGTCGGTGCAGGTGATGGTGCAGGACGCCATCGGCTTGCGCTGGCCCTCGACCTCGACGATGCACTGGCGGCAGGCGCCGACCGGGTCGAGGAGCGGGTGGTCGCAGAAGCGCGGGATCTCGATGCCGAGGAGTTCGGCGGCCCGGATGACCAGGGTGCCCTTGGGCACGCTGATCTCGATGCCGTCGATCGTCAGCGTGACAAGGTCCTCGGGCGGAAGGGCCGCCTCGCCGCCCCCCAAGGGCGCACTCGTGGTGACTGTCATGCGTTCACCCCCTGGTGAGCGTTCTTGTCGTCGGCCCAGGCGGTCGACCTGGCGGGATCGAAGGGGCAGCCGTTGCCCGTGATGTGCCGCTCGTACTCCTCGCGGAAGTACTTCAGCGAGGAGAAGATCGGCGAGGCGGCGCCGTCGCCGAGGGCGCAGAAGGACTTGCCGTTGATGTTGTCGGCGATGTCGTTGAGCTTGTCGAGGTCGGCCATCTCGCCCTTACCGGCCTCGATGCCGCGGAGCAACTGGACCAGCCAGTAGGTGCCTTCACGGCACGGCGTGCACTTGCCGCAGGACTCATGGGCGTAGAACTCGGTCCAGCGGGTGACCGCCCGCACGACACAGGTCGTCTCGTCGAAGCACTGGAGCGCCTTGGTGCCGAGCATGGAACCGGCGGCGCCGACGCCCTCGTAGTCGAGCGGCACATCGAGGTGCTCGTCGGTGAACATCGGGGTCGAGGAGCCGCCCGGGGTCCAGAACTTCAGCCGGTGCCCTGCGCGCATGCCGCCGCTCATGTCGAGCAGCTGGCGCAGCGTGATGCCGAGCGGGGCCTCGTACTGGCCGGGGCTCGCGACATGCCCGCTGAGCGAATACAGCGTGAAGCCCGGGGACTTCTCGCTGCCCATCGACTTGAACCAGTCCTTGCCCCGGTTCAGGATCGCGGGAACCGAGGCGATGGACTCGACGTTGTTCACCACAGTGGGGCAGGCGTACAGACCGGCGACCGCGGGGAAGGGAGGTCGCAGCCGTGGCTGGCCGCGTCGCCCTTCGAGCGAGTCGAGCAGTGCGGTCTCCTCACCACAGATGTACGCGCCCGCTCCGGCGTGCACGGTGACTTCCAGGTCGAGCCCCGAGCCCAGGATGTCCGTCCCGAGGAAGCCCGCCTCGTACGCCTCGCGCACGGCCTCATGCAATCGCCGCAGTACGGGGACGACTTCACCACGCAGATAGATGAACGCATGCGAGGAACGGATCGCGTAGCAGGCGATCACGATGCCCTCGATGAGGGAGTGCGGGTTGGCGAAGAGGAGCGGGATGTCCTTGCAGGTCCCGGGCTCCGACTCGTCGGCGTTGACCACCAGATAGTGCGGTTTGCCGTCGCCCTGCGGGATGAACTGCCACTTCATCCCGGTGGGGAAGCCCGCGCCGCCGCGGCCGCGCAGACCGGAGTCCTTGACGTATGCGATGAGCTCGTCCGGCGACATTGCGAGGGCCTTGCGCAGCCCCTCATATCCCTCGTGACTCCGGTAGGTCTCCAGAGTCCAGGATTCCGGCTCGTCCCAGAAGGCGGACAGGACGGGGACGAGCAGCTTCTCGGGGCTGTCACCGTTCCCGTTCTCGTTGATCTCGGTCGCCAACGTCATCACTCACCCTCCTCAGCGGCGGGGCCGGCCGGGTGGTCCGGGTCGGAGGCCGAGGTCTGCGGCTGGTCGCCGCGGGCCGGCTCGCCACGCGGGGCGACGACCCGCGGGTGCGGTTCCTCGCCCTTGGCGAGCCGGAGGCCGATCAGTGAGGCGGGGCCCGCGCCGCCGGACGCCTCGACGGCGCCGGGGCGCTCGTCGGGGAAGCCGGCCAGGATCCGGGACGTCTCCTTGTACGAGCACAGGGGCGCGCCGCGGGTGGGTTCGACGGTGCGCCCGGCGATCAGGTCGTCGACCAGGCGGGTCGCGCTCTCGGGCGTCTGGTTGTCGAAGAATTCCCAGTTGACCATCACCACGGGAGCGAAGTCGCAGGCCGCGTTGCACTCGATGTGTTCGAGGGTGACCTTGCCGTCCTCGGTGGTCTCGTCGTTGCCGACGCCGAGGTGCTCCTTGAGCCGGTCGAAGATGGCGTCGCCGCCCATCACCGCGCACAGGGTGTTCGTACAGACGCCGACCTGGTAGTCGCCGCTGGGCTTGCGCCGGTACATCGTGTAAAAGGTGGCGACCGCGGTGACCTCGGCGGTGGTGAGACCGAGCAGCTCGGCGCAGAACGCCATGCCCGTACGGGAGACGTACCCCTCCTCCGACTGCACCAGGTGCAGCAGCGGAAGCAGCGCGGAGCGGCTGCCGGGGTAGCGTGCGATCACCTCCTTCGCGTCCGCTTCGAGCCTGGCTCGCACCTCGGCCGGATAGGCGGGTGCGGGGAGCTGCGGCATCCCCAGACTGACTTCCTGACGTGTTTCGGTCACCGGTCGACGCCTCCCATCACGGGGTCGATGGACGCGACGGCGACGATGACGTCGGCGACCTGGCCGCCCTCGCACATCGCCGCCATGGCCTGCAGATTGGTGAAGGACGGGTCGCGGAAGTGGACCCGGTAGGGGCGGGTGCCGCCGTCCGAGACGACATGGACGCCGAGCTCGCCCTTGGGTGACTCGACCGCGGTGTACGTCTGCCCGGCAGGGACGCGGAAGCCCTCGGTCACCAGCTTGAAGTGATGGATCAGGGCCTCCATGGAGGTGCCCATGATCTTCTTGATGTGGTCGAGCGAATTGCCGAGCCCGTCCGGACCGAGCGCGAGCTGCGCCGGCCAGGCGATCTTCTTGTCGGCGACCATCACCGGTCCGGGGGCGAGCCGGTCGATGCACTGCTCGACGATCCGCAGCGACTGGCGCATTTCCTCCAGCCGGATGAGGAAGCGGCCGTAGGCGTCGCAGCTGTCGGCGGTGGGGACGTCGAACTCGTAGTTCTCGTAGCCGCAGTACGGGTCCGTCTTGCGCAGGTCGTGCGGGAGTCCGGCGGAGCGCAGGATCGGGCCGGTGGCGCCGAGTGCCATGCAGCCGGTCAGGTCGAGATAGCCGACGTCCTGCATGCGGGCCTTGAAGATCGGGTTGCCGGTGGCGAGCTTGTCGTACTCCGGCAGGTTCTTCTTCATGGTCTTCACGAACTCGCGGAGCTGGTCGATCGCGCCGGGCGGCAGGTCCTGGGCGAGTCCGCCGGGCCGGATGAACGCGTGGTTCATCCGCAGGCCGGTGATCAGCTCGAAGAGATCGAGAACGAGTTCACGATCGCGGAAGCCGTAGATCATGATCGTGGTGGCGCCGAGCTCCATGCCGCCGGTGGCGATGCACACCAGGTGCGAGGAGATCCGGTTGAGCTCCATCAGGAGCACGCGCAGGACGCTGGCCCGGTCGGGGATCTGGTCCTCGATGCCGAGGAGCTTCTCGACGCCCAGGCAGTACGCCGCCTCGTTGAAGAACGGCGTCAGATAATCCATGCGCGTCACGAAGGTGGTGCCCTGGGTCCAGTTCCGGAATTCGAGGTTCTTCTCGATGCCGGTGTGGAGGTAGCCGATGCCGCAGCGGGCCTCGGTGACGGTCTCGCCGTCGATCTCCAGGATCAGCCGCAGCACCCCGTGCGTGGACGGGTGCTGGGGGCCCATGTTGACGATGATGCGCTCGTCGTCGGACTTGACCGCGGACTCGACGACCTCGTCCCAGTCGCCGCCGGTGACTGTATATACGGTCCCCTCGGTCGTGGCGCGAGGCGTTGCATGGGGAGTAGTCATCAGGAGTACGACCTCCGCTGGTCCGGAGCAGGGATCTGGGCGCCCTTGTACTCGACGGCGATGCCGCCGAGCGGATAGTCCTTGCGCTGCGGGAAGCCCTGCCAGTCGTCCGGCATCATGATCCGGGTGAGGGCGGGGTGCCCGTCGAAGACGAGCCCGAAGAAGTCGTAGGTCTCGCGCTCGTGCCAGTCGTTGGTCGGGTAGACCTCGACGAGGGACGGGACGTGCGGATCGCTGTCCGGGGCCGACACCTCCAGGCGGATCAGCCGGCCGTGCGTGATCGAGCGCAGGTGGTAGACGGCGTGCAGCTCCCGGCCCTTGTCGCCGAGGAAGTGGACGCCGCTCACCCCCGTACAGAGCTCGAAGCGCAGCGCCGGGTCGTCGCGCAGGGTCCGGGCGACCCGGACGAGGTGTTCGCGGGCGATGTGGAAGGTGAGCTCGCCGCGGTCGACGACGGTCTTCTCGATGGCGTTGGCGGGAAGCAGGTCCTGCTCCTCCAGGGCCCCTTCGAGCTCGTCGGCCACTTCGTCGAACCAGCCGCCGTACGGCCGGGAGGTGGCGCCCGGCAGCGTGACCGTGCGGACCAGGCCGCCGTAGCCCGAGGTGTCGCCGCCGTTGTTGGCGCCGAACATGCCCTTGCGTACGCCGATGACCTCGCCGGTGTCGCGCGGTGCGGGCACGCCGTTGTTGTTCTGCTCGTCGTGGTGCTGGTTCTCACTCATCGCAGGAGCCCCTTCATCTCGATCAGGGGCAGTGCGTTGAGCGCCGCGTGCTCCGCCTCGCGGGCGGCCTCCTCCGCGTTGACCCCGAGCTTGGAGCTCTGGATCTTCTGGTGGAGCTTGAGGATCGCGTCCATCAGCATCTCGGGCCGTGGCGGACAGCCCGGCAAATAGATATCAACCGGGACAATATGATCAACACCCTGAACAATGGCGTAATTGTTGAACATCCCGCCCGATGATGCGCAAACCCCCATGGAGATAACCCACTTGGGGTTCGGCATCTGGTCGTAGACCTGCCGCAGGACGGGCGCCATCTTCTGACTGACCCGCCCTGCCACGATCATCAGATCCGCCTGCCGCGGCGATCCGCGGAAGACCTCCATCCCGAAACGGGCCAGGTCGTAGCGCCCGGCTCCGGTCGTCATCATCTCGATGGCGCAGCAGGCGAGGCCGAAGGTGGCGGGGAAGACGGAGGCCTTCCGTACCCAGCCGGCGGCCTGCTCGACAGTGGTCAGCGCGAAGCCGCTGGGCAGCTTCTCTTCGAGTCCCATGGTGTGCCCCTCAGTCCCATTCCAGGCCGCCGCGACGCCATACATACGCGTAGGCGACGAAGACAGTGAGCACGAAGAGCAGCATCTCCACGAGCCCGAAGATCCCCAGGGCGTCGAAGGTGACCGCCCAGGGGTAGAGGAAGACGATCTCGATGTCGAAGACGATGAAGAGCATCGCCGTCAGGTAGTACTTGATGGGGAAGCGGCCGCCTCCGGCCGGAGTGGGAGTGGGTTCGATACCGCACTCGTACGCTTCGAGCTTTGCTCGGTTGTACCGCTTCGGGCCGATAAGCGTGGCCATGACCACGGAGAAGATCGCAAACCCTGCCCCGAGGGCGCCGAGCACGAGGATGGGCGCGTAGGCATTCACGCTCCTCGCTCCTTCCAGTCGTCCTTGACCGTTGGACCGCATCGGGCGATTCGGCTTGCCACCCCACCAAGATCGTGCACATGTGAGGCAGTTCACAAGCCCGACTGCCCCGCATCCTATGCCCGCCATCCTGTGATCTGCGACACGGAGTAGTACACCGAGTTTGTGATCTCTGCCACCCGACGAATGATCATGAAGCCGGATGAGGGCCGATCTTCACACGCAAAGAGGCCGCACGGTCACGAGCCGTGACATCTGATGCTGTTGTCGCTGGTCAAAGCAGTTTTCCATTAACAATCAGACGCCTCTATGTGCAAATTAGCAATGGACACAGATACGTGATAGGGGAATCCACTCCATTCTGGACTCACCCGCGCGAGGGGTTCGGGCCGCGCGAAGTGGACACGTACCCGCAATCGCGATCTTTCGGATGAAAAGCCGACCGGCCGACGATCCGCCCCAGCCTCACGCCGGAGCCGCTCACGCGCCCGCCACGCGGCGACCACAATGTGACCTATGCCACTCCTTCGAGGCTCCAATAAAAGCGGGCTTGGCCATCAGTGCGAGCGGATGGTAGGCGGTGGGCAATTCGGGCGAATTACCGAAAGCCCGTGATCACAGCGGTGATCACGCATGCCCGGTTTGCCCGTTACGCCGTCAATAAGGGTCACCAGAAAGCGGATTCACAGATTCCGGACGTAACTGTGTCGCAACACACCTTTCTTGATGCGAGCCCCAGGGCCCTGATAGCGCTAGTACCCATGTCCCACACCGCTCACATACCCAGCCACCGGAAGCCCCGCCGAAACGCGCCGAAGACGGCACTGCGGGCCGGAGTTGCCAGTGGCGTCCTCAGCACCATCGCGGTCGCAGGCGCGGCCGGTACGGCCCAGGCCGAGCCGGTGACCCAGACCATCGAGATGCCCACCATCACCGCCGACCTCTCCACGGCCGTCGCCGCGTCCGCTGAGGCCACGCAGCAGGTCGCCCAGGACATGCAGACGCAGGCCCAGGAGGACGCCGCAGCCGCCACTGCGGCCAAGAGCGCCAAGAAGGCCAAGGCGGAGGCGGTCCGCAAGGCAGAGGCCAAGGAGAAGGCGGAGGCGGCAGCCAAGGCCAAGGCAGAAGCGGAGGCCAAGGCTCAGGCCGCCGAGCGCGCTTCCCGCACCGAGGCCCGTACGACGCCCAGCTCGACGTCCGGCTCCAACGCCGCTACGGCCGTGTCCACGTCCTCCTCTTCCTCCTCGTCGAGCGCGACCGGCTCCGCAGCGTCCATCGTCGCCTTCGTGAAGGCCCAGGTCGGCGACGCTTACGTGTCCGGCGGCACCGGCCCCAACTCGTGGGACTGCTCCGGCCTCGTCCAGGCCGCGTACAGCTCGGTCGGCGTCGACCTGCCGCGTGTCTCGCAGGCCCAGTCCACCGCGGGCACCCAGGTCTCCCTGAGCAACCTCCAGCCGGGCGACATCCTGTACTGGGGTGGCGCGGGCAGCGCGTACCACGTCGGGATCTACGTGGGCGGCGGCGAGTTCGTCGGTGCGCAGAACTCCAGCACCGGTGTGGTGCAGCGCCCGCTGTCCTACGACCCGCCGTCCGGCGCGGTGCGCGTTCTCTGATTCACAAACGCGCGTGAACGCGCGCAGGCGCGTGTGAAGACGGCGAAGGGCCGTCGCTCCCCCGCTCGGGAGCGACGGCCCTTCGCCGTGCCCCGCGCCGCTCGGATCCGGGTCGCCGTGCCCCGCGCCGCCCGGATCCGGGTCGCCGTGCCCCGCGCCGCCCGGATCCGGGGCCGTCCGCTGAAATGCGACATCACCGCGGCGGACATCGTTGAGGTCGCGAACCTGCCGACAGAGCGGCGTCCGTCCTGTTCACCGCGTCCTTCCAGGCGACCATCGCCATCGGCGCCGTGGCCGGTGGAGCCGTTCTCGACCACCTGTCCGTGTCGGCGCTCGTGCTGCTCGGGTTCGCGACCGCGGCTCCCGCGGTGGGCGCGGCGTGGGCGCACTCCGGCCCCGACAGGGCTTCGCCTTCTTCCGGAGATGTCATTCGACGAGGGTGAACCAGACGGATTTCACGTCCGGCCCGTGCAACCCGCCGCTGATCGTCGATCCCCAGCTGGCGGCGAGGGCGTCCACGAGGACGAGCCCGCGCCCGTGTTCGTCCTGTTCCGGGCGCACGGCGTTCCGAGGGCTGGGCGACGAACCGGAATCGTCGTCGGTCACGTATACGGTCACCTGACTGCGGTTGACCGTGACGTCCACCCGGATCAGCGGCGAACGCGTATGAACGTGCGCGTTGGTGACAATCTCACTGACGCACAGGCGCGCGTCGTCCGCGAGGGCGGGGTGCTCGGTGACGTACAGCAAGGTCCCGAGGAAGTCGCGCACGAGTCTGGGCGCGGTGCGGCTGTTCGGCGCGACGAGACGGTAGTGCTCGCCGCGCCGGGGGAGGTAGGGGGCCGGGTGCGGAGGGGCGGTTACGGAGGTCATACCGAGGTCTCCCAACTCACGTGTCCATGGTCTCGGTCCGTGGCATTGGCCGCATGCACGCGCGGGGCGCGTTCAACTGACCTACGAGCGGCTGCACTTCGGATCGGGCCAACGGGCGGGTCGATAACGATGGACGCTAGGGCGCAACAGTGGGACGGCGCAACTGTGTGACGCCCGTAGCACCCATACGAGTGGACCGGCGGCACAGTGGGGCGGCACACTCGTACCGCAGGAGAGGGAGGGATCGATGCCGCCGAGGAGCTACCCGACTGCCAGGCAGAGGCGCTTGGGCGCGGAACTCCGCAAGTTGCGTGAACGGGCCGGGATGTCAGGGAGCGAGGCCGCCGCATACCTGGGCGGCGAGCGCGCCCAGATCAGCCACATCGAATCCGGCCGGTATGGCGTGAGCGACCAGCGGGTCCGTCGACTGGCAGCGCACTACTCGGCCAACGACAAGCATCTCGTCGACGCGCTTGCGAGCATGGCCGAGGAACGCACCAAGGGATGGTGGGACGAGTATCGCGGGATACTCTCCCCCGGCTTTTTGGACCTGGCGGAACTGGAGCACCAGGCAACCTACATCCGCGCCATTCAGATGCTGAACATCCCAGGCATCTTCCAGACGGAGGCATACGCGCGAGAGCTCATCCGCAGCGGCGTTTCCGATCTCCCGGCCGCCGAACTGAATGCCCGAGTCGAACATCGCGTGAGACGTCGCGACATCTTCGACCGGCCCACACCGACCCCGTTCGAGGCGTTCATCCACGAGGCCGCTCTCCGCATGCGGTACAGCGACTCGGACACGATGCGCGAGCAGCTCGACTTCCTGCACACCGTGTCGACCTGGACTTCCGTGACGATCCGCATCATTCCGTTCACTGCACAGATCACCGGCTCGGTGCACTCGATGCTCTACGCCGGAGCCGACATCGCAGCACTCGACACCGTCCAGATCGACAGCGCCTTCGACGCCGGATTCCTGGATGCCGAGGCCCAACTTGCCAGATACCGAGCCCTACTTGATTCCGTCAAGTCGATCTCACTCGACTCGGAGGAGTCGGCGCAATTCATCCAACTCATCGCACAGGAAGTGTGAGTCAAGCGGCATGACCGATGCAATCAACTGGCAGAAGTCCTCTTTCTCGGGAGCAGATAACAATCAGAGCTGCATCGAGCTGGCCTCCGTTGACGGCTCGATCAAGATGCGCGAGAGCGACGATCCCGAAGTGGTCGTCACAACGAGCGTCGCCAAGCTGCGCGCGTTCATGCTCGGCGTGAAGGCCGGCGAGTTCGACCACTTGATCTGACCAGCGCCCCGAACGCCCTCTGCCCGGTAGGCGGAGGGCGTTTCGCATGCAGCGGCACAACTTAGGACTGTCCCAATGTTGCTCCACGCCCACCAGTAGCGAGACTGTCACTGTGCGTCGCCGACGCGGATCCGATTTCAGAAGTCGGCCCCACACGACGCCCTGATTCCCCTACTCTGCCACCGACGCCCCGGAGTCCGACTGACACTGGAAGCCGAAGCAGGCCTTCCGCGCGCTGGCGCGGTGCTACGGACGAGCGGGAGGCTACTGACGCCCCGCCGTCCGGAATGCCGACCTCAACACGTCACCCTCCCCGGCCGGTCACTGGATCAGGCTTTCGGGGCCACCTGGGACAGCCCGTTCGTGATGCGGTCCATCGCATCACCTGCGGCAGCGCACAGCACGCGGAGGCGCCGCAAACGAGTGCAACACGCCGCCGGGCAAGTACGGGCCAAAATATCAAAAGCAGAATCCGATGCCCTGCCAAAAAATCACGTACGGGAAGAGGGAGAGCTCTTCGCAGACCAGAAATCCGACCTGACGTCAGGAAAAGGAATCCTCTTTCCGGCATAGTTCGGGCCAACCGTCTCCGCCTTCGGCGGAGAAACCTCGGAAGCATTCACGCAAGGCGTCGCAACTTCAAAAAAAGCTTGCCCGTTACTGCCGACAAGAACGCGCACATTGAATCCGTCGGGCGTCCTGTAGTACATGGCTGGCATATCTGAGTTGTTCACTGCGAGCTGCTTGTATCCCTGGCTCTCCCAGTAGCGCTCGATCATCCCCAGGAAGCTCCCCCGACGTTCCTCCGAGATGATCGTCATGACCGCTCGGCGCCTTTGTACGTCACATCCGCCTTCAGTCGACTGCCCGTGCGTCCAGTGCACCGGCGGCTTGATGGCGGCGAACGTCCCATCGAGGATTTCGTCCGCTCGCACCGCCGCCTCTTGCATGTTCATCTTTACCTCCCGTCCAGCCGATTCGCCTAATACGCCGCATCCGGCCAGGAGCAGCGCTCCAGCCACCAGCACCACGGCTCCCGAAATCCTCATCGAGGCGTCTCCAAAATGATCTTTCCGGACTTCCCAACCACAATCTTGGCAATATTATCGGCCGAGGCCTGATCTTTGTCGGGGTTGAAGTAATTCGAGTGCGCCGACATCTCTCCGCGGTCTTCCACGATGGTTGACCCGTCATCCACCATGAACCGTGTGGCTCCGAAATCCCTACTTGCAGGGTCGGTACCGAACCAATGCTCACTGGGGTCGGTCTGTGCGTTTTGGGCCATGTAACCGCCGATGCCTCCAACAATGGCCCCAGCACCGCCACCGATAACTGCTCCCGGCGGGCCGGCGATGCCGGCCCCCAGGACAAACCCGGCCGACCCTCCACCGGCCGCACCGGTGGCCATTCCGGAGGCTTCCTCATGGTTCGGGAGTTTGGTGACGATGTCGTTGTCGGCTGCGCCCACGAACACGTGACCCTTACCCACATTGAGGTCCTGAGCGTTGTCCGCGCCGGTGCCGGGGCTTCCGACCAGGATGATGTCATCGGCGCCGGGGATGCCGCCTTCCTCCTGAGCTGCGAGCCCGACCGTGAGGGAGCCGTAGGAGTGTCCAATGGCGGTGACGCGCGGGTCTCCGCCCTCGTGCGTTGCGGAGATCCCCTCCATGAACGCGTTGTAGTCAGGGGCTCCCGCCTCGGCATCGTTCGTGAACATCACGCTTCTACCGCTGGCCAGATCACTCGGCGTCGCCTGCGGCGCGTCGTATCCGAGCCACACGATCGACGAGGTTCTACTGGACGGGTCGGCTTCTTGCGCACCGAGGGCTGTCTGCAGCGCTCGGTTGACCGTTCCGTCGGCGAACTCCGCATCCAACTTGGTTCCGAGTCCCGGGACATAAGCCGAGACGTTGTCGGCGGTGTCGGGGTTGCCATAGGCAATGATCGCGCGGCCGTTGCCCTCGCCGCCGATGCCGAGCAGGTACATCGGCGGCTCGCTGCCTTTCTCCAGCTTCTCCTGGATCTTCTTCAGACCACCCAGCATGTCTCGGGAAGCGTCATCGCGCTTCCCGTCGAGTTGCCCGATGAGCATCTGAAGGTTTTCGCGGTTTGCCTCATCGCGTGCCAGCGCCGGAATCCCGTCCAAGTTCCCGATCAGCTCCGGAAACGCGGAGATGTACTCTGCACGCTGCTCCTTGCCGAGATGGTCCCACCACTCCTTGCGTTCCGCGGGCGTTTTGTCGAGCGGAAGGTGCTTCTCCAAGTAGTTGTGGGCGGCTTGGCTCACCGCATCGGCATCCAAGGCCACGTCCGCCCACGTCTTGGTGTCGACCGTGAGGCCCGGGGCTGCCTTGAGCTTATTGAGTGCTGAGCTGTACCGCTCATCGATCTCGTGTGCTTCCCGCATGGCATGGGCGAGGCGGTCGGCGACGTCCTGGGCCTTGGCGCGGTGCGGATTGGGACTCTTCAGCTCGGGACCACCCGGGCCCAGAGCGGGGCCTAACATGCCGTTGGCATCGCGGTACAGGCCCGGGTTCCCAGCGCCGATAAGGCCGTTGTTACCCATCACGGAGCCGCCGGGAATCATGTCGCCCGTCATCTCGTTCTTGCCACCGGCCGGGTAGTCGATACTGCCGTTGTCGTTGACGGTGTATCCGAGAGAAGCGGCGTCGTCGAGGGCGTCGCGCAGTCGGCGCTGTGGGGCGCTGAGTTCGGTAGCGAGCCCGTCGAGGGCGCCTCGGATGAGACCGGTCTCGGTGCGGACGTAGTGGTAGTTCTCGCTCAGTCGTTTCAATCGCTTGACGGCTGCTCGGGCGGACTCGCTGTCCTGGGTCTTGGTGAGCTTGCCGCTCATGTCGCCGTCGACGCGTTCGCGAGCAGCATCGGCGAACGAGGAAGCGGCGCGCCAGCCGTCGGCGGCATCGGTCAGTTCTGACAGGTTGAGGTCGCGAAGGCGCTGCCATGTCAGCCCGGATGCTGTGGCCATGGTCTACTCCCCCCTCCTCGTGCCCGGCACCGTGACCGCCTTCGCTTTGTCCCCCACCTCGGCATCCACTTCAGCAAGGTCCACGGCCACCTGCCGTAGCTTCGGCTCCAAAGAACTGCACTCCTCACGGAGACGACCGAGGCGTTCGTCCCACGAGGTGAGCACGGACGTGAGTGCTCCGAGGCTGGACAGCCCGGCCAGACCGCCGACAGTGCCGTCGTGAGCTCTACGCAGGTCAACCTTTGCGGTGATCGTGCTGGTCTGGAGATCATCCGCGGTGCCGGCCGCCTTCGTCCACGGGCCGCCCCTGTGCTTGAGCGTGCCAGTACCGCCCCCGCCACCGGACGGCCTGGCGTAACCGCCTTCTCCCCGAAGGCTGTTGATCTGCATTTGGGTGGTGTGTCGCTCGACGGCCTGTGCCTTGAGCTGCTCCCACTCGTCCCACGCCATGCGCGTGCCCTCCCCCGTGACCCGGACGTCGTCCGGGTAAGCGACCGAGTTACGTCTGCTGTGATCTTTGAGATTGCCGACACAGACGTTACGCACGGGGTGCGTTGCGTCATGTCCGCACGATCACTCAAACCAGCTCTGAGTATCCGTACCTACGCGCACCGTAATCGAGCCCGGCTAGCCGGCCGCTCCGGCACATGGCTCGAAGCCGTCACCGTGCGCAATGCGCGTCGGTGCCGTGCGGGCTGGCAGGCTGCGGCACCTGCGGAATGAACGCAGCTTCGATGTACGTAAGTTGGCCGGATACCAGTGGTGCGGTGTGCAGGTGGGCGCTACGCCCGCGCCGAATCGGAACGGCGACCGCCAGCGCACCCAGTACCACCGCGGTCAGCCCGAATGCAGAGCCGGGCGCCAAGCGCTCACTCGGTCCAACATGCCCACGGAGCAACAACTGCTCCTCCGTGGGCATACGTACATCAAGAGGACCGGCCCACGGCCGTGGCCGGTCCGGGGGGCGGCTCAGGCCCGCGGAGCCACCTTGGACAGCCCGTTGATGATCCGGTCCATCGCGTCGCCGCCCGTCGGGTCGGTCAGGTTGGCGAGCATCTTCAGCGTGAACTTCATCAGCAGCGGGTGCGTCAGACCGCGCTGGGTGGCGACCTTCATGACCTTCGGGTTGCCGATCAGCTTCACGAAGGCGCGGCCCATCGTGTAGTAGCCGCCGTAGGTCTCCTTGAGCACCTTCGGGTAGTTGGTCAGGGCCAGTTCGCGCTGGGCCGGGGTGGCGCGGGCGTGGGCCTGGACGATGACGCCCGCGGCGATCTGGCCCGACTCCATGGCGTACGCGATGCCTTCGCCGTTGAACGGGTTGACCATGCCCCCCGCGTCACCGACGAGCAGCAGGCCCTTGGTGTAGTGCGGCTGACGGTTGAAGGCCATCGGGAGGGCGGCACCGCGGATCGGCTGCGTCATGTTCTCCGGCGTGTAGCCCCAGTCCTCCGGCATGGACGCGCACCATGCCTTGAGGACCTCGCGCCAGTCCAGCTCCTTGAAGGCGGACGAGGAGTTGAGGATGCCGAGGCCGACGTTGGACGTGCCGTCGCCCATGCCGAAGATCCAGCCGTAGCCGGGCAGCAGCCGGTCCTGGGGGCCACGCCGGTCCCACAGCTCCAGCCAGGACTCCAGGTAGTCGTCGTCGTGGCGGGGCGAGGTGAAGTACGTACGCACGGCCACGCCCATCGGGCGGTCCTCGCGGCGGTGCAGGCCCATCGCGAGCGACAGCCGGCTGGAATTGCCGTCAGCAGCGACGACGAGCGGGGCGTGGAAGGTGACCGGGGTCTTCTCCTCGCCGAGCTTCGCGTCGACGCCGGTGATGCGGCCGGTGCGGTCGTCGACGATCGGGGCGCCGACATTGCAGCGCTCGTACAGCCGCGCACCCGCCTTCTGCGCCTGGCGGGCCAGCTGCTCGTCGAAGTCGTCGCGCTTGCGGACCAGTCCGTAGTCCGGGTACGAGGCGAGATCCGGCCAGTCCAGCTGGAGGCGGACGCCGCCGCCGATGATGCGCAGACCCTTGTTGCGCAGCCAGCCGGCCTCTTCGGAGATGTCGATGCCCATGGAGACGAGTTGCTTGGTGGCGCGCGGGGTGAGGCCGTCGCCGCAGACCTTCTCCCGGGGGAAGGCCGTCTTCTCCAGGAGCAGGACGTCCAGTCCGGCCTTGGCGAGGTAGTACGCAGTCGTGGAGCCGGCCGGGCCTGCCCCGACGACGATCACATCCGCGCTGTGTTCGGAGAGGGGCTCGGTCACGGTCGGATCTCCCGAGGGCTCGAAATCGCGTGCCGCGCGGCACCTGTCCCATGCAGTCTATGGGGCGGCGTCGGCGCTTCAGCAGGGACGTACGCCCCGGTGCAGCGCCACCACACCGCCGGTGAGATCGCGCCAGGCGACCTTCGACCAGCCGGCCTGCTGAAGCTTCGCCGCGAGTCCGGCCTGGTCGGGCCAGGCACGGATGGACTCGGCGAGATAGACGTACGCGTCGGGGTTGGACGACACCGCGCGCGCGACCGGCGGCAGCGCCCGCATCAGGTACTCGGTGTAGACCGTGCGGAACGGCATCCAGGTCGGCTGTGAGAACTCGCAGATCACCACGCGGCCTCCCGGCTTCGTCACCCGGTACAGCTCGCGCAGCGCCGCATCCGTGTCCTGGACGTTGCGCAGCCCGAAGGAGATCGTCACCGCGTCGAAGGTCTCGTCGCGAAACGGCAGCCGGGTGGCGTCGCCCGCGGTGAAGGGCAGCCAGGAGTGGCGCTTCTTGCCCTCCTGGAGCATGCCGAGGGAGAAATCGCAGGGCACGACGTACGCGCCCGTCGCGGCGAACGGCAGCGAGGACGTCGCCGTGCCCGCGGCCAGGTCGAGGACCTTCTCCGCGGGGCGGGCATGCACCGCCTTCGCGACCTCCTTGCGCCACAGCCGGGCCTGGCCGAGCGACAGCACATCGTTGGTGAGGTCGTAGTTCGCCGCCACGTCGTCGAACATCGAGGCGACTTCGTGCGGCTGTTTGTCCAGGGATGCTCGGGTCACCCACCCATTCAAGCAGCCCGGTCGGCGCCGCCTCGCGCCGGTCGTGCGCCGGCGCCGGAACATTCTGGAACTCGGCTACAACCTTTTGGCCACGGCATTACTCACTACAGAGGTGAGAGACCACCGAGACCCCGGAGAGGAAGGGCAGATGACCGCGGACCGCAGCCGGGGCTCCACCGGATTCGAGGAGTTCGCCCGGGCGAACCAACGGCGTCTGTACCGGCGCGCATATCTGCTGTGCGGCGATGCGGAGGGCGCCCGCGATCTGACCCGGACGACGCTGGCCAAGCTCTTCCAGTACTGGCACCGGGCGAGCGAAGCCGACCATCCCGCCGACTCCGCCGTGGTCTCGGCGCCGGTCACCGCCGACCAACTGCTCCACGTCGCCCGGGACGACCGCTTCCTGCGCCTCGTGCGGTACGCGGACGCATTCCCGATGGAGCCGAAGCAGGAGTCCGTCCATGCCGGGTGAAGAGCGGGGCCGCCGGGGTCGGGGCCGTGGTCGTGGTGCGGCCCGGCGGGCCCGCCGCCGACGGACCCGGATACGGGTGATGGGCGCCTTGCTGGTGCCGGGCGCGCTGCTCTGCGGGGCGCTGGTGTGGGGGCCGTGGGGCGGCGGTGAAGGGGGGTCTGCGGTGGCGGACGCCCCGTCGGACCGGGTGGCGGCGTCGTCCCCGGCCTCGCCCCCCGGGCCCGGCCGTCCGCTCCCCTCCGCCTCCGCCTCGGGTGCCGCATCCGACGCCGGGAAGGAACGCAGGGCGAAGAAGAGGCCCGAGCGGAGGAAACGGGCGGACGGGTCCCGGACCTCGGGCGGGCCCGTGCCCGTACATGGCTCCGGTACGTTCGTCACCGCCGCCCCTGTGCGCACCGGCAGCCAGGGCACCGGCACCGTCCACCGCTATCGCGTCGAGGTGGAGGAGGGCACCGGTCTGGCCACGCGTCCCGCCGCGGCCGCGGTCTCCGAGGTGTTCGGCGACCCGCGCGGCTGGACCCGCACCGGGCGCGACGCGTTCCAGCAGGTCGACTCGGGCCCGGCCGGTCTGGTGATCCGGATCGCGACACCGGACACCGTGGACCGGCTCTGCGGGGCGTACGGGCTGAACACACACGGCGAGGTCAACTGCCGCGTCGGCACCACGGTCGTGGTGAACCTGAAGCGGTGGATGCTGGGGTCACCGCAGTTCGACGGTCCGCTGGCCGAGTACCGGGCGCTGATCATCAATCACGAGGTCGGCCACTGGCTGGGTCACGGCCATGAGACCTGCCCGGGACCCGGACGCCAGGCGCCCGCGATGATGCAGCAGATCGACGGGCTGAAGGGCTGCGTCGCCAACGCGTGGCCGTACACAGCCGCGGGCGCATACATACGCGGTCCGTCCGTGCCGTGACAGCACGGGCCCCGGCCTGACGGGTCAGTACACCTAGCGACGCCGGTACACCAGCCGCCCGCCCAGCACCGTGGCCACGCACCGCCCCGCCCCCGCCGCGCACAGCGCCGGCTCATCGGGTACGTCGAAGACGGCGAGGTCGGCGCGGCCGCCGACGGTGAGCGGGCCGTGCACGGAACCGGGCAGGTCGTACCCCGCCACGAACGGGTCCAGGCTCGGTTCGCCGACCAGGATGCCGGGGGCGCCGACGGCCGAGACCTCCGTCAGGCCCGAGCGGGCCACGGCGGTGCGGACGGCCGGGTCGTGGAAGCGGCCCGCGAGGTGCGTCGTGCCGTACCGCAGCATCTGCTGCAGCCCGCGCCGTACGCTGCCCGCCCACCGCGTCGCGTCCATCCCGGCGGCCAGCCGCTGGAATTCCTCGCCCCACAGCGGCTGGTCGCCCAGCGCGTCCGCCTCGCGCGGGTCGGGGTGGTAGCAGCGGGTGAGCAGCCACAGCCCGTGCCACTGCCGCAGTCCCGGCGTGATGACGCCCGGCCAGGTGCGGACCCGGGCCGCGGGGTGGGCGGCGACGACCTCGTCGTACGGCCCGAGGGCGACGATCCGGTCGCGGTCCACGGCGACCGCGCCCTGCGCGATGGGCGCCGCGCCGACCGGAAGAACCAGTGGCGCGGCGTGAACGGTCAGCAAAGCAGCCTCAGTTGGCGCTCAGGAGCTTCAGCTCCGGGTGCGCGGTGCCGCCCTCGATGGCGGTGGACGAGATGTGCGAGACGACGCGCTCGTCGACCGGGTCGTTCGCCGGGTCGTCGTGGACGACGAGGTGCTCGTACGTCGTGGCGCGCTGTGCCGGCACGCGGCCCGCCTTGCGAATCAGGTCGATGATCTCCAGGCGGTTGGACCGGTGCTTGGCACCGGCGGAGGAGACGACGTTCTCCTCCAGCATGATCGAGCCGAGGTCGTCGGCGCCGTAGTGCAGCGACAGCTGGCCGACCTCCTTGCCGGTGGTCAGCCAGGAGCCCTGGATGTGCGCGACGTTGTCGAGGAAGAGCCGGGCGATGGCGATCATCCGCAGGTACTCGAAGAGCGTCGCCTGTGTCCGGCCCTTCAGGTGGTTGTTCTCCGGCTGGTACGTGTACGGGATGAACGCACGGAAGCCGCCCGTCCGGTCCTGTACGTCGCGGATCATCCGCAGGTGCTCGATGCGCTCGGCGTTGGTCTCGCCGGTGCCCATCAGCATGGTGGAGGTGGACTCGACACCGAGGCGGTGCGCGGCCTCCATGATCTCCAGCCAGCGCTCGCCGGACTCCTTGAGCGGGGCGATCGCCTTGCGCGGCCTGGCCGGCAGCAGCTCGGCGCCCGCTCCCGCGAAGGAGTCGAGACCGGCCGCGTGGATCCGCTGGATGGCCTCCTCGACGGAGACCTTGGAGATCCGGGCCATGTGCTCGACCTCGGAGGCGCCCAGCGAGTGGATGACCAGCTGCGGGAACGCCTTCTTGATGGCGGAGAAGTGCTCCTCGTAGTACTCGACGCCGTAGTCCGGGTGGTGCCCGCCCTGGAACATGATCTGCGTACCGCCGAGTTCGACGGTCTCCGCGCAGCGGCGCAGGATGTCGTCGAGGTCGCGGGACCAGCCCTTGGCGGTGTCCTTGGGCGCGGCGTAGAAGGCGCAGAACCTGCAGGCCGTGACGCACACGTTGGTGTAGTTGATGTTGCGCTCGATGATGTACGTCGCGATGTGCTCCGTACCGGCGTAACGGCGTCGGCGTACGGCGTCGGCCGCCGCCCCCAGTGCGTGCAGCGGCGCAGCCCGGTAGAGGTCGAGAGCCTCCTCCGGGGTGATCCGACCGCCCTCGGCGGCTCGGTCGAGGATGGGCTGAAGGTCGGCCTTCTCGGTCACCGGGCTGTCACCTTTCGGCGGTTTTTCAACGGATCTACGGACCGGTTCAGCGTACGCCAGCCCCGGTCGGCGTCAGCTGCCGGACCGGGTGAGCGTGCCGTACGGAAGTCCCGCGCCCCTCTCCTCGGACTGGAAGCGGAGGGTGCCGTCGGCGGCGCGCGTGAAGTGGACGTCGGAGGTGGTGGACGTGCACAGGGTCTTGTCGCTGGGGCGCTCCGGATCTGTTCGCTCCCGGAGCGTCAGTTCCTTGTCGGTGCCGGACGAGAGACTTGCGATGCTGTTGCACCGCACGGTCAGTCCTAGAGCGCTGACCTCCGTGGTCATACGGACCACGTCCGTGCCCTTCTTCCCCGCAGTGAACACGGCGGTGAGCGTGCCGTGCGACTGCCCGGAGGTCTTCTCGGTGACCGGGCCCTTCCATGTGCCGATGAACGCCTTCGGAAGTCCGCTGATCTGCTCCGAGCCACCCGCACCCGAATCCGATGGCTGCGGTGGCCGCCCGGTGGACGTGGCAGCCGGCGGCGTGTGGCCGGCATCGCCGTGCTCGGCGGCTTCCCGGTCGCCGCCGCCCGGCATCAGATCGAAGATGTACGCGCTGCCCACGGTCACAGCGGCGAGCACACCCGCCACGGCGAGGGCGACAGTGCAGCTCAGCCTCCGGCCGCGGTTCGCATTGGGGCGGGCCGGCCCGGAGTCCGCGCCGACGGTGACGGAGAAACGGGGGTCGGGCGTACGTTGCCCCGGCAGCCCGGATGCCCCGGTCGGCCCGGCCGAATCGGCCATACCGGCGGTCGCGGGCCATGAGGGCGGCCCGTTCGGCCGGGGCGGCCAGGTCGGTCCGTGCGACGGGGGCGGCTCGATCGGCGGGCCGGACCCACCGCGCACACCACCCCCACCGTTCGCACCGTTCGCGCCCCACGCCGCACCGCTGAACGGCACCGGCCCCGACTCCACCGGTGCGTCCTGCGGCTCCAGGTCCAGCAGCGCGACCGCCGTCCGGCTGACCTCGCGCACCAGAGAACCGGGCAGCCAGCCCGCCGCCACCAGCGCCGCCGCCCCACCCGGCGCCAGCTGCCGGGCCAGCTCCACAGGGGTCGGCCGGTCCTCCGGGTCCTTCGCCAGACACCCGGCGACGACCTCTCGCAGCTCCCCCTCCAGCTCCCCCAGCTCGGGCTCCTCGTGCACCACCTTGTAGAGCAGTACGGCGGATGAGTCACCGAGGAAGGGGGCGGTACCGGTCGCCGCGTACGCGAGCACCGCGCCGAGCGAGAAGACATCGGCCGCACCCGAGATGTCCACGCCCCGGATCTGCTCCGGTGCCATGTAGCCGGGCGAGCCGACCGAGACCCCGGTTGAGGTGAGCGAGGCGGTGGCACCGATGGCGTGGGCGATCCCGAAGTCGATCAGCCGGGGGCCGTCGAGGGCGAGCAGCACGTTCGACGGCTTCACATCTCGGTGGATGAGGCCCTGCTCGTGCACCGCGGCCAGCGCCTCCCCGAGTCCGGCGGCCAGTGTCCACACCGCGTGTTCGGGCAGTGGCCCGTGCTCGGCGACCGCGGTGGACAACGGGGGCCCGGCCACATAGCCGGTGGCAACCCACGGGATGGGAGCGTCCGGGTCGGCGTCCAGGACCGGCGCCGTCCACTGCGCACCGATCCGCCGCGCCGCGTCCACCTCCCGCCGGAAGCGGGCCCGGAACTGCTCGTCGAGAGCGAAGTGGGGGTGCACGACCTTGACCGCGACAGTACGTCCGCCCGCGCTGCGCCCCAGATAGACCCGGCCCATGCCGCCCGCACCGAGCCTGCCGAGCAATCGGTAGGCACCGATGGTCAGCGGTTCGCCGGCTTCCAGCGGCTGCATATGGACTCCCCCTGTGGACCGGCCGGACCTCCGACCGAAGCCTATGGGCGAAGGTCATCGGGTTACAGAGGAAACCATCCGCCGATTTCACCCACAAGGGAACGAACAACGGCTTTCGACACAACGAAAGGCGTGAATGTGTCGTTCACCCGAGCGATTCCGGTACGCGATCGGGTCTCTCCCCGGACGCCATCCTGGATATCGACTATTCGACGCGTATTGACCCGAATCGATAGCCGGGCCGGGAGAAGGAGTGAAAGCGGGGGCGGGAAGCGATATCCGCCGCAGCGGTACAGGATTCACCTATATCCCGAGCCATTCCCGCGCACGGTGTACTCGGCACCCGCCCACCGCCGTCCGGTCAGCCGCCGAGGAGCTCGACCTTCACGTCCGCCGGGAAGCCGGTCGTCGGACCGACCCGACGCGCGAACTCCTGCACGCCCTTCAGCTGGTCCGGGCCGAAGCGGAAGTCCAGGGTCGTGAAGTACCGCTCCAGCACCCCCGCGCCGAAGGCCTCCCAGCGCGCCGCCTGCTCCGCGACCTTGGCGACCTCTTCCAGGGAGACGTCCCGCGAGGCCAGGAAGGCCTCGTGCACCTTGCTCACGTAGTGGGGCTCGGCCGCCAGATAGTCCTTGCGGGCCGCCCAGACCGCGAAGACGAACGGCAGCCCGGTCCAGTCCTTCCACATCTGGCCCAGGTCGTGGACCTGGAGACCGAGCCGGGGCGCGTCGTGCAGGTTGGCGCGCAGCGCGGCGTCGCCGATCAGCACCGCGGCGTCCGCCTCCTGCATCATCACGCCGAGGTCCGGCGGGCAGGTGTAGTAGTCCGGGCTCACCCCGTACCGCTCGGCGAGCAGCAGCTGGGCCAGACGCACGGAGGTGCGCGAGGTCGAACCGAGCGCCACCCTGGCCCGGTCCAGCTGGTCGAGCGGCACCTGCGACACGATCACGCACGACATGACGGGCCCGTCGCAGCCCACCGCGATGTCCGGGAAGGCGACCAGGTCGTCGGCGTTGCGGAGGAACTCCACCAGTGTGACGGGGCCGATGTCCAGATCGCCCCTGATCAGCTGTTCACTGAGCTTCTCCGGGGTGTCCTTCGAAAGCTCCAGGTCAAGCAGGGTTCCGGTTCTCGCCAGTCCCCAGTACAGGGGGAGACAGTTCAGGAACTGGATGTGGCCGACGCGCGGCCGGCTGCGACGGTCGTCGCCTGCGACGGTTGAGACGATTGAATTGTCCACATCGCGAGGCTAGACCCGCGTCGGCGCCCGGACGGCACCGGGTGCGGGGGCGGCACTCGGTCCCACTCCGGGTCGCGCCGACACCACTCCCGGGTGCGCGCGGAAGTCTTCTCCCGTACCCCCTGAAGGCGCTTCGATGACACCTTCCGGTACCCCACTTCGTCAGCCCATCAGCCGGGCAATCAAACATCCGGGTGAAGTGATCTCTCCAGCTACCCTTCCGCACACGCTGCGTGCTAGGCTCGACGCAAGTTGCAGTTTGGTTTCCCTTGCAGTACAGAGCCTGCGGAGCATGTAACCCGCAGGCTTTTGTAGTTTTCAGACTTCTTTGCAGGTTCTGGAGCAGGGCAACCCTTTGGCCCAAGGAGGGCTTATGGCTACCGGAACCGTCAAGTGGTTCAACGCTGAAAAGGGCTTCGGCTTCATCGCCCAGGACGGCGGCGGCCCGGATGTCTTCGTTCACTACTCCGCGATCAACGCGTCCGGGTTCCGCTCCCTCGAGGAGAACCAGGTCGTGAACTTCGACGTCACCCAGGGCCCCAAGGGCCCGCAGGCTGAGAACGTCACCCCGGCCTAGTTGCCCGGGTCGGCCGATCGCGGCCGGCTAGCAGTACCCAAGGAGCCCCGTTCCTTCGCCTCGGCGGAGAAACGGGGCTCCTGCTCTTTTCCGGAAGGCGGGCACTGCGCTGCTTGACCTTGGCACCGTGTGAGGCCGCGCACTGGGAGACATCATGCCCCGGGGGTCTTCCCCCCTTTATCGTCCTCCGGGCCCTGCCCACAGCCCGTCGTCCGTCAGACCCAGCAGGTCGATCGCGTTGCGGCGGACGATCCGGTCCACGACGTCGGCGTCCAGATGCCCCATCTGCGCCTCGCCGACCTCGCGCGACTTGGGCCAGGTGGAGTCGGAGTGCGGGTAGTCCGTCTCGTACAGGACGTTTCCGACACCGATCGAGTCCAGGTTCCTCAGCCCGAAGGCATCGTCGAAGAAACAGCCGTAGACGTGCTCGGCGAACAGCTCCGACGGCGGGCGGTGGACCTTGTCGGCGACGCCGCCCCAGGCCCGGTTCTCCTCCCAGACCACGTCGGCGCGTTCCAGGATGTACGGAATCCAGCCGATCTGGCCCTCCGCGTACATGATCCGGAGGTTCGGGAAGCGTTCGAACTTGCCGCTCATCAGCCAGTCGACCATCGAGAAGCAGCAGTTGGCGAAGGTGATGGTGGAACCGACGGCGGGCGGGGCGTCGGTCGAGGTGGACGGCATCTTCGAGGACGAGCCGATATGCATCGCGATCACCGTCCCCGTCTCGTCACAGGCCCGCAGGAACGGATCCCACTCGTCCGTATGAATGGACGGCAGCCCGAGATGCGGAGGTATCTCGGAGAACGCCACCGCGCGCACACCGCGCGCCGCGTTCCGCCGGACCTCGTCCGCGGCCAGCTGCGCGTCCCAGAGGGGGATCAGGGTGAGCGGGATGAGCCGGCCCCGCGCCTCGGGGCCGCACCACTCCTCCACCATCCAGTCGTTGTACGCCCGCACCCCGAGCAGCCCCAGCTCGCGGTCCTTCGCTTCGGTGAAGGTCTGGCCGCAGAAGCGGGGGAAGGTGGGGAAGCAGAGGGCGGACTGGACATGGTTGACGTCCATGTCGGCGAGCCGGTCGGGGACCGAGAACGACCCCGGACGCATCTGCTCGTACGTGATGACCTCAAGCCTGATCTCGTCCCGGTCGTAGCCGACCGCGGTGTCGAGCCGGGTGAGCGGGCGGTGCAGATCCTCGTAGACCCACCAGTCGCCGATCGGCCCGTCGTCGCCCTTCGCTCCCATCACGGGCGCGAACTTGCCTCCCATGAAGGTCATTTCCTTGAGCGGTGCGCGAACGATCCGCGGACCGCGGTCGAGGTACTTGGACGGGAGCCGGTCCCGCCAGACATGAGCGGGCTCCACCGTGTGGTCGTCCACCGAGATGATCTTCGGGAAGGTCTCCATGCCTACCACGGTAGCGCTGATCTGACGTACCGTCAGCTATCTGTACCGCCCCCCGTTCCGCAATCGTTGTCGAGGGCTTGTGCAGAGAGTCACCCGCTGCTGACGTGTCCGCCCAAAACAAGGCAGACTGTTGAGCGCGATACCAGCGGTACCGAGCAATCCGGATCAACCCGCACCGGGCCGGCACGCGGGCGGGCAATCCGAAACAGACAGCACCAGCACGATCGGCAGGACCGGCGGGACAAGCAGGGCAGGGGGCAGCAATGGACCGTGGCAACGGGCCGCGCATGCATGTTCCGGAGCATCGCGCTCCTGGGCAGCGGTCGGGTGACGGCACCGATCTGCGCTTTTCCGTGCTCGGCCCGGTACGGGCATGGCGAGCCGGAGAAGCGCTGCCGTCCGGTTCACCGCAGCAGCGCGCCCTGTTGACCGCACTGCTTTTGCGCGGCGGCCGCACGGCCACGGCCTCCGAACTCATCGACGCCATCTGGGGCGAGGAACCGCCCTCGCAGGCACTCGCCGCCGTACGCACGTACGCCTCCCGGCTCCGTAAGATCCTCGACCCGCAGACGCTGGTCAGCGACGCCGGCGGTTACGCGATCCGGACCAGGCACGACGCCCTCGACCTGACTGTCGCCCAGGAGCTGGCGGCCGAGGCGGAGAAGGCCCGGGCCGGCGGCGACCGCGCCCAGGCCCGCGCCCTCTTCAACGAGGCGCTCGGCCTGTGGGACGGCGAGGCTCTGGCCTCCGTGCCCGGCCCGTACGCCGAGAATCAGCGCACCCGTCTGGAGGAATGGCGGCTCCAGCTCACCGAGACCCGCCTCGACCTCGACCTGGAGGTCGGCTGCCACGCGGAGGCGGTCTCCGAGCTGACCGCGCTCACTGCCGCGCACCCCCTGCGCGAGCGGCTGCGCGAGCTCCTCATGGTCGCCCTGTACCGCAGCGGCCGCCAGGCGGAGGCGCTCGCGGTGTACGCGGACACCCGTCGGCTGCTCGCCGACGAACTGGGTGTCGACCCGCGCCCCGAGCTCTCCCAGCTCCAGCAGCGCATCCTGCAGGCCGACGAGGAACTGGCCCGACCGGCCGACGAACCGGCCCCGGCCCCCGCACCGGTGCGTCCCGCCCAGCTCCCGGCCACCGTCCCGGACTTCACCGGCCGCGCCTCCTTCGTACGGGAGCTGGGCGACCGGCTGGCGACCGCCGAGGGTTCGGTCATGGCCGTCTCGGCACTGGCCGGCATCGGCGGTGTCGGCAAGACGACCCTCGCCGTGCACGTCGCCCACCAGGCGCGAGCGCACTTCCCGGACGGCCAGCTGTACGTGGACCTCCAGGGCGCCGGCGCACGCGCCGCCGAACCGGAGACGGTCCTCGGCGCCTTCCTGCGCGCCCTCGGCACTGCGGACTCGGCCATCCCCGATTCCCTGGACGAGCGCGCCGCCCTCTACCGCTCCACGCTCGACGGCCGCCGCATACTGGTCCTCCTCGACAACGCCCATGACGCGGCCCAGATCCGCCCCCCTTCTCCCCGGCACCGCGGGCTGCGCAGCCCTGGTCACCAGCCGCGTCCGCATGGTCGACCTGGCCGGCGCCCACCTGGTCGACCTGGACGTGATGTCCCCGGAGGAGGCACTCCAGCTCTTCACCCGCATCGTGGGCGAGGAACGCATCAACTCCGAGCGCGAGGCCGCCCTGGACGTGGTCGCCGCCTGCGGCTTCCTCCCCCTGGCCATCCGCATCGCCGCCTCCCGCCTGGCCGCACGCCGCACCTGGACGGTCTCCGCCCTGGCCGCCAAACTCGCCGACGAACGCCGCCGCCTGGACGAACTCCAGGCCGGCGACCTCGCGGTGAAGGCCACGTTCGAACTCGGCTACGGCCAACTGGAGCCCGCCCAGGCCCGCGCCTTCCGCCTCCTGGGCCTGGCCGACGGCCCCGACATCTCCCTGACCGCGGCGGCGGCTTTGCTCGACCTGGAAGCCCACGCGGCGGAGGACCTGCTGGAGGCCCTGGTCGACACCAGCCTCGTGGAGTCCGCGGCACCGGGCCGCTACCGCTACCACGACCTGGTACGCCTCTACGCGCGCTCCTGCGCGGAACGCGACGAACAGCCGCCGAAGGAACGCGAGTTGGCGCTTTCGCGGCTCCTGGACTTCTATCTGGCGACGGCGGCGGGGGTGTATGCGCTGGAGCGGCCGGGGGATCGGCTGGTTGATCACCTGGAGCCGACGGGGCACGAGGGGCTGGCTTTCGATGACAGGCACACGGCACGGGACTGGCTCTATACGGAGGCCGGTCCCCTGCTGTCCTGCGTGCGCCAGTCGTCCAGCGCCGGCACGCTGCCGCGCGCCGTCGATCTGCTCTGGTCCGCGCTCGACCTGGGCGAGTCCGGAGCGAACTCGAAGCAGTACGAGACCACCGCCTTCGCCGTGCTGGAAGCCGCCCGCGCAGGGCGTGATCAACGCACGGAGGTGCGGGCCCTGATGACGCTGGCCGATGTGCACCACACATCGGGGCGCTTCGACCAGGCCAAGGACGAGGCGGAGAAGGTCATGCGGCTCGTCGAAACGGCATGCGACCCCCTCCCCGGCTGCTGGGCTCCGAACGCCCTCGGAATCATGGCGCTGTATCAGAACCGTCACGACGACGGCGAGAAGTACCTCACCTTGGCCATCGACCGGTTCCGCAAAATCCAGGATCGCCCGGGTGAGGCAAGTGCGTTGTGCAACTTGTCGCGCATCCATCTCGCCACGGACCGCACCGACAGTGCGGTTTCGCTGGCCCAACAGGGCATAGACATCTACGACAGCATGGGACATACCCTCCGGAGCGCCAACGGGCGCTATGCACTGGGAATGGCTCTCACCCAGAGCGGCCAGTTCGCGACCGCGACAGAACGCCTTCTGGAGGCGCTGGACATCTTCCGAGAAAGTCGCCAGCGCCTGTGGGAGGGAATGACCCTCTTCCGCCTCTCCGAGGTCGACCTCGCGTCCGGATGCTCGGCGGATGCGGCGACCAACGCCGAACAGGCCCTGACCTCACTCCGCGGCATCGGAGGAGAGTGGAGGAGGGGCAATGTGCTCACCGTTCTCGGCCGGGCCCTGGGCGACATCGGCCAGTTCGGGCGCGCACAGGTGTGCTGGCGCGAAGCCCTGGCCATCTACGACCAACTCGGCTCTCACGAAGCCGCCGAGGTGCGCACTTTGTTGGCGTCCGTCGCGTCGTCGGCGGCCACGTAGCGCACACCGAGCGGCGTTCATCGTTCGTTTATCGCGGCCGGGCACTCTCGTGAAAGTCAATCCGCCGCGTCGGGGGGCAGACGGGTTGACGCCAAGGCCGTAGCACTAGTGTGAACGGCCCTGAGATGCCCGCCCGGCAGTCCACGGGGGAACAGCCGGGCGGGCATCGCCGACCCATCTCATCGAGACGCCGAGGGAAGCAGACGGACATGGCTGACGCGAAGAAGGACCCGGAGATCAAGCCGCAGGACATGCATGCCACTGGCGAAGACGCAGGGCAGATCACGACCAAGGACATGCATGCCACCGGCGGGACCATCAAGCCGCTGGACATGCACGCCACAAGCGGCACGGCCAAGACCGAGGACATGCACGCCACGGCGGAGCCGAAGGACTGACAAGGACCTATTTCGACGGGGTACGGGGGAGCGGCCGCGGCGGCGCGGAGGGGGAGCCGTCGCGGCCGCTGCATGTCCGCGCACCGGTCAACGCATTCGTGCCAACGTTCGACCGCTTCCCGCCAAGGGGGTGCCGAGATCGCCCCTCGGGGCCCCTTCCGCGTCCGGCGACCTACAACCCCCGCACCTGCACTCCCGCCCCGCACAGCTTGCCCATGTCGTCCTCATCCGAGGTGAAGACCACCACCCGGCCCGCCTGACGCCCCGCGATCACCGCGAGCGCCGCGTCGATGGCGTACTTGTGACCATGCAGTCCCGTGGCCCCCAGCAACCCGATCGCCGCGTCGGCGACGTCCTTGGTCACGGGCTCGACGACGATGCCGGACATCGTCCAGTTCCAGACGGGCCGCCGGATCTTGCTGTGGTAGGCCTCGATCAAGGTCATCGAACTGGTCACCACACGGATGCCCGCGCGGTGAGCGTCCTTGAGACGAGCCCTCATCTCCGCGTCTCCGAGCGCCGCGCGGGAGAGGGCCTCGCAGTCCAGTACATATGAGATGTCCAGCATCAGGCTGCAGACCTGTGCGACACCGCGCCCGCATCGCGCTCGTCGAACCACTGCTCGATCTCGCGCCGCTCCGCCTCGGCAGCCGCCAGGTCCGTATCCGCCACCGGGCCATACTCTCCCTCCATCCGCTCCACCAGCTCCCCCAGCCGGTCATGCTCGCGCTGGCGCTCTATGGCGCGCGTGACATAAGCGCTGAACGCACCAGGGCCGACCTCGCTGCGGATCTCCTCCGCCAACTCCTCAGGCAGGGTGACCGTGTACTTCTTGGTTGCCATACCAGCAACCATACTCGCGGTCCGACCGACTGGACGTTCAGTTCATCCCATCGAGCGGCCCGCACACTCCTCACATTGACGTACCTGGTGGCAGCATGTCGCACACCCTCGTACTCTGTGCGACATGGACAGCGAGGAGCGTCGCGACACCAGGATCACCGTCCGTGATCTTCAGCGGAACGCCGCTGCCGTCCTCGTGCGGCTGGAGCACGGGGAGACCTTCACCGTGACCCGGCATGGCCGGACCGTAGCCCGGATAGTCCCCCCGGACCCCGTCGAAGAGGCGGTCAATCAGGCCGTGGCCGACGGGCTGATCGACCTTCCGGAGCTTGCGCGCGCGCGGACGGCCGCACAGACGGCACGCATCCGGACAGCGCCCACCGCGCCCGGCGACATCCCCCTCAGCCAGGCTCTGGACGAGCTCCGAGAGGACGAGAGGGAGGGGCGCTGATGCGTTTCATCTATCTCGACACCTCTGCGGCACTCAAGCTCTTCAAGGCGGAGGCCGAGACCGACGCGCTCAAAGCATGGCTGTCCACCCAAGGATCTGCCGTCGCCTTGACCTGCGACCTCACGCGGACCGAGGTGCGGCGTGCGCTGCACGCTGTCGGCGCGGACCTCGATGTGGCCGCCGAGGCCGAAAGCTGGCTCGACGAGAGTGCCCTCATCCGCATGCCACCCCTGCTCTTCGACCGCGCCGGCAGCCTGTCCCCCGGCAACCGGCCGCGTTCCCTGGATGCTCTGCACCTGGCCGCGGCGCAGGGCCTGGGGCAGGCACTCACCGCATTCGTGGCGTACGACAAGCGCCTCGTCGAATCGGCACAGGGTCTGGGGCTTCCGGTCCGGAGCCCCGGCTCACCGTGAGCCGTCAGGCCTCCGCCCAACTCCGCAGCTCCCCCTTCACCACCTTGCCGCTCGCATTGCGCGGCAGCTCGTTCACGAACTCCACCGCTCTCGGCACCTTGTAGTTCGCCATCTCGCGGCGGGACCAGGCGATCAGGTCGTCGGCCGTGAGCGCGGCACCCCGGCGCCGCACCACGTACGCCTTGCCCACCTCGCCCAGTCGGGGGTCGGGGACGCCGATCACCGCCACGTCGGCCACGTCCGGGTGCAGGCCGAGAAGCTGTTCGATCTCGGCGGGGTACGCGTTGAAGCCGCCGACGATGAACATGTCCTTGATCCGGTCGGTGATCCGGAGGTTGCCGTCCTCGTCGAGGACGCCCACGTCGCCCGTGTGGAGCCAGCCGTCGGAGGTGATCGCGGCGGCCGTGGTGTCCGGGTCCTCGAAATAGCCCTGCATCACGTTGAATCCGCGGACCAGGACCTCGCCAGGGGTTCCGGGGTCGGCCAGGACGCGGAGTTCCGTGCCGGGGATCGCCCGGCCGGAGGTCGAGGCGATCGTCCGCGCCGGGTCGCCGCGCCGGCACATCGTGACGATTCCGCTCGCCTCGGAGAGGCCGTACGCGGTGAGGACCGTCGCTATGCCGAGCTCCGTGCGCAGGCGTTCCACCAGTTGCAGCGGGACCACCGCCGCGCCCGTCACCACCAGGCGCAGGGCGGAGAGGTCGTGGGCGTCCCGGGCCGGATGGTCCAGGAGGGACTGGTGGAGGGTGGGCGGGCCCGGCAGGACCGAGATGCGTTCGGCGGCGATGTTGGCCAGGACCGTGTCCACGTTGAACACCGGCTGCGGGACCATCGTCGCGCCCCGCATCAGGCACGCGATGATGCCCGCCTTGTAGCCGAAGGTGTGGAAGAAGGGGTTCACGATCAGATAGCGGTCGCCCTCGCGCAGATCCGCCAGCTCGCTCCAGATCGCGTAGCAGCGCAGGGTCTGAGCATGGGTGATGACCGCGCCCTTGGGCCGACCCGTGGTGCCCGAGGTGTAGATGATGTCGGACGGGGCCGAGGGGACGATCGCGTCGGCTCGGGTTCGTACCGCCGCGCCGGAGACCCCCTCCCCCGCAGCCAGGAAGTCCTTCCAGGTGCGGTAGTCGTCCGGGGCGCTGTCCGCCAGCACCACCACTTGTTCCAGGTGCGGGAGCCGTACGTCGGCCCGGCGCAGGGATGCCACGTATGACGTGCCGAGGAAGGTGCCCGTGACGAAGAGCAGTTTCGCCCGGCTGCATTGCAGGATGTACGCCGCCTCCGCGCCCTTGAAGCGGGTGTTGAGGGGGACGAGGACCGCCCCGGCCGTGACGGCGCCGAGCGCGGAGACGATCCAGTCCAGGGTGTTCGGGGCCCAGACCGCGACCCGGTCCCCCGGCTCGACGCCCGAGGCCATGCAGGCGGCGGCGGCCCGTTCGACGCGGTCGCCGAGTTCGGCGTACGAGATCCGGGTCCGGCCCTCGACGACCGCCTCCCGGTCCGCGTACCGCTGCGCCGCTGCCCGTATCAGCTCCGGGATGCTGCCCCACTCCTCGTCGCCGCGCATCGTTCGCCCTCTCTGACGCAGTAGCTGACTATCCGTCAGATTAGCTGTAGCCTCAGCCGCTGTCAGCAGTCATGACGGTCTCGGAGGTGGCGGTGGCGGCGCTCAAGGACGTGACAGCGATAGCCGGCATTGGGCAGACGGTCTTCGCGAAACAACTGCCCGAATCCGAGAAGACCTTGGCCTGCCGGGCCATCGTCGCGGCGCTCGACGACGCGGGCATCGCGGCCTCCGAGGTGGACGCCTTCGCCTCGTACACGATGGAGGAGACCGACGAGGTCGAGATCGCCAAGGCCATCGGGGCGGGCGATGTCACCTTCTTCAGCAAGGTGGGGTACGGGGGCGGCGGCTCGTGCGCGACGATCGCACATCTCGCCGCCGCCGTGGCGACCGGGCAGGCGAGTGTCGGTGTCGCCTGGCGGTCGCGGAAGCGGGGGTCGGGGCCCCGGCCCTGGAAGAACACCGCCGTGCAACTGCCCACCCCCGCCCAGTGGACCCGCCCGTACGGGCTGCTGCGGCCGGCCGACGAGATCGGGATGCTGGCGCGGCGGTACATGCACGAGTACGGGGCGACCCGCGACCATCTCTTCAATGTCGCCCTCGCCTGCCGCAACCGCGCCAACCAGAACCCGGACGCGGTGATGTACGAGCGGCCGCTGACCCGCGACATGTATATGACCTCGCGCTGGATCAGCGAGCCGCTCTGCCTCTTCGACAACTGTCTGGAGACGGACGGCGCGCTGGCTTGCGTCATCGTCTGTGCCGAGCGGGCCCGCGACTGCCGGCAGAAGCCCGTCTACATCCATTCCGCCGCCCAGGGGCTGCCCGCCCAGCACCACGGCATGGTCAACTACTGGAACGACGACCCGCTCACCGGACCCGCCTGGACGGCCGCCCGGCAGCTCTGGAAACAGGCCGACTTCGGCCCGGACGACGTGGATGTCGCGCAGATCTACGACGCGTTCACCCCGCTCATTCCGCTCTCCCTGGAGGGGTACGGCTTCTGCGGGCGCGGCGAGGGAGCGGCGTTCACCGAGGGCGGGGCGCTGGAGAGCGGCGGGCGGCTGCCCATCAACACCGGGGGCGGCGGGCTCAGTGAGGCGTATGTGCATGGCTTCAACCTCATCAACGAGGGCGTGAAGCAGTTGCGCGGCGTCTCCACCGCACAGGTCCCGGACGCCAGGACGTGTCTGGTCACCGCCGGCGAGGGCGTGCCCACATCTGCCGTACTGCTGAGGAGTTGACCGGTATGGATGCCATGCTGCTGCCCGTCGTGGACGAGGACGGCGCCCCCTTCTGGGAGTACGCGGCCCGCGGCGAACTCCGCGTGCAGGCGTGCGCCGCCCCGGAGTGCGGAAGGCTGCGCTTCCCGCCCCGGCCGTGCTGCCCGCACTGCCAGTCGTTCGAGAGCGAGTGGCAGCCCCTCAGCGGGCGCGGCCGCATCTGGTCGTACGTGCTGCCGCATCCGCCGCTGCTGCCCGCGTACGCCGCGCAGGCACCGTACAACGCCGTCGTGGTCGAGCCTACCGATGCCCCGGGCATCCGGCTGGTCGGGAATGTGGTGAGCGGGCCGGATGCCCCGCTGGACTCCGTCGATCCGGGGCGGTTGCGGATCGGGGCCCCGGTGAAGGCGGTCTTCTGCCCGGTCAGTCCCGAAGTGACCCTGGTGCGTTGGCTGCTGGAGCGGTGACCGGCGATGGCGCTGCGGACGGAGACGGACATGGAGACCGGGGTCGCGCTCGTCACCCTTGACCGGCCCGAGAAGCTCAATGCGATCGACCTGGCGACGGCAGCCGAACTGACCGCGGTCTGGCAGGCGTTCCGCTTCGACGACGGGGTACGGGCCGTGGTCGTCACCGGTGCGGGCGTCCGGGCCTTCTGTACGGGGATCGACCGGGGCGTGGAGGTGCCGCAGCCCTCCTCCCCGTACACGATCGGTGATCCGCTGATCGCGATCGGGCCGAAGGCGAACGATCTGTGGAAGCCGGTGATCGCGGCCGTGGAGGGGATGGCCTGCGGCGGGGCGTTCTATCTGCTGGGCGAGGCTGAGTTCGTCATCGCGTCCGAGGAGGCGACATTCTTCGACCCGCACACGACGTACGGCATGGTCAGCGCGTACGAGGCGATCTCCATGGCGCAGCGGATGCCGTTCGGCGAGGTGGCCCGGATGTCCCTGATGGGTACGGCCGAACGCGTCACGGCCCGCCGGGCGTACGAGACCGGACTGGTCAGTGAGTTGACGGCACCCGGCGGCGCGGTGGCGGCAGCGCTGCGGGCGGCGGAAGTGATCGCCTCGTACCCGACCCGGGCGGTGCAGGGCACGGTACGGGCGGTGTGGTCCGCGAAGGAGGCGGCCAGGGCGCAGGCCATGGCCCATGCCCCGCACCTGATCGCACTCGGGAACCTGCCGCCGGAGCGGCAGGGCGAGTTGTTCCGGGGGCGGGGCGGCAACGAGTTCCGGATGCGTTGAGGTCAGTGGCTCAGCTCGGCCTCGACCCGGCACTTCTTCACCCGGGAGACCTTGCTCGGGCTGTCCATCCGCACGGAAACGGTCTTGGTCTCGCCACCCTCGGCATCCACGCTCGCCTCACCCTTGTCAACGGTGTTGCCAACTGCGTCGAGGAAGGTCACATCGACTTCGTAGGTGTGCGAGCCGACGGCGTTCGCCGTGAGCTGGACGGTGGAGGTGGTGACGGCCTTGCGCTTGCCCTTGCGGGGCTGGGCGCAGCGGACGACGTACGTCTCGGGCTCGTCCGAAGCGGTGGCGTCCGAGGTCGGCGTCTCGTAGCCGGAGTCGCCGGAAGAGCCGCTCGACGAGTCGTCGTAGTCGTTGTCGTCGTAGTCGTTGCGGTGGTAGCTGCCGTTGCTCTTCTCCGAGTTGGAGCATCCGCCGCCGCTGCTGCTGCTCGATCCCTTGCCGCTTCGACCGCCGTGACTGGAGGTCGTGAAGCCGGTGAGTGCGAGTACCACCACGACCAGTACCGCGGAAAGCTTTATGTGCTGCCGCATCATCGATGCAGCCCCCCTTGTGTTGTTGCCCGTGTGGCTGTCTGTGCTGTTGTCGCTGTCTGTGCTGTTGCTGTTGTCGAACGACCGCGCGACACGGTAGCGCAAGGTGCGGGAGGCAGGGGCCGGGCGTAGCGTCGACGCCGAGAGCGGTGCTGATCCGTGACGCCGGTCCGCGCACACGCAGGAGCGGCGGCCGCCGTGCCGAGCCCCTTCCGTGACTGGTACGACGGCCGTCTGGGCCGTCACTACAGCTCCGTCCTCTAGGTCCGGGGGCGGCTGCCCGTGCCCGTTCCCTTCAGGGCGTCCAGCGCATACACGCACCGGTCCTTGCTGCACGCGTACACGACGCCGCCCCGCGCCACCGGTGAACCCGTGATCTCGCCGCCCGTCGCCAGCTTCCAGCGGAGCTGGCCGCCCGCCGCGTCCAGGGTGTACAGGACGTGGTCGGCGGAGCCGAAGTGGACCCGGCCGTCGGCGACCACCGGGGCCCCCACCACCTCGCCGCCCGCCGCGAACCGCCACTTCGGGGTGCCGGTGACAGCGTCGAGCGTGTACAGCGCGCTGCCGCTGCCGACATGGACGTTCCCGGCCGTGACCAGGACAGGTTCGATCGACTGGCGGGCCTCTGTGGCGATGCGCCAGCGGTCCTTGCCGGTCGAGGCGTCGAGTGCGTACACCGTGCCGAGGTAGTCGGCGAGGTACACGCCGCCTCCGGTGACGGCGGGGCCGGGCGCGAACGAGGGCGGGGAGAGGAAGACCGTGGGCGACTCGAAGTGCCAGCGGACGTGACCGGACATGGTGTCGAAGGCCAGGACCCGGGCCCCCGCGCTGACGTACACGAAGCCGTCCGGCGCCGGGGTCACCCGGACCGGCACACCGCCGCAGGAGGCCGCGTCGCCGATGGGGTACGACCAGCGTTCGATGCCGGTACGGGCGTCGACGGCGCGCAGCCGGGCGTCCTGCCAGAGGTAGACCGTGCCGTCGTGGACCGTGGGCCCGGCCTCCGCCGTCTCGAAGTCGGTCTGTACGCCGCCGCTCTCCCACAGCTTCTCGCCCGTGGACGCCTCCCACGCCTGGACGCCGCCGCCCCTGGTGCCGGTGACGACGGTGCCGCGGTCGGCCTTGAGTGCGTACACCCAGGCATCGGTCTGCAGCCGCCACCGCTCGGCGCCGGTCGCCGCGTCCAGGGCGTACAGCGACGGCCCGTCGGAGGCGTGGATACGGCCGCCGTCGACGGCCATCACCCAGGCCACGTCCCGGGTCTTGAACTGGCGCCGCCCGTTGCGAATGTCCAGGGCGTGCACCTCGAACGACGTGACGTAGAGGAGGTCCCCTGCGACAACGGGCGTCCCCCAGACGTCGTTGGACATCCGGAACCGCCAGGGCCGCCAGCGGTCCGGGCCCGGGGGCGGGGTCTCGGGGGCGTGCGCGGGCGGGGGCAGGGGGGCGGGAGGGGCGGTGGGAGCCGTGCCGTTCACTCCGGCGGGCGGGCGCACCCAGCCGGTTGCGGGGCCGGCGTCCGTGGTGGCCGTGGCGGTGGCCCGTACGTCCTGGGCGCGCGGGCCGGGGCCGATCGGCACCCGCGCACCGGGCAGCCGCACCGTGCCGCCCCCGTCGGGCAGCTGCGCGGAAACGGCGGCCGGGGAGTGCAGGTCGGCGCCGCTGCGCCAGGCGGTGGCCCCGGCGGCACTGGGCGGCTGCTGGGGCGGCGGCGGCACGGGGGCCGGAGCGGGTGCGGGAGCCGCGGTCCTGCGGCCTCCGCCGCGGCGCTGCTCGATCATCGCGGTGGCGGAGGCCGGCAGCCATGCCGAGGCCGTACCGCTGTCGTCGCTGCCGGAGGCGAAGAGGTGCGGGGCGAGCTGGGCCTGCAGATCGGCGGGGCTGGGCCGCAGCCCGGCGTCCATCTGCATACAGGACTCGATCAGCGGCCTCAGTTCGTCGGGCAGGCCCTCCAGATCGGGGCCCTCGCGCAGCAGCATGAAGACCGTTTCGACGGGGTTGGCGCCGTGGAACGGCGCATGGCCGGTGGCGGCGAAGACCAGCGTCGAGCCGAGCGAGAAGACGTCGCTGGCGCCCGTGACGCTGCGCGAGTCCCGCGCCTGCTCGGGCGACATGTAGGCGGGCGTGCCGACGGCCACATTCGTCATGGTCAGCCGGGTGTTGGAGACCCCGGAGGCGATCCCGAAGTCGATCACCCGCGGGCCGTCCTCGACGACGAGCACGTTCGACGGCTTCATGTCGCGGTGGACGAGCCCCGCTCCGTGGATCGACTGGAGCGCCTCGGCGATACCGGCGGCCAGCCAGCGCACTGCCTGGACCGGCATGGGCCCGCACTCAGTCACTATCTCCTCGAGCGACGGGGCGGGCACATAAGCGGTGGCCAGCCACGGCACGGCGGCCCGCGAGTCGGCGTCCACCACCGCGGCCGTGTAGAAGCCGCTGACGGCCCGGGCGGCCTCCACCTCACGCGTGAAACGGACCCGGAACAGTTGGTCCTCGGCGAGCTCCGTACGTACCGTCTTGATCGCCACCCGCCGGCCCGAAGCCGAGCGGGCGAGATAGACCAGCCCCATGCCACCGGCCCCGAGTCGTCCCAGCACCTCGAACGGGCCGATCCGCCTCGGGTCGTGCTGCGTCAGCTGCTCCACCACTTGCCCTGCCACCTCCCCGTACGGGCCTCAGGAACAGAAGCCCGCGAAAACCCGCCCCTTTACGGCGTCTCACCACTGGGCACCACCCGGCGGTGCGCACCCCGATTGTTCCTGGCTGAGGCTCTGGTTGCGAACCCGGGGGCGGACCGGGGTGTCACAGCTCACTCTGCCCTCTTCCCGGACACAAGGCCGTCCTGCTTGGCGGCGGTGCGGCGACGGTCGTGGCGGTGACGCTCGTCACAGCAAACGTAACCCGCAGGTGGCGCGCACCGCGCCTCGAACCGTCCACATCGAACTCACTTTCGATAGAGGAGTCTCTTACTCACGGTGTCACAGAAAGTTATCCACGGAAGTTATCCACAGGCTGTTGATAAGACTTATTGCCCCGTGGGGGCGCATCCGTCGATATCCGGCCACTCCGCCACCCCGCCTGCGGTGCTCCCCATTTGCAGTCGGCCGAATCGCGCTCCGACCCCCCCTCGGTAAGCTGACGGCATGACAGGACAAGTGCGCACCGTCGACGGCCGCGTGGCCGGTCGACGCGGACAGGCGACGCGGCAGAAGCTGCTCGACTGCCTCAGCGAGATGCTCAGTTCCTCGCCGTACCGGGACGTCAAAGTCATCGACGTCGCCCGGAAGGCGGGGACTTCACCCGCGACCTTCTATCAGTACTTCTCCGACGTCGAGGGCGCCGTCCTCGAAATCGCCGAAGAAATGGCCAAGGAGGGCACCGGATTGACCGAACTGGTCGCCGGCCGCTCCTGGGTCGGCAAGGCCGGCTGGCAGACCGCCGAAGAGCTCGTCGAGGGATTCCTCGATTTCTGGCGACATCACGATGCGATCCTGCGCGTGGTCGACCTCGGAGCGGCCGAGGGCGACAAGCGGTTCTACAAGATCCGCATGAAGATCCTGAACTCGGTCACCAACTCTCTTACGGATTCGGTGAAGGAACTCCAGGCCAAGGGCAAGGTCGACAAGGACGTCAGCGCCGCCGCGATGGCGGGCTCGCTTGTCGCGATGCTGGCCGCAGTCGCCTCGCACCAGAAGGGCTTCACGACCTGGGGCGTGAAGCAGGCCGAACTCAAACCGAATCTCGCACTTTTGGTGCATCTTGGCATCACCGGCAGAAAGCCGACCAGGTAGCGCCGCGCCGGACCCCTCCCCCACTGGGTACCGCGCGGCCATTCCGGGCGCCCCAGGTCCTGTCTCACCGACGGCGGACCACGCATGCGTGGTCCG
>NZ_JBEOYU010000039.1:0-56401 GCF_040297265.1 Streptomyces sp. NPDC001832
TTGTCGGGACGTCCGCATACATCCAGTATGCGGACGTCCCTCCGCCTTGCGATGCACCGCATCTGACGCCGCGCGCTGATCCACCGGGGATTACGGGACAGCCCTTAGTCAACCAGTGGCGCAGTGTTCGTGCGGCGCCGTGGACCCGGCCCGGGACTCGTTCCTGGCCGGGTCTTTTCCGTACTCGATGGCTGGAAGTGACTCAGTGCACAGCTTCCATCGAGCGCGATCGCGCTCATTTGGTTACTCTGATGCGAACGGACGTCATCGAGGAGTCCACAAAACCTCTTCGACCGTCCTGGGACAGACTTGTCAACCACGTCGCCGTCCCGCCCTGTACCCGGCGCCACCGCGACCGAACTGTTCTTGCCCCTGCCCCTCGCGGGCGGTCGACTCCCGGCAATGAGACCGGGGCGTCGGCGACGCCCCGGGGTTACGCGACACAAAGGAGTGCGCGGTGACGACACCAGAACGGACGAAGAGCGAGAAGCGACCGGCCGAACGGCACGAAGAGCGGACTCGCAAGCCCGAGAAGCTCCAGAACATCGAGGTCTGGGCCAGGTCCGCGCCGATCCGGCTGGCCGGCTACGAGGACGACCTCGCCGAGCCTCACATCCTGCCCAGCATCGACTGACCACTTCACAGCTTCACTCCGGCCCGCACCCCGCGAGGGGTGGGCCGGAGTTCCGCTCTTTCCGGGCACCGCCGATACAAGGCATCCTCGCCGCCGGCACCTCCCGCGTAGCGGGGGAACCCCACACCCGGGTGTGAGAGGAAGTCAGGCGCCGCGTTGGACCGGACCGATGAGGGTACCGGCGGCCACCTTGAGCTTGCCCTGGGCGACGGACGTGCCGGGGATCTCGCCGTCCGGAGCCTGGAGGGTGAACGATGCCTCCGTCGCGGCGGTGTTGCGGCCGCTGCTGGGAACCTGGATGTCGAAGTGCACCGGGTGGCCCGGGCCGAAGGTCACCACGGTTGCCTGGTAGCCGTAGCGGCCAGCGGTGACCCCGGTCTCCGAACCGCGGTTCGAGAACTGCACGTTGGTGGGCGAACCGGCCAGTTTGCACGGCTCGTACCCACGCGGCGCGGTCAGCGTCACGCTGTAGTGGCGGTGCCCTGCGCTGGCGGGCGCTTCGGTGATCTCCGCTGTGTGGTTGGCCGGCCGGCAGGCCGAAGGGGCGACGCTGCCGGCCGTTGCGGGCGAAGCCTGCACAACTCCCGCACCAGCAGCACCCGTCAGCGCAGTGGCGGCGACGGTGACGGTGACGGCGAACTTCCAGTTCGTACGCATCCTGGACACTCCTTGCCTGTGCTCAATGGCCCTGCGGGTGTTCTCCATCAGAACCATGGTCAAGACGATTCCTGCCCCTCAACTCCCGCGGGGAATGTCTCCGGATTGACACGGCCGTGCGGCAGATGTGTGCAATTCATACGTACCGTTGAAGTTCGACCACATGCCTGAAGGACCGCGCAAAGCCCTTAGGAGGGAGCGAGCGAGACGGGGGGCATGAAGTCCCGCACATAGGTGCGGTGCCACCAGCGCCCCGTGGCCCGCAGTTCGCGCCAGGTCGTGTACCGGTAGTGGTACAACCTGGCGCGGACATGGGCGGGCGGGGCCTTTGGGAACGGGTTGTGACGCAGCAGCCGCAGCGTGTCCCGGTCGTTCTCCAGCAGCCGCTCCACGAACGGGCCGAACCAGGGGCCCGCGTACGCGGGGGAGAGCGCCGCGAACCACATCAGCCAGTCGAGCCGCAGATGGTACGGGGCGAACTGGCGGGGCAGCCGGTACGGATCGCCCGGCTTGCCGTGGAATCCGTACTCCTGCCAGACCGTGCCGTCGTGGAGCACCTGCTCGTCGGTGCCCTCTACCACGACCTCCAGCCGGACCCTGCTGATGCTGCCGAACGCACCGTAGGTATTGACCAGATGAAGCGGGTCGAACGAGCGGTTCATCACCTGGCGGCGGGAGATCAGGTTGCGTGCCGGGCGGTAGCTGAGGAACAGGATCAGCACGGTGACCGCGATGACGACGATCTCGTACCAGAGCGGCGGCGCGGACTGTGCGGGCGGCTCGGTGAACAGGGACCAGTCGACGACGGACAGGGCGAGAGTGATCGTCACCCAGTTCAGCCAGGCGAAGTTCCCCGAGACGACCAGCCACAGCTGGGTGACGATCATCAGCCCCGCGGCCGCGCTCGCCACCGGCTGCGGAGTGAAGAGGAGCACCGGCACCAGGAGTTGAGTGATGTGGTTGGCCGCCACCTCGGCCCGGTGGACGGGCTTCGGCAGCCGGTGGAAGAACCAGCTCAGCGGTCCCGGCATCGGCTGGGTCTCATGGTGGAAGTACAGACACGTCAGATTGCGCCAGCACTCATCGCCGCGGATCTTGATCAACCCGGCGCCGAACTCCACCCGGAACAGCACCCAGCGCAGCAGCCACAGCACCAGCACGGGCGGTGCCGTGCCCGCGTTGCCGAGAAAGACGGCGAGGAAGCCGGTCTCCAGCAGCAGGGACTCCCAGCCGAAGCCGTACCAGGTCTGGCCGACCTGGACGATCGACAGATAGAGCGCCCAGGGCAGCGCCCAGAGCACCATCGCCGCCCAGAGCGGAACATACGCGTCCACGCCCGCGATCAGTGCGACGGCGAGTGTGCAGCCGGTCCAGCAGACGAGGGCGAAGAAGCGGTCGGAGTAGTGGAGCCGGAAGAGGCCGGGCGCGCTGCGCCAGTCCGTACGCCGCAGGAAATCGGGTACGGGCAGCATGCCGCGTTCGCCGATCAGCGCCCGGAACTGGAGGGCGGCGGTGAGAAACGCGACCAGATAGATGCCGGCCAGAGCCCGCTGGAAGATCAGCCGGCTGAGCCAGTAGCCGTCTGCTGTGAACCACTCCATCGCTTCCAGTATCGGTCCGGTGACGCGGCTCGGCCTACTCGGCATCGCGTGCGACGTACCGGCACCGCTCGGCGGTGCGTGGGTGGTGGTCAGCCTCGGCTGCTGTCGGCGGACTTGATGGCCTTGTCGATCTGCGGCAGGTAGCGGTCGATCACCCACGGCACGGTGAGCCCTTCCGGTCGGCCGCCGATGGTGGCCGACCGGACATCGGTGCGTACTGTCAGGAGCGGGGCTCGGAAGCGTCCAGCATGGCTTCGCGCTCCACGACCTTGATCCTCTCGCGCCCCTGCTCCGCGCCCAGGGCCTGCTCGTGCGCGTCCAGGCGGTACCAGCCCTCGCGGGTGGTGTAGCGGACGCCGCGCTTCTCCAGGAAGGCGGTGACCGCCTCCGGCTCGGGCTGTTCCGGGCCGGGCAGCCGGCCCGTGACGTGGTCGTCCAGGAGGCAGGCGACCGTCTCATTGGCGTCGCCCTTGGTGTGGCCGATCAGACCGATCGGGCCGCGCTTGATCCACCCTGTGACGTACACCGACGGCATGGGCTCCTCGCCGTCGACGACACGCCCTGCGGCGTGCGGGACCGTGCCGGAGATCACATCGAACGGGAGCTTCGGGAGCTCCTGCGAGTAGTAGCCGACCGCGCGGTAGACGCTCTGTACGTCCCAGTCGGTGAAGCGTCCGGTGCCCTTGACGTTCCCGGTGCCGTCCAGCTCGGTCCGCTCGGTGCGCAGACCGACGACCCGGCCGTCCTCGCCGAGGATCTCGACGGGAGACTCGAAGAAGTGCAGAAACAGCTTGTGCGGCCGGTCGCCCACGTCGCGGATGGCCCAGTTCTCCAGCGTTGAAGCGACCATGTTGGCCTGCTTGTTGCCGCGCCGGGTCTCGATCGAACCCGCGTCGTACTCGATGTCCTCGGGGTTGACGATGACCTCGATGTTCGGAGAGTGGTCCAGCTCCCGCAGTTCCATCGGGCTGAACTTGGCCTGAGCGGGACCGCGACGTCCGAAGACGTGCACTTCCAGGGCCTTGTTGGCCTTGAGGCCCTCGTAAACGTTCGCGGGTATCTCGGTCGGCAGCAGTTCGTCAGCCGTCTTGGCGAGCATGCGCGCCACGTCCAGGGCCACGTTGCCCACCCCGAGCACGGCGACCTTCTCCGCTTCCAGGGGCCAGGTGCGCGCCACATCGGGGTGCCCGTCGTACCAGGAGACGAAGTCGGCCGCGCCGTGGGAGCCGTCCAGGCGGCTGCCGGGGATGTCGAGCGCGCGGTCCGCGTCGGCGCCGGTGGAGAAGATCACCGCGTCGTAGAAGGACCGCAGATCGTCCAGGTCGATGTCGGTGGGGTAGCCGACGTTTCCGAACAGCCGCAACTGCGGCTTGTCGAGCACCTGGTGCAGTGCCTGGACGATGCCCTTGATCCGCGGGTGGTCGGGAGCCACTCCGTAGCGGATCAGGCCGAAGGGGGCGGGCATCCGCTCGAACAGGTCGATCGAAACACCCGGGTCCTGTGCGGCGTCGGATTTCAGCAGCGCGTCCGCTGCGTAGATTCCGGCGGGGCCGGCTCCGACTATGGCGACGCGGACGGGGCGGGTCATGGAGTGCAGGTCCTTAGAACGGGCTGACGCGGGCAGTGTGGCGCAGGGTACAAGTAACGGCCTCACCCACGATTGGCAGCGGCGTCGCAGCGCCTGGGACCTCCGCCTCCCGCGTTGTCGTCAGTCGCGATGGCTCCGCCATCGCTCCCTCCGCCGCCTTGGATTCGAAGGCCCCAGACCCCGCTCCTTCTCCCACTGCCAATCGTGGGTGAGGTCGTAAGGATGGGCTTACCGTGCTCCACGGGACACGGTATCCGTTGCTGACCTGCGATCTCTGGGCGGGCGGCCTTCCGGGCGGTCCGAGAGGCTGTCGGGTGGCCTCTGATCGGGCGGCCACGCCCTGGCATGCGCGACACCGGATTCCCCGCCGGTGCGGGGTTCGCTCGAAATATCGGACAAATAATGGCAGAGTGACCCACATGGATGATCGGGTAGCGGGTGCCCTGTCACTCCCGGACGACTGGCCCGCCCACCCGGATCTCAGCCTCGCCCTGAACCGTATGGGCAGCTTCGACTGGGACCTCGACAGTGGCCTCATGCACATGGACCGGCCCGCACTCGATGTGTTCGACCTGCGGGCCGAGGAATACGACAACCGGCCGGAGTCGCTCGCGCCGCGGGTGCCGCCGGATGAGGGCGCTCGGCTCGATGCCATGGTCGCGCAGGCCCTCAAGAACGGGCAGAGAAATTACGGCGCGTATTTCACGATCCTGAGACGCGACGGCACTCTGCGCTGGACCCACACCCAGGGCTTCATCCAGCGCGACGAGACCGGCCGTCCCCGTCGCATCATCGGCATCGTCCGCGATGCCACCCAGGAGCTGGCCGACTCCACCGCCCGCCACGAACTGGACATGGAGCGGCGGCGCCGTACCAGGGTGGTGGAGAGCACAATGGCCGCACTGGCCCACGCCCGGACGGTCCGGGACGTCATCAACGCGCTGAAGAACTCGCAGGGCCTGGCGCATCTCCGTGCGACCAGCATGGTCGTGGGCCTGGTCGAGGCCGGACGCATCCATCTGGTGGCGGACGGCCCGGAGAGTTCGTACGTGCCCGGCACTCGCTACACCCGGACGGACGACCCGTACCCGATGAGCGACGTGGTAAGTACGCTCTCGCCCCGCTTCATCGAGTCCGCCGCGGAATTCGCCACCGCGTACCCGATTCTGTGGCCTCATATCAGCCACCTCGGCATCACGTCCGCCGCCTATCTTCCGCTGATCGCCCAGGCCCGGCCCATCGGCGCACTCGGACTGCTCTACAGCGACAAGGACGGCTTCACCGGCGACGAACGCGATCTGCTCGTCGCGCTCGGCAGCTCCATAGCCCAGAGTCTGCAGCGGGCCATGCTGTACGAGCAGGAGCACGACCTCGCCGAGGGTCTCCAGCAGGCCATGCTGCCGCGCCGGATCCCGGACGTGCCGGGCGCACAGGTCGCCGTGCGGTACCGGTCGGCCCGGCTGGGCCGGGACATCGGGGGTGACTGGTACGACGTCATCCCGCTGCCCGGCGGCCGGGTCGGGGCCGTCATCGGGGACGTGCAGGGCCATGACACGCATGCCGCGGCCGTCATGGGGCAGCTGCGCATCGTGCTGCGCGCCTACGCGGCGGAGGGGCACAGTCCCGCCACGGTGATGGCCCGGGCCTCCGTGTTCCTCCATGAGCTGGACACCGACCGCTTCGCGACCTGCTCCTACGCCGAGGTCGACCTGACCACCGGCGTGGTGCAGCTGGTCAGGGCAGGCCATATGGATCCGCTGGTGCGAGACACCGACGGCAGCTGCCACAAGCTGCCTGTGGAGGGTGGGCTGCCGCTGGGGCTCTCTGCCGAGTTCGGGCGGCTCGAATACCCGGTCAGCACGGTCGAGCTGGACCCCGGCCAGACGCTGGTGCTGTTCACCGACGGTCTGGTGGAGTTGCCCGGCGCCGATCTCGACGAGGGCATGCGGCGGCTGACGTGCATGCTGCGCAACGGTCCGCAGGACCTCGAGCGACTGGCCGACCTGCTCTGCGAGGAGGTCGACGAGCGCGGCGGCGAGGACGATGTGGCGGTCCTGCTGCTGCGCCGAAAGGCCGCTCACGCACCCCGGCCGGGCGGCAGGCTTCAGCAGCACGTGGCACAGGGCGACCGGGAGGCGCTGAGCTCCGCGCGGCACATGATCCGTGCGGCGGTACGGGCCTGGGGCGCCAAGACGCGGGCCGACGAGGTGGAGCTGGCCGCCGACGAGCTGATCACCAACGCGCTGATGCACACCGACGGTGGGGCGATCGTCACCATCCGGGTGCTCACCGGGCCCGAGCGGCGGCTGCGGGTCGATGTCGAGGACCGTTCCAGCGCGCTGCCCCGGCGCCGAGACGCGGGGGAGGTCGGGGTGTCCGGGCGGGGTCTGATGCTGGTGGACCGGCTGGCGGACCTGTGGGGTGTGGAGTCGCGGGGCAGCGGCAAGTGCGTGTGGTGTGAATTCGCCACTCCGGAACGCGAATGACGGCAATGTTGAGTACTACCCGACAGTAACCGACCGTAACACGTATGTGCTTGACCGTAACCGACCGTGAACGATTGACTACGACTCCGTCAGTCTTTTTCTTCGATGACATGAGGAACCGTTGGGCACTGAGCTACTGGCACCTCTCGATCTGGCCTTCTGGCACCTCGAATCCGATGCCCACCCCATGCACCTCGGCGCGCTCGCCGTCTTCTCCCCTCCTCCCGACCCGGCGCACGGCGTCGACCCGGAGGCCCTGCTGGAACTGCTGGGCACCCGCGCCGCCGCGATTCCCCGGCTGCGGATGCGAGTCAGGGACGTACTGCTGCCGGTCGGCGGCGCGGCGTGGTTCGTGGACAAGGACTTCGATGTGCGCCGGCACATCGAGCGGGTGCAGCTGACCGAGGCGGAGTCGCGGGGCGAGGACGGCGGATTCATGGCAGGCGCCACCCGGCTCGCCGGTGAACTGATGGAGCGGCCGCTCGAACGTGGGCTCCCGCCCTGGCAGATGTATGTGATCGGCGGCGCCGACGGCGGCTCCTTCGCCGTGCTCGTCAAGCTCCACCATGCGCTCGCCGACGGAATGCGCGCGGTCGCCATCGGAGCCGGGATCTTCGACGAGATCGCCTCCGTCGCCGGACGCGCCCGCAGCGGCATGCCCGCCCGCCGGGCGCGCACGGTCCCGCCCCGCTCCTGGATGCCGGGCCCGCGCCAGGTCGCCGGCCTCGCGCTGGGCCGGATCGAGGATCTCGGGCGGGCGTTCGGGGTCGGAGCCTCCATGGTGCGGGCCAGCCGCCTCGATCTGCGCGGCGCACCCGCACTCACCGCGAGCTCCAGCGGCACCCGGCGGCTGGTCACCGCGGATCTGGACCTCGACTCCGTCCAACGGATCCGGCGGGCCGCCGGAGGCACGACCAACGATGTCCTGCTCGCGGTCGTCGCCGGGGCGCTGCGCCGCTGGATGCTGGAGCGCGGCGAACCGCTGCCCGCCGAGGACCCGCGCGCCCTGGTGCCGGTCTCCCGCCGCAGGCCGGGCCAGGCCGCCGCGACCGGGAACAAGCTCTCCGCCTATCTGCTCGGGCTCCCCGTCTCCGAGCCCGATCCCTGGAAGCGGCTCCGCACGGTCCGTACCGCAATGGACCGCAACAAGTCCGCAGGACCCTTCCGCGGCGCAGGCGCGGTAGCCGTGCTCGCCGATCAACTGCCCTCGCTGGCCCACCGCTTCGGCGCCCCGATCGCGGGGAATGCGGCCAGGATGCTCTTCGACGTCCTGGTCACCAGCGTGCCCCTGCCGCGCTCGGCACTCTCGCTCGGCGGCTGCCCGTTGCGCGCCGTCTACCCGATGGCGCCGCTGGCCCGCGGCCAGTCCCTGGCCATCGCCCTGTCCACGTACGGCGGCCGGGTGCAGGTCGGGCTGGTGGCCGACGGCAAGGCGTTGCCCGATCTGGAGCGGCTGGCGGGCTGCGCCCACGACGAGGTGGCGCAACTGCTGGCACTGCTGCCCGCCCGCTGAACGGGCCAGGGGAGACTCCACCCGATTCCTTCCTCCGCCTTGCGGTCGAAGCCGCATGGCGCCGCTCGCTGATCCGCTCCTCATCGTGGGGGAGGTCGTAAGAAGCTGTTGTCCAGCGGGGGTTGGACAACAGCTTCTAAACTCCGGCCCATGCTGCGCGTACTCGCCGTCGACGACGAAGAACCCGCCCTGGAGGAACTCCTCTACTTACTGCGCGCCGATCCCCGCATCCGCAGCGCCGAAGGCGCCACCGGGGCCACCGAGGCGCTGCGCCGCATCGGCAGCACCGTCGAGGCGGGCCCCGACGACCCGTCCGCCATCGACGTCGTCTTCCTCGACATCCACATGGCGGGCCTCACCGGTCTCGACGTCGCCCAGTTGCTGGTCGGATTCGCCGCACCCCCGCTCATCGTCTTCGTCACCGCACACGAGGGCTTCGCCGTCCAGGCCTTCGATCTCAAGGCCGTCGACTACGTCCTCAAGCCGGTCCGCCGTGAACGCCTCGCCGAAGCGGTACGGCGCGTGGCCGAACAGGTCGGCGACCGCTCCGCACCCGTACTCGACACCGCGAACGACCAGATACCGGTGGAGCTCGGCGGAGTGACCCGGTTCATCCCGATCGACGACATCGCCTACGCCGAGGCCCAGGGTGACTACGCCCGGCTGCACACCGACAACGGCAGCCACCTCGTCCGCGTCCCCCTCACCACCCTTGAGGAACGCTGGCGCTCGTGCGGCTTCGTGCGTATCCACCGCCGCCATCTCGTCGCACTGAAGCGGATCGATGAACTCCGCCTCGACGCGGGCAGCATGAGCGTGCGCATCGGCACCGCGGAGCTCGCCGTGAGCCGTCGTCACACCCGCGCGCTGCGCGATCTGCTGATGCGCCGGGCCGGCCGCTGACCAGGCCCTGCCCGGACTCGAACCCTTCCCACGAGGGACCGGTGCTGCGTACACTCCGGGCCCATGTCCGCAGAGCCAGCACCCCGGCGTGAAGTGGTGACGCGGGAGCCCCGGCGGGTGCGCCCGCTGCCGCGCTACCGCACCCAGTCGGAGATCGACGAGCAGACCGCACTCGGCGGCGCCTACGTGCGTTCGCTGATGCGCAGTCAACTGCGCGCCGGACTGACCGCGTTCACCGTTCTTGCCGTGGTCGTCGGCACGCTGCCGCTGGTCTTCGAAGCCCTGCACAGCGCCGCGCTTGTCTGGGCCGTCCTCGGGTTCGCCGCATATCCGCCACTGACCCTGACCGCCTGGTGGTACGTGCGGCGGGCCGAGCGCAACGAACGCGACTTCGCCCGGCTCGTGGAAGGCCGCCCCGCACAGTGAGTCGTTCGTACGCGGTGGCGGCTGTCGCCGTCGTCGTCGTCGCGACCGTCCTCGTCGGCGGTTTCGGACTGCGCATCAGCCGTACCACCTCCGACTTCTACGTCGCCTCACGCACCGTACGACCCCGGCTCAACGCCGCGGCGATCAGCGGCGAGTACCTCTCCGCCGCATCCTTCCTCGGTATCGCCGGCCTGGTGCTCGTGCACGGCCCGGACATGCTCTGGTACCCGGTCGGATACACCGCGGGCTATCTCGTGCTGCTGGTCTTCGTCGCCGCACCGCTGCGCCGCTCGGGCGCGTACACACTGCCCGACTTCGCCGAGGGGCGGCTGGAATCGCGACAGGTGCGCAGGCTGGTGAGCGTCTTCGTCGTCGCGGCGGGCTGGCTCTATCTCGTACCGCAGCTCCAGGGCGCGGGGCTGACACTCAAGATCCTTACCGGGGCGCCCGGCTGGCTCGGCGATGTGCTCGTGGCGTCCGTCGTCGTCATCGCCGTCGCCGCGGGCGGCATGCGGTCCATCACCTTCGTTCAGGTTTTCCAGTACTGGCTGAAACTGACCGCGCTCCTCGTCCCCGCGATCTTCCTGATGCTTGCCTGGCAGGGTGACGGGCAGCCCCGCGTCACCTTCGACGTCCAGCTCTCCGTCTTCCGCGCCGACCATCCGCTGTACGCCACCTACGGGCTGATCGTCGCGACGTTCCTCGGCACCATGGGCCTCCCGCATGTAGTCGTCCGCTTCTACACCAGCCCCAACGGCCGCGACGCCCGCCGCACGACTGTCGCCGTCCTCGCTCTCATCGGCGTCTTCTACCTACTGCCGCCGGTCTACGGTGCACTGGGCAGGCTGTACGCCCCCGAGCTGATCCACGGCGGGGACGCGGACGCCGCCGTGCTGCTGCTGCCCGAGCGGGTCATCGGCGGGCTCGGCGGCGATCTGCTCGGCGCACTCATCGCGGGCGGCGCTTTCGCCGCGTTCCTGTCGACTGCCTCCGGCCTCACGATGGCCGTCGCCGGAGTCATCACCCAGGACGTGATCCCGTCGCGCGGGGTACGGCACTTCCGGCTGGCCACCGCCCTCGCCATGTGCGTACCGCTGACCGGTTCGCTGACGGTCAGTCGGGTGCCGGTGGCCGACTCGGTGGGGATGGCGTTCGCCGTCTCCGCGTCCTCCTTCTGCCCGCTGCTGGTCCTCGGCATCTGGTGGCGGCGGCTCACCCCGCCCGGCGCGGTCGCCGGGCTGCTGCTCGGCGGCGGCTCCGCGTTCCTGTCCGTCGCCATCACCGTCAGCGGCGCGGTACGCCCGCCCGGCTGGCCGCACGCCCTGCTCGCCTGGCCCGCCGTCTGGTCGGTGCCCGTCGGCTTCCTGGCCATGGTCCTGGTGTCCCTCGCCACACCCGGCCGGATACCTGCCGGCACCAACGCCGCCATGACCCGCTTCCACCTGCCGGAAGCGCTGACCTCGGGGAGAAACCGATGACCGGGGCCGGATACGCCGTACTCGTCCTGCTCGTCCTCCTGCTGCTCGGCGCGGGCTTCCTGCTCGGCCGCCGCACCGCCCGCCCGGTCCGTACCAGTGACGTCGGAACCCCCGTCGAGCACGCCACCTTCGAGACCCTGCACACCGCCTCGCTCGCCGCGCCCCCACTGCGCGCCGGACTCACGGAGGAGAGCGCCCGCAAATCCGCCCGTAGGCTTCGCTCCCTGCTCGGCACCGACGCCCTCTGCCTGACCGACCGCGACCGGGTCCTCGTCTGGGACGGCGAGGGCGAACACCACGGCCGGCACGTCATGGACCAGGTGCAGCCCCTTCTCGCCAGCGGCCGCGACACCGCCTTCCACAGCGACTGCGACGACCTCGACTGCCCGCTGGGCTGGGCCGTCGCCGTGCCGCTCACCGTCGACCACCGGGTCCTCGGCACTCTCATCGCCTACGCCCCGCGCGAATCCGCCGTACTGGCCAGAGCGGCCGGTGAAGTGGCCCGCTGGGTTTGCGTGCAACTGGAACTCGCCGAACTCGACCGCTCCCGCACCCAGCTCATCGAGGCCGAGATCCGGGCGCTGCGAGCCCAGATCTCCCCACACTTCATCTTCAACTCACTGGCCGCCATCGCCTCGTTCGTCCGCACCGACCCCGAGCGGGCCCGCGAACTCCTTCTGGAATTCGCCGACTTCACCCGCTACTCGTTCCGCAGTCACGGCGACTTCACCACGCTGGCCGACGAACTCCACTCCATCGACCAGTACTTGGCACTCGTACGGGCACGCTTCGGTGAACGGCTCGCGGTCACTCTCCAGGTCGCCCCCGAAGTACTGCCCGTCGCCCTGCCGTTCCTCTGCCTTCAGCCCCTGGTCGAGAACGCAGTCAAACACGGCCTCGAAGGAGCCGTCACCCTTGCCCGAGCTCTCAACTCCGTTAGAGCAGGGGGGACCCCGACCCGCATCACCATCCGCGCACTCGACGCCGGCTCCGAGGCCGAGGTCGTCATCGAGGACGACGGAACCGGAATGGACCCGGAACGCCTGCGCCACATCCTGCGCGGCGAGGGCGGCCACTCCACCGGAATCGGGCTGCTGAACGTCGACGAACGGCTGCGCCAGGTGTACGGGGACGACTACGGACTCGTCATCGAGACAGGAATCGGCGCCGGGATGAAGATCACGGTACGGCTGCCGAAGTACCGTGCGGGGGTGCACGGTTCCTGACCACCCGGTGGGGCGGCGATCAGTGCAGCGCCGACATTGTGGTGGCCGCGGAAGCCGTGTCACTGCTCGAGCTGCTCAGCGAGGAGGACCTGCTGGAGTAGCCCGGCAGGTTACGGGAGAGCTGACGCAGCGCGTAGTAGGACCGGGACTTGACCGTGCCCGCCGGAATGCCGAGAGCCCGGGCCGTCTCACCCACGCTCAGCCCGCGGAAATATATCTGGACGAGCACCGCGCGGTGCTCCGGGCCGAGGGTGCGTACCGCATCACGTACATCGAGGGCCGAGACCGTGGAATCGGCGGTGTCCTCCTCGCCCGCGGCGGCCTCCAGAACCACGTCACTGACCTCGGTCGGCCGGGCCTGCCTGGAGCGGCGCGCATCGATCGCGAGGCGCCGCGCGACGGTGAAGAGCCAGGGCCGCATCGAGTCGTACGGGGCGTCGAAGGCCTCCGGATGCTGCCAGGCCCGCACCAGCGTCTCCTGGAGCAGATCCTCGGCCCGCTGCCGGTCGCCGAAGGTCAGCCCGAGCAGGAAGTGGAACAGGGCGGGGCCGTGCTCCCGCTGGAGATCCGCCAGGGCCCGCTCATCGGTCGTCGTGGTGGTCATCGTGAACGCCCTTCCCCGCTCAGAGCCTGTCGGGTGACCTCTGATCGGGCGGACGGTCACCCGACAGACTCCAAGGCCCCTGCCGCTTCGCTGCCGACTGGTGTATACGAACGCATCGGGGCACCGAGGAACAGGCGCCGGGCGGCTCCGTGCGACGAGCGGTCGCACAGTGCGGCGAATGGTGCGGTGAACGGTCGGGCGGCGGTCGACGGGGTGTGCGTACGGGCGTTGGGCGGCCGGTGCGCCGCTCCCGGACGATCCCCCTCAGCGGACGGAACCGAGGAGCACCGGGTATGCATCAACCCGTACTCGCCCCCGTACCTGCCTCCGGTGTCTTCGCCATCTCCGACTTCCGATACGAGTAACCGAAATAGATCACCAGACCGATGAGGAACCACACTGCGAACCGCACCCACGTCTGCCACTGCAGGAAGGTAATCAGCCAGAGCGAGAACACCACACCCAGGGCCGGCACGTACGGCATGCCGGGGGTGCGGAACGTACGTGGCAGATCGGGCTGCTTGTAACGCAGCATGATCACCGCGATGCACACCACCACGAACGCCAGGAGAATGCCGATGTTCGTGAGCTCGGCGGCCGCGCCGATGGGCAGGAATCCGGCGATCACGGCCGATGCCGCGCCGACGATCCAGGTCACCCGGGTCGGTACGTGCCGGGTCGGGTGGGTCTTGGCGAACCACTTCGGCAGCAGCCCGTCGCGGCTCATCGAGAACCACACCCGGGTCACTCCGAGCATGAACGTGAACATCACCGTGAGGATGCCGATGATCGCGCCCACCGCGATCACATCGGCGAGTCCGCTGAGCCCCACCGACTTGAAGGCCGTGGAGAATCCGGACTCCGGGTCGATGTCCTGGTAGCTCTGCATTCCCGTCAGCACCAGACAAGCCGCCACATAGAGCACCATGGCGATCCCGAGGGAGTACAGGATCGCCTTCGGCATGTGCTGCTGGGCGTCCTTGGACTCTTCGGCCGCCGTCGACATGGCGTCGTACCCGAACACCGCGAAGAACACCGTGGCCGCACCGGTGAAGACGCCGCTCACCCCGAAGGGGAAGAAGGGGGTGTAGTTGGCGGTGTTGATGTGGAACGCACCGACGCTGATGACCAGCAGGACAACCAGGACCTTCAGGGCGACCACGAGCGTTTCGAAGCGGGCCGCGTTCTTGATGCCGAGGGTCAGGAGGTACGCCATGAGCAGGCAGAGCAGTGCGGCGAACAGGTCCACCCGATGGCCCGACCCGGTGCCGGGCGCGCCCAGCATCCACTTCGGCAGTTCGAACCCCATCTCGCCGAGCAGAAAGCTGAAGTATCCGGAGATGCCGATCGCGACCACGGCCACGATCGCCGTGTACTCCAGCAGCAGGTCCCAGCCGATGAACCAGCCCACCAGCTCGCCGAGTACCGCGTATCCATAGGTGTAGGCGGAGCCGGCCTTCGGGATCAGGCCGGCGAACTCCGCGTAACTGAACGCGGCCGCCGCGCTCGCCACACCCGCGATCAGGAAGGAGAGCAGGACCGCGGGCCCTGCGGTGCCGTTCGCCACAGTGCCGGCGAGGGTGAAGATACCGGCGCCGATGATGCCGCCCACGCCGATTGCGGTCAGCTGCCACAGCCCGAGCGTTCGGGTGAGCTGAGTGGTGACGTCGCCCGCCGGTCCCTTCTCGTCGATCTGCTCGATCGGCTTGCGGCGCAGTACACCCTCGCCCACTCGGATCACGGTGCTGCGGCCCCGTTGAGCGCGCGGCTGCCACGGACGAGCTGCGGCCCCGTCAGGTGCGGCTTCACGGCGACAACCGCCACAGGTACTTTGGGGGCTGCCCGACGGAGGTCGACCGAGGTGGCGGCGACCAGCCGGGGAGGACCCAGGGAGAAGTCCGCGCCGTTCTGCATCCATGCCAGGCCGGTGAGCAGCACCAGGGCGAGGGCTCCCCACGGCGAGTGCCCGGTCCGTTCGACGCGCCAGTTGTCCCGGCCCATGATTTCTCCCTTCGTCGCGACGCTTGGAACGCTAGGCGCGGGAGAGGCGGGCGGCGATCAGAGAAGGGCGAACGGGTGGCGCCCGCCAGTGCCGCGACCGGAGTGCGCCGCCCAGGGCACCGGCTTCCCCCGAGCGGCGCACCGCCGCCATTTCGGCGGCCTGCTATCCGCCCGCCGCGCCGGGGATCAGATCGAGGAACGGTGCCGCGGTGGCTGAGATGCCCCGACCGAAGGGGGAGTCGAAGTCCCAGATCAGGAAGAGCAGAAAGGCGATCAGGACGCTGAAGAGGCCGGCCAGCAGCAGTTCGCGGAAGGTTCTGCGGATCTGCAGCGTGAAGATCAGTCCGACGGTCACCAGCGCCCCGGTGATCAGGCCGAACCAGACCACGCCGGGCATGGTCGCACCGGCACTCTGCCCGCGTGCGCTGCGCGCGTCGTCGGCTGCGGCGACCTGATCGACCAATGGCTGATATGCCTGCCCCTCGTGATCGTTCCTCGGCCGGTAGCCGGTGACATCGGTGCGCACTTTACCGAGAAGCCGGGCCCCCTCGACGGTGAGAGAGCCGTGCTCGGTCATCGTCCGCCACTCGTCGTGGACGACGTGGCGGACGTAGGCGTCCACATCGGCCCGGATGCGCGTACGCACCTCGGCGGGGTAGACGGCAGAGCGGACGTTCACCTCGTGCAGCGCCTGGGCTTCCTGGCGTACGTACTCCTGGGCGGCGCTGCGGCCCTCCCAGACGCCCGCGATGGCCAGGCCCAGCACGATCGCGTAGACCACACCGATCATCATCGTCATGTACTCGATGACGTCAGGGGTCTCGGACGGGTCGTCATCGTCTTTGATCCGGCGGTTGTTGAGTACGGCGATGGTCAGGACGACGGCGCTCGCCGCGACCATGGCGAGGGTGAGAACAAGCCATTCCGACATGGTTTCCTCCGGAGGTCATCGGGAGCGGGGACGCAGCACGGCGACAGCGAACACCGCGGGGGCTGTGATCAGCAGGGTGAGGGTGACCAGGGAGGTGCCTTGCCGCGGGACCTTGCGCGGCGGCTTGCGGTAGGCGGGGAGTGCCACGGGTCGGGGCGCGGGAGGTGTGGGGCGTACCGAGGGCGAGGGTGGAGGGGGCGGTGGCACGGGCTCCGGTTCCGGTCGCGGTGGTGCGGGGGGCGGCGGTGGGGGAGGGAGCGGAGGCGGAGGCGGAGGGGGTGGTGATGGTGGTGGTGCGGGCAGCGGAGTCTGCTTGGGCACCGGGCCCGCGTGACAGCGACCGTTGCCCGACACGGCGACTGCCGAACTCCCGCCGCCCTCCCCGATGGAGGCGTACGCGCAGTTGTCCGCCGCCGCGGGTGCCGGGGCGGTCAGCAGCCAGAGAAGTGCGACGGCTGCCGTGAGCCGCCCTATGAGTGATCCGTACACGACGGGGAGCATGTTCCGGCCGGTCGCAGGGCACGCCGGAGGCGGACCGGATTCCCCTGATGGTGGGGACATGGGGCACCGGGCGTTTGCGGCTCGGGAAGTTCTGTGAGCGCATTGGACAAAGAAGGGTTTTCGACGCCCGTACCCAGGGCCACATGAGCGCCTGACGGAACCGCCTCGCTCGCAGTGACAGCTGCGACCTGATGACGCCGACGACGGCGTGCCGTCAGGAAAAGGGAGGCGAGATCCCCGACGGGCAGAACGTGGGCAACACCAACCCGGGCCGGACAGGATGCGGTAAGCGTTACGGCTACGGCTCCGAAATCGAGGACCGGGGATGTCACACGCAGCGACGGGCCGCTTGCACATGCCACTGGTGTGTGACCAATAACGGACGGCCAATTTCCGTTTCTGCTCGCTCTCCTGGCGGTCGATCAGTAGCCTCTGGTCATCACTGACCATGAACATGGCCGGATCGCCGTGGCGACTTGTTGGAGACATCGATGGAGCGTCCCGCCTGGGCACCGCAAGGCATAGACATTTCGGTGCCGAGCGTGCCTCGCATGTACGACTTCTATCTGGGCGGATCGCACAATTTCGAGGTGGACCGGGAAGCGGCTCGCAAGGCCATGGAGTTCATGCCGGGACTCCCCAAGATCATGCAGGCGAATCGCGCCTTTATGCGCAGGGCCGTGCGTTATGCGGTGAGCGAGGGAATCACCCAGTTTCTGGACATCGGTTCCGGAATACCGACTTTCGGCAATGTGCACGAAGTCGCACAGACGGCCGACCCCGAGGCCCGGGTGGCGTATGTCGATCACGACCCCGTTGCGGTCGCGCACAGTCGGGCCGTACTCGAGGGGAACGATCGGGCGGTGATCGCCGCCGCGGATCTGCGCCGCCCGCAGGAGATCGTGAAAAACCCGGCGATCATTGAACTGCTCGACCTGGACCGACCGGTGGCCCTGCTGCTCGTCGCCGTTCTCCACTTCCTCGAGGACTCAGACGACCCGCACGCCACGGTCGCCGAGTTGCGCGAGGCACTCGCCCCCGGCAGCCTCATCGTCGTCACCCACGCCTCGTACGAGGGGATTCCGCTCACCCAGGAGGAGGCGGGCGGCGCAGTCGGCGTCTACAAGAAAATCCGCAACCCCCTGGTCATGCGGACGCGCGAAGAGGTCGCCCGCTTCTTCGAGGGGTACGAGATGATCGAGCCCGGACTCGTGTCGATGCCGAACTGGCGCCCCGACACGCCCCATGCGGTGGAGGACGAGGACCCATTTGCCTTCTCGGGCTTCGCGGGAGTGGGACGTAAGGCGTGAGCATTCCCGCCCAGTCGTCCGGAGCGCCCGACACGGAGCCCGACGGCCCCGAGGACCGGCTCCGGAGATTCGCCACGATCTGGAGCCGGGCCATCTTCCCCTCGACGGCCACCTCCATGACGCGCACGGAGTTCGAACAGCATCTGCTGCCACTGGCCCGCGCTCTCAGCGACATCCTGCACGCGCGGCCGTTCGACGCGGCGCCCGCGAGCGAGGTGGGCGTCGCCCTCGTCGCCGCGCACTGCACCGACCCGGACGCGCTCAGCAGCACGCTCGGCGTCATCGACTCGTACCTCGTGCTCTACTGCGGCAGCAACGGTGCGACGGCGCTGTCGACAGAGGACAGCAGGGCCCGCTGCGCTCGGATACAACACGCCCTCGCGGGCGGCTTCACCCAGGCGCTGCGTGAGCGGACACTCGCCGAGCAGGAGGCCATCGCCCGCTCGGCGCTCACCGCCCGCTCGGACGCCGAGCAGGCGCTGCACGCCACCGAGGCGCGCTTCCGTGCCGTCTTCAAGGGCGCGGCCATCGGCATCGGGATCGCCGACCTGGACGGCAATGTGCTGGAGGTCAACGACACGCTCACCCAGATGTTCGGTGGACTCGAACACCATGTGCGCAGCCACAAGATCAACGAGTGGGTCCACCCCGAGGACTCGCCGCAGGTCTGGAAGTACTACAACGAGCTGGTACGCGGTGAACGCGAGCACTACCGGGTGGAGAAGCCGTACTACCGCAACGACGGCACCGTGCTGTGGACCAATCTGACGGTGTCACTGCTGCGTGACTCCGAGGGCACACCGGAGTATCAGCTGGCACTGATGGAGGACACCACGGAGCGTCGGCTGCTCAACCTGCGGCTTCGGTACGAGGCAACCCATGACGCGCTCACCGGCCTGCCCAACCGGACGCTGTTCTTCGAACGGCTGGAGAAGGCGCTCTCCGCCGACGACGGCAGCCGCTTCGGCCTGTGCTACCTGGACCTCGACGGCTTCAAGGCGATCAACGACAGCCTCGGCCACGCGTCGGGGGACCGGCTGCTGGTCGAAGTGGCCGACCGGCTGCAAAGCTGTGCGACCGCGCCCGGCGAGATGGTGGCGCGCCTCGGCGGCGACGAGTTCGTGGCCCTGACCACCGGCCCCGACACCCGGACGGAGGTCGACGAGCTGGCCTGCCGCATCCTCGGCGTGCTCGGAACCCCGGTCCGCCTGGAGGGCCGTGAGCTGACCGTACGTGGATCCATCGGGATCGTCGAAGGTCCGGCCGGCGAACGCAGCGCCGCCGAGGTGCTGCGTAGCGCCGACATCACGATGTACCGGGCCAAGTCGGCGGGCGGCAACCGCTTCGAGCTAGCCGATGCCGAGGCGGATGCGCGTGCCATCACCCGGCACGGGCTGACCACCGCGCTGCCCGCCGCCCTGGAGCGCGGTGAGTTCTTCATCGAGTATCAGCCCCTCGTGCATCTCGGCGACGGCACGGTGCACGGTGCGGAGGCGCTGGTGCGCTGGTGTCACCCGCAGCACGGGGTGCTCGGTCCCGACAGGTTCATTCCGCTCGCCGAGCACACCGGGCTGATCGTGCCGCTCGGACGCTGGGTGCTGGAGGAGTCCGTGCGCCAGGCCAACTTCTGGCAGGAGCGGCACAGCGACGGCGGTCCGCTGCGGATCAACGTCAACCTCTCGCCGACCCAGTTGCACCATCCGCGGCTGGTCGCCGATACGGTCGACGTGCTGGAGCGGTCGGGGCTCGAACCCGGGGCCCTGTGCCTGGAGGTCACCGAGTCCGCGCTCATCGGCGCGGACGACGATCTGCTCAAGCCGCTGCGGCAACTGGCGGAAATGGGCGTCGACATAGCGCTCGACGACTTCGGCACCGGGTACTCGAATCTGGCGAACCTGCGCCGGCTTCCGGTGAGCGTGCTCAAGCTGGACCGTTCCTTCACCCAGGGCATGCAGCAGCATCCGGCGGACCCGGTCGATCTGAGGATCGTCGAGGGAATCGTCTCGCTGGCGCACAGCCTGGACCTCGTGGTCACGGTGGAGGGCGTGGAGACCGGGGCCCAGGCGGAGCAGTTGCGGGAGCTGGGATGCGACACGGCCCAGGGGTGGTACTACGCCCGGCCCGGTGCGCCCGACCGGATCCATTCACTGCTGCTGGCCGACGCGGTGTGAGGGGGGCGGGGCGGCAGCCTCTCAGGCCCGCACCCGTGCCGGTCGCTCTCAGTCGCCGGACGGGCTCGACAGGCCCGTCCGGCTGGCGAGCAGCACCTTCTGCAGCTCGCGGGCCGCGCGCGGTGGTGCCACATCGCTGCGGTGCGCGAGTGCGATGGTGCGTCGCAGGCCCGGGCGGGTCAGCGGCGTGGTGCGCAGGTCGCGGCCGCTCCGGACGGCGACCATGCTCGGCACCACCGCGATCCCGAGCCCCGCCCGGACGAAGCCGAGCACCGCGTCCATCTCCCCGCCCTCCACCGTGAACGACGGCTCGAAGCCCTCCGCCCGGCAGGCGGCGACTGTCAGTTCGCGCAGGTCGTAGCCGTGCCGGAACATCACCAGGGATTCCCCCTGCAGGTCGGCGATCCTCACGCTCCCGCCCCGGCCGGGCCGCGGCGCCTGTGCCGACGACACCACGACCAGATCCTCCTGGAGCAGCTCGACCGTGGTGAGCGCGGGGGACGCCGCGTGCAGCGGCAGCACCACCAGGGCCAGATCGAGCGCGCCGCGCGCCAGCTCCCGTACGAGGTCGAGCGAGCCGCCCTCCTCCAGCAGCAGCTGGATCCCCGGGTGCCGGTCGTGGAAGGCGCGCAGTACGTCCGGGAGCAGGCCCGTGCAGAGGCTGGGCGTGGCGCCGAGCCGGACCCGGCCCCTGCGCAGCTGAGCCAGCTCCTGCACCTCGTGGCGTGCGGTGTCGGCGTCCGCGAGGATGCGCCGGGCCAGCGGCAGCAGGGCCTCGCCCGCGTCGGTGAGGGTGATGTTGCCGCGGGCCCGGCTGAACAGCTCCGCCCCCAGCTCGTTCTCCAGCGCCCTGATCTGCTGGGAGAGCGAGGGCTGCGAGACGTGGACCTCCTCGGCGGCACGGGTGAAGTGACGGGTCTCGGCCACGGCCACGAAATAGGTCAGCTGCTGGAATTGCATACACTCACCCTAGCGGCCTCGATAGTCCACGCCTATGAAGATGAGCCGATCGATGTCTTGGACTGATGGGGCCTTTCGGCCCTAGCGTCGTGTTCATGGCATTGGCAACACGGACGGACCGACGGCCGTCCATGACGCGTACGTTCTGGGACTCGTCCGTCGGCAAGAAGACGATCATGGCTGTGAGTGGCCTGATCATGCTCCTTTACTTGGTTGTCCATATGATCGGCAACCTGAAGATCTTCTTCGGATCCGGCGAGTTCAACCACTACGCGCACTGGCTGCGGACCATGGGGGAGCCTTTCCTGCACTACGAGTGGGCCCTGTGGATCGTCCGTGTCGTGCTCGTCGCCGCTGTGGTGCTGCACGCCGTCTCCGCGTACCAGCTGAGCCGCCGCGACATCAGGGCACGCCCCGCCAAGTACGTGCACAAGAAGCCTCGCGCCAGCTATGCCACCCGGACCATGCGCTGGGGCGGGATCATCCTCGCCCTGTTCATCGTCTGGCACATCCTCGACCTGACGACGGGCACCGTGCACTCCGGCGGATTCCAGTCCGGAAATCCGTACCAGAACGTCATCGACACCTTCTCCACCTGGTACGGCAACACCATCTACATCGTTGCCATGCTCGCCCTCGGACTCCACGTCCAGCACGGCTTCTGGAGCGCCGCCCAGACCCTCGGCGCGGGTAGCGCGACCCGTGACCGTGCCCTCAAGACCATCGCCAACGTCCTCGCACTGGTGCTGACGGTGGGCTTCATCTCCGTACCCGTCGCCGTCATGACCGGAGTCGTGAGCTGACATGACCGACTACTCGCACTACGAGACGGGTACGCCCGTCGCCGACACCAAGGCCCCCGAAGGCCCTGTCGCCGATCGCTGGGACACTCGCCGCTTCCAGGCCAAGCTGGTCAACCCGGCCAACCGCCGCAAGCACACCGTCATCGTCGTCGGCACCGGCCTCGCCGGCGGTTCGGCCGGTGCGACCCTTGCCGAACAGGGCTACCACGTCGTCCAGTTCTGCTTCCAGGACTCGCCGCGTCGCGCCCACTCCGTCGCCGCTCAGGGCGGTATCAACGCCGCGAAGAACTACCGCAACGACGGCGACTCGATCCACCGGCTCTTCTACGACACGGTCAAGGGCGGCGACTTCCGGGCCCGCGAGTCCAACGTCCACAGGCTCGCCCAGATCTCCGTGGAGATCATCGACCAGTGTGTCGCCCAGGGCGTCCCGTTCGCCCGTGAGTACGGCGGCCTCCTCGACAACCGCTCCTTCGGCGGCGTCCAGGTCTCCCGCACCTTCTACGCCCGCGGCCAGACCGGACAGCAGCTCCTCCTCGGCGCCTACCAGGCACTGTCCCGGCAGATCGCCGCCGGCAACGTCGAGCTGCACGCCCGTACCGAGATGCTCGACCTGATCATTGTCGACGGCAAGGCCCGCGGCATCGTCACCCGCGACCTCATCACCGGGAAGATCGACACGTACTTCGCCGACGCGGTCGTCCTGGCCAGCGGCGGCTACGGCAACGTCTTCTATCTGTCGACGAACGCCATGAACTCCAACGCCACCGCCATCTGGCGCGCCCACCGCCGCGGCGCCTACTTCGCCAACCCGTGCTTCACCCAGATCCATCCCACCTGCATCCCGCGCACCGGCGACCACCAGTCCAAACTGACGCTGATGAGCGAGTCGCTGCGCAACGACGGCCGAATCTGGGTCCCGAAGGCCAAGGGGGACGACCGTCCCGCGAACGAGATCCCCGAGGACGAGCGCGACTACTACCTGGAGCGCATCTACCCGGCCTTCGGCAACCTCGTGCCCCGCGACATCGCCTCCCGCGCCGCGAAGAGCGTCTGCGACGAGGGCCGCGGCGTCGGCCCCGGCGGACAAGGCGTCTACCTCGACTTCGCGGAGGCCATCCAGCGCATGGGCAGGGCGAAGGTCGAGGAGAAGTACGGCAACCTCTTCGACATGTACGCGCGGATCACCGCGGAGAATCCGTACGAGACCCCGATGCGGATCTACCCGGCCGTGCACTACACGATGGGCGGACTCTGGGTCGACTACGACCTCCAGACCACGGTTCCCGGCCTGTTCGCGATCGGCGAGGCCAACTTCTCCGACCACGGCGCCAACCGGCTCGGCGCCTCCGCGTTGATGCAGGGCCTCGCCGACGGCTACTTCGTCCTGCCGTCGACCATCAACGACTACCTGGCCCGCAACCCGCACCACGACGAGGTCGACGCCTCGCACCCGGCTGTCGAAGAGGTCGTCGCGGACACCGAGGACCGGCTGAACCTGCTGCTCTCCGTTGACGGCGACCGTACCCCCGACTCCTTCCACCGAGAGATCGGTGAACTCATGTGGGAGTACTGCGGCATGGCCCGCACCGAGGAGGGGCTGCGCAAGGCGCTCGACCGGATCCCGCGGATCCGCGAGGAGTTCTGGCGCCGCATCAAGGTGCCCGGTACCGGCGACGAGTTCAACCAGTCGTTGGAGAAGGCCAACCGCATCGTCGACTACCTGGAGCTCGCCGAACTCATGTGCCTCGACGCCCTGCACCGCGCCGAGTCCTGCGGAGGCCACTTCCGTGAGGAGTCACAGACCCCGGACGGCGAAGCCGCCCGCCGGGACGAGGAGTTCTCCTACGCCGCCGCCTGGGAGTTCTCCGGCACCGGCGAGGCCCCGGTCCTGCACAAGGAAGACCTCGTCTTCGAGTACGTCCACCCCACTCAGCGGAGCTACGCATGAAGCTCACCCTGCGCGTCTGGCGCCAGAAGAACGCCGACGCCCCCGGAGCCATGTCCACCTACGAGGTGGACGGCATCTCGCAGGACATGTCGTTCCTGGAAATGCTCGACACCCTCAACGAGGAACTCATCCTCGCCGGCGACGACCCCGTCGCCTTCGACCACGACTGCCGCGAAGGCATCTGCGGCGCCTGCAGCCTCGTCATCAACGGCGACGCCCACGGCCCCGAGCGCACCACCACCTGCCAGCTCCACATGCGGTCCTTCGCGGACGGCGACACGATCGACATCGAACCGTGGCGTGCTTCCGCCTTCCCGGTCGTCAAGGACCTGGTAGTGGACCGCTCGGCCTTCGACCGGATCATTCAGGCGGGCGGCTACATCTCCGCTCCGACCGGCACCGCCCCCGAGGCGCATGCCACACCGGTGCCCAAGCCGGACGCCGACTTCGCCTTCGAACACGCCGAGTGCATCGGCTGCGGCGCCTGCGTCGCAGCCTGCCCCAACGGCTCGGCGATGCTCTTCACCTCGGCGAAGATCAACCACCTCAACGTCCTGCCGCAGGGCGCCCCCGAGCGCGAGACCCGGGTCCTCGACATGGTCGGACAGATGGACAGCGAGGGCTTCGGCGGCTGCACACTCACCGGGGAGTGCGCCACGGCCTGCCCCAAGGGCATTCCGCTGCCGTCGATCTCGGCCATGAACAAGGAGTGGCTGCGGGCGACCCGGAAGGCGCACCGCTGAGCGGGCACCCGACAGGCTCTCAGGCGATACGGAGGGACGCCCTGAGGTACGCCGCCGTACGGCTGCCCTCCGCGCGTGCGACCTCGGCGGGAGATCCCGCCGCCACGATCCGGCCGCCCCGGTCGCCGCCGCCCGGCCCGAGGTCGATCACCCGGTCGGCGGCCGCCACCACCGCCATGTCGTGCTCCACGACCACCACCGTGTTACCCGCGTCGACCAGACCGTGCAGCTGCCGCATCAGCACCTCGACATCAGCGGGGTGCAGCCCGGTCGTCGGCTCGTCGAGCAGATACACCGTGTGGCCCCGACGGGTGCGTTGGAGCTCGGCGGCGAGCTTGATCCGCTGGGCCTCACCGCCCGACAGCTCCGTGGCGGGCTGACCGAGCCGGAGATATCCGAGCCCGACGTCGAGCAGCGTACGCAGACTGCGCTCGACGGCGGGTGTAGCGGCGAAGAAACTGGCCGCCGACTCCACGGTCAGATCCAGCACCTGCGCGATGTCGAGACCGCGCAGGGTGACCTCCAGGGTCTCCGGGTTGTACCGCGCACCGTGACAGTCGGGGCAGGGCGCGTATGTACTGGGCAGGAAGAGCAGTTCAACGGAGACGAACCCCTCGCCCTGGCAGGTCTCGCACCGACCGCCCGCCACGTTGAAGGAGAACCGCCCGGCCTTGTAGCCGCGCTCGCGCGCCATGTCCGTCTCGGCGAACAGCTTGCGCACACCATCGAAAAGCCCCGTGTACGTAGCGAGATTGGACCGAGGGGTGCGACCGATTGGCTTCTGGTCGACCTGCACGAGACGGTCCACCGCCTCCAGCCCCTCCGCCGACGCACACCAGGGTGTGGGAAGCTCCGTGGGCAGACCGGCGGTGGCGGAGGCCTGCCTGTCGGCGAGGACACCGGCCAGCACCTGACCGACCAGGGTCGACTTGCCCGACCCCGAGACGCCCGTGACGGCCGTGAACACACCGAGCGGGAACTCCGCGTCCACGCCCCGCACATTGTGGCGGTCCACCCCGTTCAGCTTCAGCCACCCCGACGGCGAGCGCACCTCCCGCACGGGAGCGGCCTCATTACCGAAGAGGAAACGCCGCGTCGCCGACTCCGTGACCTCCGCGAGTCCGGCCGGGGGACCGCTGTGCAGCACCCGGCCCCCGTGCTCACCTGCCAGCGGCCCCACATCGACCAGCCAGTCCGCCCGGCGTACCACATCCATCTGATGCTCCACGACGAAGACGGAGTTACCGGCCTCCTTCAGCCGGCCGAGCACCCCCAGCAGCGACTCGGTGTCCGCCGGGTGCAGACCGGCCGACGGCTCGTCCAGCACATAGACGACACCGAACAGACCGGAGCGCAACTGGGTGGCGAGCCGAAGCCGTTGCAACTCACCGGAGGAAAGTGTCGGAGCCGTGCGGTCGAGGCTGAGGTAGCCGAGGCCGAGCTCGGTGACCGTCTCGATCCGGGCGAGCAGATCCGCGGTCAGCACCCGAGCCGTGTCACCGCCGCCCGCCACGCGCAGCACTTCCGCGAGCGAGGTGAGCGGAAGCGCGGCGAGTTCGGCGATCGAACGGCCTGCGAAGGTGACGGCCATCGCCTCCGGACGCAGCCGGCTGCCGCCACAGACCGAACAGGGGGCACTGGTCAGGAAGCGCTCGGCCTTAGCCCGGAGAGTGCGGCTCTTGGAGTCGGCGAAGGTGTGCATCACATAGCGGCGGGCACTCATGTACGTACCCTGGTAAGGGCGTTGGATGCGCCCGGCATCACGCACCGGATGGACCGTCACCACCGGCTGCTCATCGGTGAACAGGATCCACTCCCGGTCCCCGGCGTCGATCTCATGCCACGGACGGTCGACGTCGTAGCCCAGCGCGTCCAGCACATCGCGCAGGTTCTTGCCCTGCCACGCCCCTGGCCAGGCGGCGATCGCACCGTCCCGGATCGACAATGAGGGGTCGGGGACGAGCAGTTCCTCGGTGGTGCGGTGGATGCGGCCGAGACCATGGCACTGTGGGCAAGCCCCGGCGGCGGTGTTCGGCGAGAAGGAGTCGGAGTCCAGCCGTTCGGCATCGGCTGGATACTCCCCGGCGCGCGAGAACAGCATGCGCAGGGAGTTCGACAGCGTGGTGACCGTCCCGACGGACGAACGGGCGCCGGGCGCCGAGCGGCGCTGCTCCAGCGAGACGGCGGGCGGCAGGCCGGTGACCTCGCCGACTGCGGGCGCGCCGACCTGATGGATCAGCCGGCGGGCGTACGGGGCGACGGACTCGAAGTAGCGGCGCTGCGCCTCGGCGTAGATCGTCCCGAACGCGAGGGACGACTTTCCGGAGCCCGAGACGCCGGTGAACACGGTGAGTGTGTCGCGCGGGATATCGACCGAGACGTCCTGGAGATTGTGCTCACGGGCGCCACGCACCCGGACATACGGATCGTGGGGGGTGGACATGTGCGCGGGGACTCCGTACGGATCGGGGCAGGCTGAAAGCCTGGGACAAACAATCCGATTCTAGGGCGTGTTTCGAAAAACGCCCTGGGCGTCAGAGGCAGCAGGTAGGCACGGGCCCGGAACGACCGGAAGCCGGCCCTGCGGGGACCGGCCTCGGATCAGGTTCGGACAGGATTCAGCGCGACGGACGCAGAGCGCGCTTGATGGGTCTTCCCACGGCACTGCGGGCCCGCTGGTACGTGGAGCGCTTGACGGGCAGAGCGGTGTTCTTCGCGATCTTCCGCTTGAGCTGGGTGTTCTGGGCGGTGAGGTCCGCCAGCTGGGACTGGAGCCAGTTGAGTCGCGCACCCATCGTGGAGGCGTCGGCGCCGATCCATGGGCGGATGCCCGGAGGGAAGGCCAGGCCGCTCATTCGCGCCTCGAAGGCCGCACCACCGTCACCGTGGGTGAAGGTGTTCTCGAGGCCGTTCTTGTCGAGGAAGTTCATGAACCGGTCGAACCGCTCGTGGTGACCGCGCATCAGCGGTCCGAAGTCCGCCTCGGCATAGAGATCGGCGGGGTCGAGGTCCGAGGAGACCTTGGCGAGCATCCGGTGCGGGATCTCGAAGTAGCGGCACAGTTCCAGCGTCCGGGAGTCGCTGCAGAGCACGGTGGCGGGCGTGCCGGCCAGTAGTGCCGCGATGTTGCCGTGGATCCTGGAGCCGAAGGAGAAGTCGAAGCCCCGCAGGTCCTGAGTCCAGGTGACCGGGTCGATGTAGACGCGGACCTTGTCCTCCGCGTACATGGGGTGGTCGGGGTGGGTGGGGATGTCGGTGACCGCGGCGTTCTGGTGGGACATGTCACGCCAGTGCAGCTGACGTGCTTCGGAGATGTTCTGGCCGATGAACCGGAGGTGGGGGTAGCGCGCATGGGTACGGTTGATGATCTGCCCGAGCTTGTGCTTCCGCACGGCGTCGTGCGATCCGTTGATGGCGATCCGCGACTCGGGCCCGAGTGTCCGGCTGCTCTTGAGGATGTCGAGCCTGCTGCCGTTGAGGAACATCGAGGGACAGCCGATGACGTCTACGTCCCGGAAGCCCATGTCCCGCAGGTACCGCTCGGTGAACTCGCCGCGCACGCCGATGGAGGCGCTGTGGTCGAGCACGGCCGAGACGAATGCGTAGACCGTTGACTGCATGGGCTTCAGCCGGTCCGCGGAGTAGTTGACGCCGGTCTGGGCACCCACACCCGGGACCACGACCGGGATCTTCAGCTTTGAGATGAGCTGGGTCAGACGCTCCAGTTGGCGCTCGAAGGACGGCCGGAAGGCGTTGGCGAGCGGGATGACGAAGGCGTCGTACTCGCTGTTGATCCGGTCGGCGTCGGCGACCCTGGTGGTGATGCCGTTCGACACCACCTTTGAACGTGGCGTCTCCAGGATCTTGTGAGCGGCGTCGCTGAAGATCAGATTGCCCGAGTTGGTGGCGAACACATCCGTATGGAGAGCTTGCTCGACAGGGACGGCGTCGTAGGGGCTCTTCCCTGAACGCAGGAGTATTCGCTTCACATCGTTAACGTTGGATGCCACAAACCTGAATATAGCTTTACAAAAGCTTTTGGTTCCATGTGCATCCCGTACAACTTTTTACGGTCTGCGTGGAACGTAAGGACATAATCACACATCCCGTGCGCGTGTGGGCGCCCGGGTTGCATCGGGATGTGTGACGGACGCCTTGAGGCGGCCTTCGTGAGGCCTCGTGAGGTCAGGCTGCGTCGTCGTGGACAACCGGGTCACCGGCAGCACTGCCTGGAGGGGTGACGGCGCGTCGGCGTTCTCCGCCGCCGTCGACGACCCACCACTTCCGGAAGGCGTACGGCCGGCGCCGAGCAACCGGCCGGACGTGATCCCGATCTGCTAAGGGCTGTCAACTCGTCTCGTCGAGCCGGAAGCCTACTTTCAGGCCCACCTGATAGTGCTCGATTCGGCCATCCGTGATGTCTCCGCGAACCTGTGTGATCTCGAACCAATCGAGATTGTGCAACGTTTCCGAAGCTCTTGCGATGCCTCTACGGATGGCGTCGTCGACGCCTTCATGGGAGGATCCCACAATTTCCGTGACCCGGTAGACGTAATTCGACATCATATGCCTCCTTTCGTTCCTATCCACGGTGCCCTACTCGGGCCAGGGGCGCGAGAGGTCGGTGTGCGTGATGTGTGATGAACAGGTCTCGACCAAAGCAATGGTCCCTACCAAAATCCAGCACGCCTGTGCGAGCGCTGCCCCCCACGCCGGGCTCACACCGCCGTCGCCAACGACAGCGCGAACCGGTTCCCGGAGTCCGTCCACCACTGATGCATCCTCAGGCCGGTCGCGGCGAGTTCGGCCCGGATACCCTCCTTGCGGAACTTGGCCGACACCTCCGTACGCAACTCCTCGCCGGCTTCGAAGGCCACCATCAGATCGAGGTCCGGGATCTTCACCGTGAGCGCCTCGCGGGCCCGCAGCCGCATCTCGATCCACTCCCGATCCGGGTCCCACAGCGCCACATGATCGAAGTCGGCCGGGTCGAAGTCCGCGCCCAGCTCCCGGTTCACGACTCTCAGTACGTTCTTGTTGAACTCCGCCGTCACACCGGCCGCATCGTCGTAAGCGGCGACCAGCACCTTCTCGTCCTTCACCAGATCCGTGCCGAGCAGCAGCGCGTCGCCTGGGGAGAGCAGCGACCGTACCGACTTCAGGAACACCGACCGCTCATCGGGCATCAGATTGCCGACCGTGCCGCCCAGGAACGCGATCAGCCGTGGCCCCGGCGTGCGCGGCAGTGTGAGACCGCCCGTGAAGTCGGCGATCAGGGCGTGCACGGAGAGATCGGGTCGTTGCGCGAGCAGGGCCTCGGCGGCGCCGCGCAGCGCGCTCTCGCTTACATCGACCGGTACGTAACTATGCAGCGCGGGCAGTGCGTCCAGCAGGTGCCGGGTCTTCTCGGACGACCCCGATCCGAGCTCGATCAGGGTCTGCGCGCCGGACGCCGCAGCGATCTCCTCGGCGCGGTCGATCAAAATCTCGCGCTCGGCGCGCGTCGGGTAGTACTCGGGAAGCCGGGTGATCTCCTCGAACAGTTCACTGCCGCGCGCGTCGTAGAACCACTTGGGCGGCAGCGTCTTCGGGTGCCGTGTCAGGCCGTACAGCACATCGGCGCGCAGCGCCGCGTCCGTCGCGTCCGCCGGCAGGGTGCGGGTCAGCAGAAAGGGACTCACTCCGTGTGCTCCTTGAGCGGGGTCAGCAGAACTTCGGCGCGGGTCGCCGTCAGCAGCGTCCGGTCGGGGACCGGGCACCAGCGCGGATCGTCGTCGTACGGCTCCGAGGCCACGACCGTGCGCAGGCCGGGCTCGGCGAGATACCACAGTGTGTCGCCCCAGGTCGTCGCCACGATCGACGTGCCATCGGTGAGCAGCAGATTCAGCCGCGATTCCGGCGCCGCGGCCGCCACGTCGAGCACGGTGTCGGCGACGGCCTGCGGCAGTTCGTCGCCGTCGGCCAGTCGGTGTCTTACGAGGGCCCAGACCAGGGCCGAGTCGCAGCGAGCGGTGAGAGTGAGCAGTTCGGCCGGGGACAGCGCGGCGGCGAGCGGTGCCAGTGACTCCGGCCAGCCCTTCACCGCGCCGTTGTGGCTGAACAGTAGCCGCCCGGCGGCGAACGGCGCGGCCGCCGCCTCGCCGTCGGCGCCTGCCTCGGTGGCGTCACGTACCGCCGCGAGCAGTGCCGGACTGCGCACCACTCTGGCCAGATCGGTGAACGTCTGGTCGCCCCAGATGGGGCCCTGACGCCGGTAGCGTCCGGGCTCCGGATCGCCGTCCGCGTACCAGCCGACGCCGAAGCCGTCGGCGTTGACGTTCCCATGCCGCTGGTGTCTCGGCGCCCACGACTGGCGCACCAGGCTGTGGGACGGTCGTACCAGCAGTTCGCCGAGCGCCACCGCCGGTCCGAGATAGGCGATATGACGACACATCAGATATCCCTCGCGGTGCGGAACCCGGAGAAGATCTGGCGTCGCACCGGCAGGTCCCAGTTACGGAACGTCCCCCGGCACACCACCGGATCCACGGCGAACGAACCGCCGCGCAGCACCTTGTGTGCCGGTCCGAAGAACACTTCGGAATACTCGCGGTACGGGAACGCCGAGAAGCCGGGGTAGGGCAGGAAGTCGCTCGACGTCCACTCCCATACGTCACCGATCAACTGCCGTACACCGAGCGGCGACCGGCCTGCGGCGTACGCCCCCGCCGGTGCGGGCCGCAGATGACGCTGACCCAGGTTGGCCCGCTCGGGGGTCGGGTCCTCGTCGCCCCACGGATAGCGCAGCGAACGGCCCGTCGCCGGGTCGTGGCGCGCCGCCTTCTCCCATTCCGCTTCCGAGGGCAGTCGGCGCCCGGCCCAGCGGGCGTATGCGTCCGCCTCGTACCAGCTGACATGGAGCACGGGTTCGGTCTCCGGGACCGCCTCGGTCACTCCGAAGCGGCGTCGCAGCCACTGACCGGCGTCCCGGTGCCAGAACAGCGGAGCGGTCAGTTCGTGCTCACGGATCATCGCCCACCCCTCGGGGGCCCACCAGCGCCGCTCGGTGTAGCCGCCGTCCTCGATGAACTCCTGGTACGTGCCGCAGGTGACCGGGGTCGTGTCGATGAAGAAGTCCGGTACCTCGCGCACATGGGCGGGACGTTCATTGTCGAGGGCCCACGGTTCGGTGGACGTACCCATGGTGAACGGACCGCCCGGGACGAGTACTTCGGCAGGGAGACCCGCCGTTTCGGTGGGTGCGGGCGGCACCGGCGCGGTCAGAACGGCAGGGCCCGACCTGAGCTGATGGGTGATCAGCATTGTTTCGTCGTGCTGCTGTTCATGCTGGGCGATCATGCCGAAGGCGAATGCGGCCCGCACCAATGGTCGGTCACCGTGCAGTGCCGTGCCGTCGAGCACGTGCAGTGCGCGACCACGTACCTCCGCGGCGTACGAGCGGGCTTCGGCGGGCGGCAGCAGCGGCAGCGACGGACGGGTGGCTCGGGGGTGCTCGAAGGCGTCGTACAGCCCGTCGATCTCCGGGCGCATCGCCTCCCGCCCTGCCACTCCGCGCAGCAGCCACAGCTCCTCCTGATTGCCGATGTGCGCGAGATCCCAGACCAAGGGCGACATCAACGGCGAGTGCTGGGCGGTCAGTTCGTGATCGTCCACACTGTCGGTGAGAAGCGTGGTGCGTTCACGGGCGGTGAGCAGCGCGGTAAGTGCGCGCTGCCGGAGCGCCTCGGTGTCCACCTCGTCCGGCCCAGCCGGACTGTGCGGACCGGATGCGGCCGGCGTGGGGGAGTCGGTCATGAGCGGGGCCCCTCGATGTGGTGGCTCGAATCGCCCGCCGAACCAGGCGCGAGCAGTTCGGGAAATTCGTCGGCCGGGCATCGGCCCCGGGCGACGAAGCGGTCGTTGAAGTCCGCCACCGCCTCCTGCACGGCCGTGGTCGCTCCCATCCGGGGCAGCGCCTCCAGCGCGAGGTCGAAGCAGGTGGTGGCCGCCGACCGCAGTTCGGGATCGGTCAGGCCGTCGCGGGCGGCGCTTACCCAAAGCGGATTGCGCGGCGCGGGCCGTGGCCCGGCCGTCTCGGCCAGTGGTTTGACGGTGCGGTAAACGGTCTCGGCGGCCTCCGGATCGTCGAACAGAGCAGTGGTGACGGCAAGCGGCACCAGCCACCCGTCCGCGCCGGGCTGCGCGTCGATCATGCGCAGCTCAAGATGTCCGCGCGGGCGCACCGGCGGAAAGAGGGTGCTGATGTGGTAGTCGAGGTCGGCGCGGACCGGTGGTCTCGGCATGCTGGTGCGGATCCAGTCGCGGAAGGTCAGACCGTCTGGCACGGCCCATGGCCCCTCGTCGTCCCGGATGCACATCACCGGGGTGTCCAGGACATGCGCGGCCCAGGCCTCGCGCGGCGGCAGATGGCCGGGCGGTGCCAGGGACCGCGACGGATCGAGGTCGGCCCAGAGGGACTGCCGGGTGGATCGCCATGGTGTCGGGCAACCGAACTGGAACGGCGAGTTCGCGAACGCCGCCACCAGCACCGCGCCCAGCAGATGGGACAGCTGCCAGCGTCGCCCGTAGCCGAGCGGACCCGGTTCCTCCTCTCCTGCGTCCAGGCATACCTGGACGGATGCGGTGGTGCACATCATGGCGCGGCCTGCCGGTCCCGACCTGTCGAACGAGACCTCCATGGCGTCGTAGCGGGGCTCGTGCAGCAGACGGCGCGGTGGATGCCACGGATCGACGCCGAGACCCACCGGTGAGAGTTCCACCCGGTCCAGGGCGTCACGTACCGCGGTGAGATCGGCGGCGGTGGCATCGATGCACGCCATCAGGGAGCCGGCGGGGCGCGAGCTGAGCTCCAGTTGGCCGCCGGGTTCGAAGGTGAGCGCCGCACTCAGGGGCAGGGCCCGGAGGATGTCGGCGGCCGCGTCGAGACGGTGGTGGGGGACAGGGACCTGGGGCCGATCCCGGTGGTGGATGAGCCATTCGAGTTCGACGCCGACCTTGCGGGGCGGCCCGGTCTTGAAGCAGATGCAGCGCAATAAGTCCTCCGCCTCGCCCTCGTCGAGGGGCGGGGCCTGGCCGGGCGGACCATGGTCTCCGGGTGCGTCGGATGACATACCGGGGCCTCCTTTTTCTCGGTTCGTCCGTATCACCCAAACCCCTACGGGGGGATCGCACAAGAGTGCCCCTTTGCGTCGGAAATTCGGTTGCATCCATGCCGCTGGAGCGCCGAGCATGCCCCGTATGCACCACACGGGGGAGTGCCGATGAGCGCACGGCTGCGCCGCGTTGTCGGAACGGCCGAATACATTCAGTATGTGGACATCCCTCCGCCTTGCGATGCACCACATCTGACGCCGCGCGCTGATCCACCACGGATTACGGGACAGCCCTTAGCGTCATGCCCATGAGTCATCCGCAGAGTTACGAGATCCTGCTGGTCCCCGGATTCGCCGAGGACACCACCGACGCCGCCGAGCCCGGCGGCGCCATCCGCTCGGCGGTCGTGGCAGCGACGGGCGAGACCGGGGCATCGGGCTACCCCCGGTATTCGGGCGAAGGCATCGTGGCGGACATTGATCCGGCGACGCGCACGGTCGAGGCCCTGCTGGTCGACGGCGCCGAGCTGGACTACGGCCTCTCGGTCCGGATCAAGGAGAAGAACGCCGCAGGCAAGGCCGACAGCAACAACGACCACTGAGGCCGGGCCGCCCGTTCCGGTCACGGAATGTCACGGTATGTCAAGGGAGGTCAAGGGAGGTCAAGGGAGGCCAAGGAAAGAGGCCCGACCGGACCGATCGGGCCCCTCACCCCGCTCATGCGCGCACGGAGCCTACTTCTGCTCCTTCTGCTGGTCCTCGATGGACTTGCGGACTTCGTCCATGTCCAGCTTCCTGGCCTGCCCGATGACGTCCTCAAGCGCCGCCTCCGGCAGCGCCCCGGGCTGGGCGAACACCGCCACATTGTCCCGGACGATCATCAGCGTGGGAATGGAACGGATCTCGAAGGCCGCTGCCAGCTCCTGCTGCGCCTCCGTGTCGACCTTGGCGAAGACCAGGTCGCCGTGGCGCTCAGACGCCGCGTCGTAGACCGGCGCGAACTGCCGGCACGGGCCGCACCAGGAAGCCCAGAAGTCGATCAGGACGAAGTCGTTGTCGCTGACGACCTGATCGAAGTTTTCCTTGGTGAGCTCAAGGGTGCTCATGCTCTGTTACCTCTTCCTGTGCCCGTTCGGACCTGTCCGGCACAACCGTGCCTGTACTTGCGCTATTCCGCTTGCCCATGTGGCCGTCGCGCACACCCACGACCAGACTGTCCCCATGACAGACGCTTCCCTGAACACCGAGTACGACGTCGTGGTGATCGGAGCAGGTCCGGTGGGTGAGAACGTCGCCGACCGGACCCGTGCCGCCGGTCTGAGCACGGCGGTCATCGAGGCGGAACTCATCGGCGGCGAATGCTCCTACTGGGCCTGTATGCCCAGCAAGGCACTGCTGCGCCCGGTTGTCGCCCGCGCCGATGCCCGCCGAGTCCCCGGCCTCAGCGACGCCGTGCGGGGACCTCTGGGCGCCGCAGCGGTCCTCGCCCGCCGTGACGAATACGCCTCGCACTGGAAGGACGACGGCCAAGTCGCCTGGCTCGAGGGGATCGGAGCGGACATCTACCGGGGCCAGGGCCGGCTCACCGGTGAGAAATCGGTCTCCGTCACCGCCCCCGACGGCACGGAACACCGGCTCACCGCCCGGCAGGCCGTCGCCGTCTGCACCGGCAGCCGCGCCGTCGTCCCCGCCCTCCCCGGCGTCGACAGGGCCCGTGCCTGGACCAGCCGGGAGGCGACGAGCGCCAAGAAAGTGCCCGGCCGCCTCGTGATCGTCGGTGGCGGCGTCGTCGGCACGGAGATGGCCACCGTGTGGCAGGCCCTCGGCGCCCGGGTGACGATGCTGATCCGTGGCAAGGGACTGCTGCCGAAGATGGAACCCTTCGCGGGCGAGCTGGTCGCACAGGCACTGGCGGAGGCGGGCGCGGACATTCGTACCGGAACCTCGGCGACCTCCGTACGGCGCACGGCCCCGGACGGGCCGGTCACTGTGGAGCTCGGGAACGGGGAGCGCGTCGAGGCCGACGAAATCCTTTTCGCCACCGGCCGCGCTCCGCGCACCGATGACATCGGGCTGGAAACGGTGGGCCTGAAGCCCGGCTCCTGGCTCAGCGTCGACGACAGCTGCCGCGTCGACGGCACCACCTGGCTCTACGCGGTCGGCGACGTCAACCACCGCGCACTCCTCACCCACCAGGGCAAGTACCAGGCGCGCATCGCGGGAGCGGCGATCGCCGCACGCGCCGCGGGCGCGCCGCTACCGGAGACCGACCGTTGGGGCGCCCACGCGGCCACCGCCGACCACGCGGCCGTCCCGCAGGTCGTCTTCACCGACCCCGAGGCCGCATCGGTCGGCCTCACCCTCGCCCAGGCCGAGCAGACCGGCCACCGCGTCCGCGCCGTCGACCACGACCTTGCCGCGGTGGCGGGCTCCAGCCTGTACGCGGATGGCTACCGCGGCCGCGCCCGCATGATCGTGGACCTCGACCGGGAGATCCTGCTCGGTGTCACCTTCGTCGGACCGGGCATCGGCGAACTGCTGCACTCGGCGACGATCGCGGTCGCGGGCGAGGTCCCCATCGGCCGGCTATGGCACGCGGTCCCGGCGTATCCGACGATCAGCGAGGTCTGGCTGCGCCTGCTGGAGGCGTACCGGGACGCGTAGGGTCCGGCCCGCCCGTCTCCAGCAGCTCCTCGGGCGGGGTGGCATTCGTACCGACCGTTGACGACGGCCGCGAGCGCGCGCAAGACCGTCGCCGCCAGCAGCCCGACGAAGAGCCCGGCCGGCACACCGAGCGCCGCCGCGCCGAGCCCGATCGTCAGTGGGCTGCGGGAGGACGTCGGCCGCCCGCAGCGGGGGACAGCGGCTGCCCACAGCGCAGGTTCCACCGTCCGGACCGGCCGTTGAGCGCGGTCAGTGTCAGCGGCGCGACGTCCAGCCGCCAGAATGCCTCCGTCGGCAGCGCGAGCGCCCGTACGATCAACGCCCGCACCACCGCAGGCTCGACGACCCCCAGTACAGGGCCGCTCTCCTTGACGTGCAGCGACTCCAGCCATTGGCCGGTCCGGGCGCAGAACTTCAACAATGATTCGCCGCCGTGCGGAGCCGCCGAAGAATCGGTCGTCCAGGCCGACACGGCCTCCGGCTCGCGCCCGCTCACCTTCGACAGCCGCTGCCCGCTCCATCGGCCCATGTCCCATCCACGCAGGGCGAGTTCGGGCTCAGTGCGCAGCCCCAGTGCGTCGGCGGTCCCGGTGCACCGCTCGGACGGCCCGCACACATATCTGTCGGCCGCAGGCACCGCTGCCGCAGTGGCCCGGGCCTGCCGGATCCCGGCTGCGTCGAGCGGAGCGTCACCGTCGAAGCGGGCCTCGCGCAGCGCAGCGTTGAGCGCCGGTGAGATCAACATCACCTGTACCGTCATGACCGGGTCAACTCCCTGAACTAATGGCCCCCGAGTGTGCCCACCATGGCATCCGGGCATTCCGGCCCCGCCGACGGCACCATGGCCGCGCCTGCTCCCAGGCGGTATCGTCCGATGAGCATGACGAAGGTGTGACGGAAGTCCGGTGAGAATCCGGCACGGTCGCGCCACTGTGAACCCGTACCCGTACGGGAAGTCAGACCCAGCACCTTCGTCTCAGGCACCACGATCGGGACGCGTGTTCCCTCAGGAGGTTCTGCCATGGCACAGACTGCTGCCCCCGCCACCGCCGTACCAGCAATCACCCCCATCTCCCTGAAGGCCATTGCCCCTTGGGCGGTCTTCTTCGGCATCCTCATGCTCGTACTGCTGTACTTCGTCGGCGCCGAGCAGGGCGCCACTGCGGTCATCTCCGGCGAAGGTGTCCACGAGTGGGTCCACGACGCTCGCCACCTTCTCGGTTTCCCCTGCCACTGACGTACCGTCCGATCCAGGGGAAATCCGTATGAACCACATATCTGTCAGAGCCCTGCTCGTCCGGGGCATGCTGGCCGGCCTTGCCGCGGGCGCGCTCGCTCTGGTCGTCGCCTACTTCCTCGGCGAGTCCCCGGTGGACGCGGCCATCGCTCTCGAGCAGGCGCACAGTCATGACCACGGCGGCGGCGAGGAACTTGTCAGCCGCACCATGCAGTCCACCGCCGGCCTTGCCACCGGCGTGCTCGTCTTCGGTGTGGCGATCGGCGGCATCGCCGCCCTCGCCTTCTGTTACGCCCTCGGCCGGATCGGCAGATTCGGCCCGCGGGCCACGGCCGCCCTGATCGCGGGAGCGGCTCTGCTGGCGGTGTACATTGTGCCGTTCCTCAAGTACCCGGCCAACCCGCCTGCCGTCGGTAACCACGACACGATCGGCCGACGCACTGCCCTGTTCTTCCTGATGGTCGCCCTCAGCGTGCTGCTGGCCGTCACCGCCGTCATCCTCGGCAAGCGGCTGGCTCCTCGCCTGGGCAACTGGAACGCGACGATCGCCGCATCCGTCGGCTATGTACTCGTGATCGGACTCGCGTACGCGTTCCTGCCTTCGTTCGACGAGGTCGGAAAGGACTTCCCGGCCGGCCTGCTATGGGAGTTCCGCCTGGCCACGGTCGCCGTGCAGGCCACTTACTGGATCACCTTCGGCCTTTTCTTCGGCTGGCTGACGGAACGGCTCCTCGTGCCGAGGACCGACTCCGTCAGGACCGGAAACGGTGCAGCGAACCGGCCTGCCACGGCGGCCGGCTGACCGAAGTACCACTGATCACCGGAAGACATCGGAACCCGCCGGGAGCCTCCCGGCGGGTTCCGCGCTACTACTAGGGCGTGTTTCGAAAGTCCCGTCCGGCCGGGGACAGAAGACCTAGCGCCCCGTCCGGTACGCGTCGAAGTCGCCGGAGAACGCCGCCGCCATCCGCAGATGACCGGTCGCCTCCGCGTTCCGCCCCTGGCGCTCAAGCGTGCGGCCGAGCATCAGCCGCGCATAGTGCTCCACCGGGTCGCGCTCCAGAACCGCCCGCAGCTCCGCCTCGGCCCTGCCGAGCCGAGCCGAGTGGTAGTAGGCCCGTGCCAGCAGCAGACGCGGGGAGACCTGCTCCGGCACCTCCTCGACCAGGTCTTCCAGAATCCGGGCCGCGGTCATGTATTGCTTCGCTTCGAAAAACATCTGCGCACGGTCCCAGCGGTCGGCGGCCGTACCGAACTCGAAATAGCTCTCACTCACTTGATCTCCTCGTTCACGGACCGTCCTGGGATCGCTCCGGCCCGTCCAGCCACTCATCACGGCTGCATGCTCAGCTGTGCGTCTCAGTCACCGGAACATGGCACACTGGTTGAATATTCCACTAAATTATCGGCGTGGGTACCGACACCCCGGACCCGCACGGGAATAGGTTGAGCGCCATGAGTAATCTCGATCGCCAGGCCACACTCTCCGTCTGCGGAGGACGGGGCTTCGTCGTCGCCGAGCCCGTTCGTGAACTCCTCACCCCGCGCAATGTCCGGCTGGGCGAGTCCACCGAGGTCCGCAGGCTGCTGCCCAACCTGGGTCGCCGGATGGTCGGCGCGTGGGCCTTTGTCGATCACTACGGCCCCGACGACATCGCCGGCGAACCAGGGATGCAAGTACCGCCCCACCCCCACATGGGCCTGCAGACGGTGAGCTGGCTGCACGACGGCGAAGTCCTGCATCGGGACAGCGTCGGCAGTCTCCGCACGATCCGCCCGCGCGAGCTGGGACTGATGACCTCCGGTCGGGCCATCAGCCACTCCGAGGAGAGTCCGAAGTCGCATGCCAGGTTTCTGCACGGTGCCCAGCTCTGGGTCGCCCTGCCGGACGCGCACCGCTACGTCGAGCCGCATTTCCAGCACCACACCGAACTGCCGGCCATCACCGCCCCTGGCCTCGCCGCCACTCTGATCCTGGGCGAACTCGACGGCGCCACCTCTCCCGGCACCGCATACACCCCGATCGTCGGCGCGGACCTGGCTCTGTCCGGCGGTGCCGAGGTCCGTCTGCCGCTCGAACCGGACTTCGAGTACGCGGTGCTTTCGATGTCCGGCCAGGCCGAGGTCGACGGCGTACCCGTGCTGCCCGGTTCCATGCTCTACCTCGGCTGCGGCCGCACCGAACTCCCCTTGCGCGCAAACACCGACGCGGGCCTCATGCTCCTCGGCGGCGAGCCCTTCGAGGAGGAGATCGTCATGTGGTGGAACTTCATCGGGCGGTCGTCGGAAGAGATCGTACAGGCGCGCCGGGACTGGATGGAAGGCCGACGATTCGGCGAGGTGCAGGGGTACGACGGCGCTCCGCTGCCCGCTCCCGAACTGCCGAAGGTGCCGCTGAAGCCTCGGGGAAACAGGCGCTGACCTGCGAAGATGCCTGCCTGTCCGGTCGCCGGATGGGTAGGCTGTTCGTGAGGCCTTGCCTCCGTCCTGCCGACGCTCGGTGGCGCGGCGGCTGGCCCCCCGGAGGGGTCGACTGAGGCGACCGCCAATCCAAAGTGTGGTCGTCTGTGAGCAGCTGTAGGCGTCCTCTTGCTGACCCAATGCTGACTTTGCTGACGCATTGTCAGGTTTGAGCGCGCGGATGCGGTCCGCCGCCCTGGTGATGTCGATCGCGGACAGACCGGCCTCTGACCCGGGACGAGCTCCCCTCCCGCGAGGTGACCAAGGCTATAGCAGGATGCTGAATTGCGAAATTTTGCAATTAGTTAGATGCTGTATTGGCTGTGCTCGCAGGTAGCCGCGGGCACAGCTTCTGTGGGTCTCACACGGTGGGGCTCTGCGAGGGAAGTTGAGGAGTCGTCACGGTTCCGCTGTATCAGGCGAAGGCGGAGTTCTTCCGGATGCTGGGGCATCCTGTGCGGATCCGGGTGTTGGAGTTGTTGCAGGACGGGCCGACGCCGGTGCGCGAGCTGCTGGCCGCGATCGAGGTGGAGCCCTCCAGCCTGTCGCAGCAGCTGGCGGTGCTGCGCCGCTCGGGGATCGTCACGTCCACCCGCGAGGGCTCGACCGTCGTTTACGGGCTGGCCGGCGGCGATGTCGCCGATCTGATGAAGGCCGCACGCCGGATTCTCACGGAGATGCTCGCCGGTCAGGGCGAGCTGCTGGCCGAGCTGCGGGAAGCCGAGGCCGCCGCCCGATGAGCACGGCGTTCGCCCGGGCGGTGCGTACCCGGATCACCTCGCTGCTGCCCTCCCGAGCCGATCTGGCGCAGATACGGCGTGACCCGCGCCGGGACCTGCTCGCCGGGCTCACCGTGGCCATCGTCGCGCTACCCCTCGCCCTCGGTTTCGGGGTGTCGTCCGGGCTGGGTGCCGAGGCGGGTCTGACGACCGCGGTGGTCGCGGGCGCGCTGGCCGCGGTGTTCGGCGGGTCGAATCTTCAGGTGTCCGGACCGACCGGCGCCATGACCGTCGTCCTCGTACCGATCGTCGCGCAGTACGGGCCCACCGCCGTGCTCACGGTGGGGCTGATGGCCGGTGCGATACTCGTGGTCCTCGCGGTGCTCAGGGCCGGGCGGTACATGCAGTACGTGCCGGCACCCGTGATCGAGGGCTTCACGCTCGGCATCGCAGGAGTGATCGGGCTCCAGCAGGTGCCGAACGCGCTCGGCGTGCCCGAGCCCGAGGGCGACACGGTACTCGTGGTCACCTGGCACGCCGTCGAAGAATTCGTGAAGTCCCCGAACTGGACGGCCGTCGGACTCGCGGTCGCCGTGGTCGTGTTCATGCTGGCCGGGGCGCGGTGGCGGCCGACCGTGCCCTTCTCCATCATCGCCGTGATCGGCGCCACCGTCGTGGTCCAGGCCGCCCACCTGGATGCGAAGCCGATCGGCGATCTGCCCGCGGGGCTGCCTGCGCCTTCCCTGTCCTTCCTCGACCTCGGATCGCTCGGCTCGCTGCTCGCTCCGGCCGTGGCGGTGGCCGCGCTGGCCGCGCTGGAGTCGCTGATGTCTGCGGCCGCCGCCGACGCGATGACCGTGGGACAGCGGCACGATCCGGACCAGGAGCTGCTCGGCCAGGGCCTGGCCAACATCGCCGCCCCGCTGTTCGGCGGTGTCCCGGCCACCGGGGCGATAGCGCGCACCGCCGTCAACGTGCGCACCGGGGCCGGCTCCCGGCTGGCCGCGCTCACCCACGCCGCCGTCCTCGCGGTGATCGTCTTCGCGGCGGCTCCCCTGGTGTCGAAGATCCCGCTGGCCGCTTTGGCGGGCGTACTGCTGGCCACCGCGATCCGCATGGTCGAGGTCGGCTCGCTGAAGGCGATGACGAAGGCGACGCGGTCCGACGCCGTGGTACTCGTCCTCACTGCGGCCGCCACCCTCGCCCTCGACCTCGTCTACGCCGTCATCATCGGTCTGGTCGTCGCCGGCGCCCTGGCGCTGCGGGCGGTGGCCAAGCAGGCCCGCTTCGACCAGGTGCCCCTCGACCACGGCGACCACAGTGCCGAGGAGCACGCGCTGCTGGCCGAGCACATCGTCGCCTACCGCCTCGACGGGCCGCTGTTCTTCGCCGCCGCGCACCGGTTCCTGCTGGAGCTGACCGAGGTGGCCGACGTCCGGGTGGTCGTCCTGCGGATGTCGCGGGTGTCCACGATGGACGCCACCGGTGCCCTGGTCCTGAAGGACGCGGTGGAGAAGCTGCGTCGGCGCGGCATCGTCGTCCTGGCCTCCGGGATACGGCCCGGTCAGCGGCAGGTTCTCGATTCCGTCGGCGCCCTCGGTCTGCTGCGGCACGAGGGCCAGGAGTACGCCACCACGCCTGAGGCGATCCGTGCCGCCCGTGACCACCTGGAGCTGGCCGGAGTCCTGCCCGCCGTCCCCGCCCAGTAGATGAATCCGAAGAACACAGACGTCAGCTAGAAGCCAGCCCGATGAGCATGCCCTTCAGCACCCCGCGCGTGGTCGAGGTCTCCGGCGCGGAGGCGCTGTGGCTGCTGCAAGGGCGGAGCTGTGGCGGCTGGTGGCCACCGTCATGGAGCTCACTCTCGGGCTGGGCAGTACCGCGGTTGTCCGGGGCGACGCCGACGGCAAAGGCAAGAGCATCTGGATCACTCTGCCCCTGTGACCGGACCACAGCCCCTCCACGCCAACGCACCAAGGAAGTTCTCCCCGCATGACCATCGACTGGCGCTACAACATCGAGCAGGACCTCGGCATCCTCTCCGTCGCCGGCTATCTCGGCCCGGACGCGGTACACCGCTTCGGCGGCGCGATCGGCTGGGTCGTCGCCCGCGGCACCGGTCCGGTGGTCCTTGACCTGACCGAGCTGCGCGGCTGGTCCGCCGAGGGCCAGCTGGCCATCACCGAGGCCGCATGCCGCCTCGCCGATGCCGGCCGAAGCTTGGAGCTGGCCGCCATCCCCGCCGACGGCTCACTGGTCCCGGCCGCGGACTGCCCGGACATCCCCGTCCACTGCGATCTGACCGCCGCTCTCACCGCCCATGGCCGAGGCCCGTCCGCTCCCGGCGAGGGGCAGCAGGAGTGGCGTACTGACTGACCCGCCTGACTCCGCCTGACATACGTATCGACCCACAGAGAGATAGACACCGGATCCATGAGTGACAACCTTTCCCCCTGCCCTGAATGCTCCAGCGCGTACACGTACGAGATGGGCGCCCTTCTCGTCTGCCCGGAATGCGGCCACGAGTGGTCACCGTCCGACGAATCGGGCGACGGGAGCGCGACCAAGGTGATCAAGGACGCGGTCGGCAATGTGCTTGCCGACGGCGACACCGTGACCGTGGTCAAGACGCTCAAGGTCAAGGGCAGCCCGACCGGGATCAAGGCCGGCACCAAGGTGCGGGGCATCCGGCTCGTGGAGGACGGCGTGGACGGCCACGACATCGACTGCAAGATCGACGGGTTCGGCGCTATGCAGCTGAAGTCCAGCGTGGTCAAAAAGGTCTGAGCCGACGCCCCGTCCGAGACCTGCGGCACACCGGTCAGTCGCGGCCGGTGTTGGGTCGTCACCGCTGAATATGGGCGGCCTGGCTCCTCGGTGCGGCTTCGGTTCTGCTGCTGCCACACGCGAGGATGGGCCGCATGTTCTTGACGAGTGGGTGGATGCGATGTCGAGTGGACCGGCCGGTCAGGTCGTGCCGTGCTGGGGGGAGGGCGGCACGGTGAGTACGCCGCTGTACCAGCTCAAGGCCGAGTTCTTCAAAACTCTCGGTCACCCGGCACGTATCCGTGTCCTGGAGCTGCTGAGCGAGCGCGAGTACGCGGTCGCGGAGTTGCTGCCCGAGGTGCGCATCGAGCCGGCACATCTGTCCCAGCAGCTGGCCGTGCTGCGTCGCGCGAACCTGGTACGGACGCGCAAGGAAGGGTCGAATGTGTACTACTCCCTGGCCAGCCCCGAGGTCGCGGACCTGTTGCGGGTGGCACGCTCGATCCTGTCCGGCGTGCTGGCAGGGCAGGCGGAACTGCTCGCCGACCTGCGTGCAGTCCAACGGGAGGCGAAACCGCCGTCGTAACGACGGCCCGTGACCGGCGGCCGCTTCCTGCGAGCTGGACAGCACTCGCGGAGGCTGCCCCCGGTAGCGGCAGCGGCGCATGCCGTGTCCGTGAGCGAATTCGTTGACGGTGCCCTCGACTCCGGAGCGGACCGCATGCCGGGCGTGCCAATCGGACGTCTGCTGTTCGGCGCGGACGCGGACTTGCAGGTCACGGAGTTCTCGCGGGGGAAAGCCCACGTTCCGTGCGCTTTCGCGGGAGGTGGTGCACTGGGCGCGGACCGGGCACGGTTGGCACTGGCCCTTGTCACAGAACTCGCGCACGAGCCGACCAGGCTCCGGTACCCTCACAGGACGCAGTCGCCGCCCACGGCCGTCCTCCCGGGAACCAAGTGACGAGATCCGGGATTTCCCCGACCTCACGCCCACGCTGGCTCCAAGATGTACGCAACCGTTTCCAGAGGATGCACGCTACCGGTTCCAGCACTTGGCACCTCCACCGAGGATGGCCGCGGCGCCGACAACGGTTCCCGGAGGGTCGGCCCAATGTTCTGCGCGAAGTACGGACTGGAGGTCCCGGTCGACGGCGGAGGCCCAACACCAATGATCAGCGGAGTCACCAGGGGGAGCCTGCAGCATGACCGGCACCACGGAGGCCCTTGGCGGGTCGGCTGCAGTCGACGATGCAGCACGAAGCGTTACGCGCCCGTTCTACGTATACGCCGTGCTCGCCAACTCGCTGTTCCAGCGCGGCGTATTCGTCCTCTTCCTTCAGCAGCGAGGCTTCTCCGCCGGGCAAGTGGCCCTCCTTCAGACACTGCTCTACCTGGTCAGCGGACTTGCGGAGTTGCCGACGGGAGTCATCGCTGACCGAATCGGCAGGCGTGCCAGCATCGTGATCGGCCAGGTGCTGATAGCTGGATGTCTGCTCGGTCAGGTGACGTCCTCCAACTACTGGGTGTTCCTGACGCTGTTCATCGGCCAGGGCGTGGGCATGGCATGTGTATCCGGTTCGGACACCGCCCTGCTGTACGACCTGCTCGTGAGTCGTGGTGCAACGGCCAGCTACGTCAAGATCAAATCCCGGTTCACCATGCTCGGGACGGTCACCTCGGGAGTCGCCATCGTCCTCGGCGGCCAACTGCAGCAGATTTCCTGGGCAATCGTCTACGTCGGTTCGGCGTCGTGCCTCGTCCTGGCAGTGGTGGTGCTGATGTCACGGGTGCCCGAGATCCGCGGCGCGGATGCGGTGGACGAGCAGGACGGAGCCGAGAAGGAGCACGGCGACGCCACAGCATGGCGGGCGATGCTTCGGGTCGCAACGCCGGCGCTCGTGACGCTTGTCGTGGTGTCCGGATTGATGCATGCGACTTTGACGCCGTACATCATTTTTACGCAGAAGACCCTCTCCGATCAGGGAGCGGGCACCGCATTGGTCAGCGTGGTCATATCGGCGGGATTCTTCGTCGGCGGACTCACTCCCTTGCTGTCGGACCGCGCGGATCGGCGCATCGGGTATCGGGTCATCGTCCCGGTGTCTCTCCTGACGCTCGCCGTGGCGCTCGGCCTGAGCGGCCTCGGCCTTGTCTGGGTCACCATCGCCGCGTTCCTGGTCCTGGTCGGAATTCCCGAGATCACTGCCGTGCTCGTGGACAACGTGTTCAACGAGGCCGTGCCGTCGCGCCACCGGGCGAGCCTGCTGTCGATGATCGCATTCGTGGAGTCGGCGCTCATCGGCATCGGCTATCTCGTCCTCGGCGCGCTCATGGACGGGTTGGGCTCCAGTGTGGGCATGGCCACCTACGCCGCGGTCCCCCTGCTGGCATGTCTCCTGTGGCTCCCGGTGCTCTTCCGAGGGGCACGGGTGACCACCGAGATCGAGAAGCCCGCCGACCAAAAGGCATCCTGAAACAGACCATCTCGCGCAACGCCCTTGCCCGGTGGCAGGGGCGTTGCGCGTTGACATGCCGCTCCCAGTCAGCGACGGAGCTGTCATCGCGACGATCAGCGCCAAACGGGGTGGGAAGAATCGCGCCACTGCGGCAGCTGTTCAGCCTGGATCCACCACGTTAACGGTCGGCCTGTGGACCCCCGATCCGGCTGGCCGAGCGGTGCGGTCTGCCTGCCCTGGTGGCCGAGAAGGTAAAACTCACCGGCGCGAAGAACGGTGCCGGGACGACCGCCGACGCGAAGGCCCTGTCGATCGTGGGCGGGATGGTGGCCGGCGCGGACATCATCGACGATCTGGACGTGCTGCGCCACGGCGGGCTGCCCCGCCTGTTCGGCGGCGTGCGTGCCCCGTCCACTCTCGGCACCTTCCTGCGTGCGTTCACCTGGGGGCATGGGCGTCAACTGGACTCTGCCATGCGGGCGTTCACCTGTCGGCAGGCCGCGCACACCGGCCTGGTCCCCAACGGTGACGAGGTGGTGTTCGTCGACATCGACTCGAAGGTCAAGCCCGTGTACGGGCCTGCCAAGCAGGGCGCCTCCTTCGGCTACACCAAACAGCGCGGCCTGCACTTCCAGATCGTCACCGTCAAGATGTCCACCTGAGCGCCTGTGATCGTGGCAACGAGGCTGCGCAAGGGCTCGGCCAACTCCGGCAAGGGCGCCGCGTCGCTGCTGCGCGAGGCCCTTGCCACGGTCCGCGCGATGGGCACAGATCATCGTCCGCGCCGACTCCGCGCACTTCTCCCACAAGGTCGTCGCTGCCTGCCGCCCGCACGGGGTCGCGGTTCTCCCTCGCGGTCGCGGTCAAGAAGAAGCTCCGCACCTGGTCGGGCTGGGTCTACGTCGCCTTTGTCCTGGACGTGTATTCGCGGACGATCGTCGGATGGCAGCTCGCCAACCACATGCGGACCGATCTCCCCCTGGACGCCCTGGAAATGGCCTCGACGACCCGGGGCACGGGCCCATCGCAGCCGACCGCCCGGACAGCCGATCTTCCCTGGCCGGAAGGAGCCGGGCCATAGACCGCCCGGGTCGGTTTCAGGGCCGGTCGGCCCTTTTCGCGGGTGCGCGCGCCCTCGTACCGGGTCACTTGTGTGCGTGCTGGCCCAGGTAGAAGAGCAGCATCACCCATCCGGCGATGAGGTGCGTGCCGAAGATGTAGAACCCCACCCGTATGGCGACACCGCGCTCGATCCACGACTCCCTGTCCTTCTTCTTGGTCTGCCGATTGCGCTGCTTGCCCGCAGACTCGTCGGACGCTTGTTCAGCCACCGTGCCCTCTCTCTGCTTCCCGTGATGCCACTGATGTCCACGTGCCTACGACGGCATGCTGAACCGCACGAGGACGACCTTGCCGTCATGGTCGACGGCGGGCTCCGCGCTGACGTCGCCGTCGTACTCGGTGGGCGCTCGGCCACCATCCGCAGCCCCGCGCCCATGCCCTCGTCGCTGAGATCCGGCAGCCTCGGCTCGGCGTCCGCGACGCTGACGACCAGCTGCCCGGCCGCGACCGTGATCCCCATGTCCATCACCGGCGAGCCAGGGGCGTGCCGCAGCACGTTGGTGACCAGCTCGCTGGTCACCAACAGCACCGGGTCCGCGAGCGAATGCGGAGCCTGGTGCGACGCCAGCCGCAGGGAGGTGCTCAGCCTCCGCTTCCCGGGCTCGTCTCACCGCCTCAGGCCCCAACGCGAACGAGGCGATGTGCCGGCATCACAGGCGGCACATGCTCGGTGGCCGCAGCCGGCCGCCTGCCGCGCCGCCACGGTACCCGGAACCCGCCATTGCCGGTCAACGCGTCGCCTCCGCCGCGCGCAGCTCGTCCAGCAGGTCCTGCTGACCGATGAGCAAGGTGGCCAGGATCCGCCGCGCGGCGGCGAGCAGCTCGGCCACATCACCCCCGGCCAGCTCGTACACCACCGTCGAACCGGTACGCGTCGCGGTCACGATTCCCGAACGGCGCAGAACGGCCAGCTGCTGGGACAGGCTCGACGGCTCGACCTCGATCGCGGCGAGCAGCTCGCGCACCGGCTTTGGGCCGTCTTGTAGCAGTTCGAGCACGCGGATGCGGACCGGGTGGCCGAGCATCCGGAAGAATTCGGCCTTTGCTTCATACAGCGGAACCGGCATCCCGATCACCCCTCCTCCGCCCCCGTCGCCTCGATGTCCAGCCCGTGCTGCCGCGCCAGCCGCACCGCGTCGTCCAGCTCGTCCTGGGCCACCGCGATGGCATACGCGTCGTCGGCGCTCACGGCGGCCGCCAGACCGGCTCGCGCCGTGTGTACCCGCACAAGCAGCGCCTCGGCGACTTCGTTCATGCGACCTCCGGACGGTGGATCACCTAGGCACCAGAGCAACTAAGCAATTGAAGAACTCTTCAATTATAGGGGTGGGGAGGGCCAAGACAGACCTGTGGGATCTGGCCGTCGGGACCGAAAGGATCATGCATCGGCCAGGAGCTGCGCGCAGAGGCAGAACTTGCGCAGCTCGGCACCATCGGCGCACTGGCGTAGGGAGCCCGTACTGAAGGCGTAGGAAGCCCGTACTGAAAAGGTTGCTGGTGGGGGTGTGAACGGCATGGCGCTGACAAGAGCTGGGCGACGCCCGGCGGCTGAACAAGGGCAGTTCCGGGGAACCCTCCGACACCGGTTGAGGTCGGCGCTCGTGCCCGCGTAACACCCTACGAGAGCCGACTGCCCTCGTTGTCCTCGAACAGTTCTCGGGTACGGCGCAGCAGTGCATGCCGCACGTCGTCCGGGGACAGCACTTGTAGCGGGGTGCCCAGGCTGAGCAGGTACTTGGCGAGCCCGTCCGCGTCGGGGCCGCCGATCTCGACGATGGTGGCCTCGGGGCCGTCCGGGCGGTGGGTACCGACTGTAGGCGGGACCAGCCGCAGTGTCCGGTCCAGGGGCAGCGGGAGGCGGACCGTCACGTAGAGCGGGTACGCGCTGCTGGCGATGCCTCGCGAGACAAGAAGCGCCGGGTCGGGCGGGTCGACGAGTTCCACCACCTGCCCCGTCGGCTGCGCTTGCGTCACCCGGTCGGCCCGGAACGTCCGCCACTCGTCCCGCGCCACATCCCGGGCGACGAAGTACCAGCGGCGCCCGGTGTGCACGAGACGGTACGGGTCGACATTCCGGACGGTGGCCTTCCCTTCCCGGTCCTGGTACGACAGGCGAGTGCGCTCGCCCCGGCGGCATACGGTGGCCAGTTCCAGCAGCATGCCCGGTGCGATCTGCCGCTTGTCAGGCCTGGGTGTGTGCACGAACGCGGCGTCCAACTCGCCCAGCCGGTCCGCGATCCGCGCGGGCAGGCCCTGGCGCAGTTTCAGCAGCGCGGACAGCGAGGCCTGGTCGCTGCCGAGGACGCCGCTGAGCGCGGCCTCGCGCAGGGCGACGGCCACGGCGAGTGCCTCCTCGTCGTCGAGGACCAGCGGCGGCACCCGGGTTCCGCGGCCCAGGCGGTAGCCGCCCCACGGCCCGGGCTCGGACTCCACGCCGTAGCCGAGTTCCCGCAGCCTGGCGATGTCCCGGCGGACGGTGCGTTCGGTGACCTCCATCCGTCCGGCCAGCTCGCGGCAGGTCCACGACGGCCGCGCGGACAGCAGCGAGACCATTCGCAGCAGGCGGGCGGAGGTGCTGATCACATCCCGAAGTCTCTCCCATGACCAGGACCGAATCTGTCCTGGTCCCGCCGTAGCGTCTTCCCCATGAGCACCGGAACCACATCTGCGCCAGCGATCCGCTACTCGGCCGTCACGTTCGACTGCCCGGACCCCGCCGAGCTGGCCCGCTTCTACGGCGACGCCCTTGGCCTGCCCGTCGTCTACTCCAGCGACGACTTCATCCTGCTCGGCCAGGAGGGCTCGGCCGGACTGGGCTTCTGCCGGCTGGCCGACTACCAGCGTCCCACCTGGCCGAACCCATCCCACGAAAAACAGGCCCACATCGAACTGGGTGTCGACGACCTGGACGCCGCCCAGGCCCGGCTACTGGCCCTTGGCGCCGTCGAGCCCGCGGCTCAGCCGCAGCCTGATCGGTGGAGGGTCCTGCTGGACCCTGCCGGCCACCCGTTCTGCATCTCCACCCTGGTCTGAGCATGATCGGCCGACTGATGACCATGACCGCGCACCCGGGCAGAGGTGGTGAACTCTCCGCGTCCGGCACTGAGGCGCGGGAGGCGGAGCGGCGAGGGCGGCCTGTGCGCAAAGCTGAGAGATGGCTGACGACTTTGACCGAGGCCCTTGCTGCGAACCCCGCCGCTGCGGAGTTCTTCGCGGTGGCAGAGGTGGCTGCCCGCTTCGGCCTGCCAGGGCTATCGCCCCAGGCCGCCCGCACCTGCCGGGACAAACTGCTGATGCGGCGCGCCTGTGAGGCGGCCGGTGTCGCGGCGCCCGGCTTCCACCAGGCCACGACCGAGCAGGACGCTCTCGCCGCCGCAGACCGCTTCGGTTACCCATGCGTGGTGAAGCCGATGACCGAGTCGGCCAGCATCGGCGTCGCCCTCTGCCGCTACGCCGGAAGAAGTCCTCGCGGCCTACCGGGACATCAGCTCGGCGCCGACCGATTTCCGGGGCCAGCCCCGGCGCCCCGGCGCGCTCGTGGAGGAGTACCTCCTGGGCTACGAGGTGAGCGTCGAATCCGTGCTGGTGGACGGCGAGCGGCGAGTCCTGGGCGTCACGGACAAGGCTCTCGGCCCCCACCCGCACTTCGTGGAGATGGGCGACACCTTTCCGTCGATGCTGTCAACGCCGGTGCGTGAGCAGTGCACCGACTTGGCCTGCCGGGCGCTGGAGGCGGTCGGCCACGACTTCGGCGCCGCGCACGTCGAGGTGAAGATGACCGCGAAGGGTCCCCGCATCGTCGAGGTCAACGGCCGCATGCCCGGCGCAGAGATCACCCAGCTCATCCGCGAGGCGACGGGCATCGATCTGCAGCGCGAAGTGATCAGGCTGCACGCTGGGCAGCCGGCCGACCTCACGGCTACCCGCGGCCAGGCCGCGGCGTCCCGCTACCTGGCTGCCCGCGAGTCGGGAGCCCTGACCACGATCGGCGGCGCGGACCTGGCGCGGCGCATCCCCGGCGTGGTGGATGTGGACCTGGAAGCCCCACCCGGGCGACCGTGTCCGCCCCGCCGAGAGCAATCTCGACCTGCTGGGCTATGTCGTGGCGGTCGGCGACACGACCGGCGACGCGGTGCGCAGGGCGGAAGCGGCTCTGGGGCAGCTCACCCCGGTGATCGACACAGCGATCAAGGGTGAGCGATGAGTACCACACCCAGGACAAGTCGCCCCGAAGCGGTGGAGGTGGCCGCCTACCGAAGCCTGAAGCCACCGCCTCCCTCGGCGGACACCTGGCAGGCTTCGTCCTCACGTTCACTCACGGTGGGGAGATGTACGCTCGCCAGGCCGGATTCGACTACGAGGCGCAAGGCAAGCTGCCGCTCTACTTCGGCCTGGTCTACTACGAGTTGCTGCGGATCGCGCTTTCCGAGGGCATTTCGCAGATTCACTACTCCACCGGGTCGGACCGGGTAAAGCTCTCTCGCGGTTGCACTCCGCGGCGGCAGATCGCCTACGTCAAGGCCCGCCGCGCGGAGCAGATGGAACAGCTGTCGCGACTCGCACACCGCTGTGCCCTGGAGTAGTGGTTGGCCCGCGAGCCCTCCATCGGTTCACTGGGCGTCGACGGCGAGCGCCGAATCCACTTCACGGAGGAACGGCTCCAGGTCACCGGGACGGCGTGAGGTGATGAGGGTCCAGCCGTGCGAATCGTCCGTGACCACCGGCGCGTCCATCCATTCACCGCCGGCATTGCGGATATCCGTCCGGAGGGAGGGAAACGAGGTCATGGTTTTCCCGTCGACAACGCCGGCTTCGACCAAGGCCCACGGGCCATGGCAGATGGCTGCCACGGGGCGGCCCGACGAAGTGAAGGAGCGGACTATCTCGATGGCGCGTTCCTGAACGCGCAGGGAGTCCGCGTTCACGGTGCCACCGGGCACGAGCAGCAGGTCATAGTCTGCCGGGTCCACGTCCTTCAGGGCGTGGTCAGCCGGCACCGTTTGGCCCGGCTTTTTGTCACCGACGAGAGTCTGAACGTGGTCCGTCGACACGGCCGCGACCTCCACTTCGGCCCCCCAGCCCCGTAGATGCTCCAAGGGCTTCAGGAGTTCGTCCTGCTCGACGCCGTAGTTCGAGACGATCGCCAGCACCTTTCGTATGCTCACATCGTTGTCGGGCATTTTTCGTTCCTTTCGAGCAGAGTGGCGGCGCAGCGAGAGCTCTCCAAACACGCTCCCGGGGCCGAAGCGGGTTCCGGGTCCGAACCGTCCGTGGAAGCCGTGCGCCGTCCGGCACGGCGACGGTGACTGGTGTCGCACCAGGGGAGGATGCCGCTGCGTCGGCACGTACAGATCGCGACGACGCAGCGATCCGAGACATGTGCGGCCCCGTCTGGGCCGGTCACTTCCACCGGCCCCTCCACCAGCAGGGGGCCTCGTTCCGTCATGGTGATGCGCCTGGGGGATTCAGGTTCGTTCGGCACGGATGACCACCAACTCCTCGGTTGCTCCCTCTTCTTTCTTCAATAGTCCTCGCTCCCGCAGCCAGTTCATCCTTGAGAGCAGCACTGGCCCGAAGGGTATGTGCACACGGTTGCTGACGGTCGCATCCAGGCCCACGCGGTTCAGCCGCTTCAGTGTTGTGTCGACGTCGCACAGTCCGGAGTGCACCATCAGGAGTACCCCACGTGGGCGCAACACCGCGGGCGCACTCTCGCAGACGCGGTCGACGACTGCCCGACCGTCGGTCCCGGCGTTCCAGGCGCGAGAGGCGCCGTACCGCGGGGTGTCCGCATCGGGAGCGGGCACGTAGGGCGGATTGCACAACAGGAGGTCGTAGGAGTGTGCGCGTACGGAGGAGGTCAGATCACTGTGGTGCACGGTGATGCGGCGAAGGTGCAGAATCGCATTGAGGCGTGCTGTCGCGACCGCCCGGTGCGTGATGTCGACGGCCGTCACCTTCCCGCCCAGTTGCGCGGCCCGTATGGCCAGGGCGCCACTTCCCGTGCCGATGTCGAGCACGGCTGTCCCGGGCCTGATGTTCTCCCGGTTGAGCGCCGCCATCAGCAGCTGTGTATCGCGTTGCGGTGCGTAAACCCCCGGTAGCCTGACGAGAAAAGGGACCGAGGAGTCCATCAGTACGTCAGCCATGTGCTTGCTCCCGCCGGGGGACCGGACAGTGGTTCCATGTTCCCTTCGGAAAGCGTTGGTCGCCTCTCGGCGCGGCAGGCCGTGTACGGGATCGGATTTGAGGCGAGGCGGTGTTTCACCGTTTCATGCGTCCCAGACGGTGAGAAGCCGTCTCGCGAGGCGGTCCTCCAGGTGTGAGGTCGCGGTGATTCCGAATGTGATGTCCGGCTCCAACTCGGGTTCCTCTGCGAGCAGTCCGCCGATCACGTCCCGTCGAACGATCTGCTCGTGCACAGCATCGGCCTCCACGTGTTCTCTGTAGAAGCGTTCCGCAGACGGCCCGGCACCGGTGCGCTCCATGGCGCGCGCAAGTCGCCGGGAGGTCGGCGACGAGGTGATTTCCACAGCGGCGAAGTGGCCCACCAGGGCTCCGCGCAGGCGCCGGTGCAGCCCGAAGAACGACATGGCGTTCACCAGGGCGAGCATCTCAGTGCAGCCGGTGTCCAGGTAGTGGCCGTAGTCCGTCTCGAGGCCGAGATCCGACATGAGGTCAGCGAAAAGTCGGGCGTGCACACGGTCCGCCCTTCCGCCGCCGAATTCGTCGTACTCGACCGCGGCCATGCCTGCCTTGGCACGACCACTGAGCCGTGGAAGCACCCAGACGTGCGGATCCGCCTCTTTGAGGTGGTAGAGGGAACGCTGCTTCGCGTACTCGCGGAGGTGGTCCAACGTGCCCCGTTTCTCGAGGAATTCCGATACGCCGCCACCATCGACAGACTCGACCAGCAGATTGGCCAGGACGTGTTCCAGCGACTGTCGAACGCCCGCATTACGGCGCAGAGCGGTCAGGAAACGTTCTTCCAACGCGGCACGGACCGCGAGAAGCGAGGGTTCCCACTCCCAATCGGGATCGACCCCGTCGAAACCCCGGTAATGCAATTCGTAGCAGGTGTACAACGCCAGCTGAAGATCATCACCGTATGGGTTGGCCCGGCTCACCGCTGTCGTGTCGGGCAACGCCTGCCTTCCTCGGAGAGATCCGGACATCGCTGCGGAGAGCGGGCCACGGTGCTGGGGGAGCGTCGGCCCTCGATGCTCTTCGGCCATGCCTTCACCTCCCGAGCCGTTCAGTGGTCCGTGTGAGTCCAAAGTACCCACCACTCGATGCTCGCTCCGTGTGCGGGCTGCCGCATCTCCAACACGAGGTGCGCAACCGCAGGCGGCGGTCGGGCAGCAGGAACCAACCGTGACCTGTTCGGAACAGAGCGTATTGCGCTGCGCGAACTCTGATCTCGATGCACTGCGCCGGGCACTCAACGTCGATGACGCCCTCGCGGGACGATCAGCGCGGAAAGCCTGCGCCCGAGCCTGTTCGCCGGACCATGGAGATCGCTCGCAGAGCCACACCTTGGCGCGGCCGAGCCCGAATACAATCAACGCGCCCCAGCCGAACGCGGCCAGCAAAACCGCCGGCGGAACCCCGCACGAACCGCACCCCGCTGTGCAGCAGGAGCAGTACGAAGACCGTGCCGGGCAAGCAGGCCAAGGCCAGCGGAACGTATCTCGATCACGACCGTCAGCGGGATCAGGCCGAACGGCAGTAGCAGACATCCCAGCGTCAGCCAGGTCAACTTGGCCAAGCGGCGGTCGGATTGACGTGTCACGGCCGCGAAGATCTGGATGGCCACACCGGCCACGATTCCCGCCAGTACGGTCCAGAAGACGAAGCGCGGCATGTGTCAGCAGTCGCTCCAGCGAGCCCGAGAACCCGGACTGCTTGCTGAAGCCCTTGGGCAGCTTGTAGAAGATCGACAGCGCCGGTTCGTCGGCCAGCACATGCGGGCGGGTCAGGTTCAGCAGCAACTCGAGCAGACAGCACGATGGCGATCCGGGCGATCAGCAGCGCCCTCGCGCGCCATGGCACATTGTTCACCGGACCGACACAGCTTCCGCGAGGACGTCGTGCAGCCGGTGGACACTGGCCGTGGCAACGGCGGCAGGGCGCATGTACGCGTCGCTGCGAACGATGGCAGGCTGCTCCGTGACCGGCTCACTGATTCATCCGCATCCGAACCGTGCGCCCCGGACACCGCTCGACGGTCTGTTCCTTCCGGTGCGCTCCACTTCTGAGGAGGACTCCAACATGTCATCCCCCACTTCCACGAAACGAACTGTCGCGGCGGTGCACGCCGCTCCGGTGTTCATGGACACCGAGGCGACCGTCGGCAAGGTCATCCGCTTCATCGAACAGGCCGGTCGGGATGGCATCGACCTGCTGGTGTTTCCCGAGACATTCGTGCCCGGTTACCCGTACTGGATCGAGGCGTACGCCCCGCTGGACCAGCAGGGCGCCAACGCCGCCTACGCCGAGGCGTCCGTCGAGGTGCCCGGTCCGCAGATCGCCCGGGTCCAAGCCGCTTGTGACCGCGCCGGGGTCGGCGTTGTTCTCGGTGTCAGCGAACGGCTCGCGGGGACCCGCACGTGTTTCAACAGCCAGGTCTTCATCGAACCCGACGGCACCCTTCTCGGAGTTCACCGCAAGCTCCAGCCCACCTATGCCGAACGGATCGTGTGGGCTCAGGGCGGCGGCGCCACCCTCAGCGTCTTCGACAGCACCCTGGGCCGGATCGGCGGTCTGGCCTGCTGGGAACACACCATGAATCTGGCCCGGCAGGCCCTGATCACTCAGGGCCAGCAGATCCACGCCGCGGCATGGCCCGGTCTGTCCACCATGACCGGCTTCGAGACCGTCGCCGACGTCCAGATCGACGCCATGATGAAGACCCACGCGCTCACGGCGCAGGCGTTCGTCATCTCCGCCGGAAACCCGGTGGACGAGACGTGCCTGCAGTGGATGGAGTCCACCGTCGGACCACAGAAGCACATCACTGCGGGCGGCGGCTGGTCGGCCGTGATCCACCCCTTCAACCAGTACCTCGCCGGCCCGCACACCGGCCTCGAGGAGAAGCTCGTCACCGCCGAGATCGACCTCGCCGACATCAACGCCGTCAAGGTCTGGGTCGACTCCCGCGGCCACTACGCGCGACCGGAGATCCTCGGCCTACGGGTCGACCGACGCCCGCTCTGGCATGACGAAGGACACCGCGAATGGCCTGCCGCCCCGAGCGACGGCGCCGCCGCCCCGGCGGCCGAAACGGGCGAACCTTGCCGGTCGCGGCACTAGGGCGTGTTTCGAAAGTCCCGTCGTCCGCCCGAAGGGCGGGCCCCGCGGCGTCTGGTGCGTGCGATCGCAAGGCGGAGGGTCGTCCT
>NZ_JBEOYU010000040.1:0-55384 GCF_040297265.1 Streptomyces sp. NPDC001832
CGCATTAGCGGAGCCGTAACAGAGGTCGCTGGTCTTGCGGTTGGTGTTGTTGCCGCCGGATGTGTCGTCACGGCCGGACCGGTCCGTACCGCCCTCCTCCTGTGCCTCAGAGCACCTTCGACAGAAACGACTTCGTCCGGTCGTGCCGCGGGTTGGTCAGTACATCGCGCGGGTGGCCCGACTCGACCACCACACCGTCGTCCATGAAGACCAGCGCATCGCCGACCTCACGGGCGAAGCCCATCTCATGGGTCACGACGATCATCGTCATGCCGTCCTCCGCGAGACCGCGCATGACGTCCAGGACATCGCCCACCAGTTCCGGGTCGAGCGCCGACGTCGGCTCGTCGAAGAGCATCAGTTTCGGCTCCATGGCCAGGGCGCGGGCGATGGCCACCCGCTGCTGCTGGCCGCCGGAGAGCTGGGAGGGGTAGTTCTTCGCCTTGTCGGCCAGGCCCACCCGGTCCAGCAGCCGCTCCGCCCGGGCCCGGGCTACGGCCTTCGCCTCGCCCTTGACCTGGACCGGGGCCTCCATGACGTTCTCGATCGCCGTCATGTGCGGGAAGAGGTTGAAGCGTTGGAAGACCATGCCGATGTCCCTGCGCTTCAGGGCGACTTCGCTTTCCTTGAGCTCGTAGAGCTTGTCGCTTTTCTGACGGTAGCCCACCAGATCACCGTCGACGTACAGCCGGCCGGCGTTGATCTGCTCCAGGTGGTTGATGCATCGCAGGAAGGTCGACTTGCCGGAACCGGACGGGCCGATCAGGCAGAAGACCTCACGCGGGGCGACCTCCAGATCGATGCCCTTGAGGATGTGCGCGGCGCCGAAGGACTTGTGGACGCCCTCGGCCTTCACCATGGCGGTCATGCCATGCCTCCCTTCGGGCGGCTCATGGACAGCAGGTTGGCCCTGATCTTCTGCAGCGGGGTGGGCGGCAGGCTGCGGGTCGACCCGCGTGCGTAGTAGCGCTCCAGATAGAACTGGCCGACGCTCAGCACCGAGGTCATGATCAAGTACCAGGCCGCGGCCAGGAAGTACATCTCGACCGGGGCTCCGGACGACTGCCCGATGTCCTGGGCGTACTTGAACAGCTCGTAGAACTGCACGGCCGCCACCAGTGACGTCGTCTTGAGCATGTTGATGACTTCGTTGCCTGTCGGCGGCACGATCACCCGCATGGCCTGCGGGATCACGATGCGCCGCAGGGTCTTGCCGTGGCTCATGCCCAGCGCGTGCGAGGCCTCCGTCTGGCCCTCGTCGACCGAGAGCAGACCCGCACGGCAGATCTCGGCCATGTAGGCGGCCTCGTTGAGACCCAGGCCGAGCAGCGCCGTCAGCAGCGGCGTCATGAAGCTCGACCAGTAGTCCTTGTAGATCGGTCCGAGGTTGATGTACTCGAAGACCAGACCCAGATTGAACCAGACGAACAGCTGGACCAGGACCGGGGTGCCGCGGAAGAACCAGATGTAGAACCAGGCGATCGACGAGGTCACCGGGTTCTTCGACAGCCGCATGACGGCCAGCAGGACGCCGCCGAGGACGCCGATCACCATCGACAGAGCGGTCAGCATCAGGGTCTGGCCGACGCCCTTGATGATGCGGTCGTCGAAGAAGTACTCAGGGACCGCACCCCAGTTGATCCTGCCCTGGCTGAACGCGTAGACGATCGCGGCGAGTGCGGCGATGGCGATGACGGCCGAGACATACCGGCCGTAGTGCCGTACCGGAATGGCTTTGATCGCCTGCGGTCCGGCCGACGGGGTGATGGGGGGTATGGCCGGCTGGTCGGCCGGGTTCGTCTTCTCGATGTCAGTCACAGGAAACGCCTTTCAGCGTCGGTCCTTCTCAGGATCCGCCGTTCACCTTGGCCTCGGTGACCGCGCCGGCCTCCACGCCCCACTTGGCGAGGATCTTCCCGTACTCGCCGCTCTTGATGATCGCGTCCAGGGCCGCCTGAACGGCCTTGACCAGCTGGTCGTTGCCCTTGGCGACGGCGATGCCGTACGGGGCGGCCTCGACCTGCTCGCCGACGATCTGGAAGTCCTTGCCGCCGCCCGAGGTCTTCACTGTGTACGCGGCCACCGGGAAGTCGGAGGAGCCGGCGTCGGCGCCACCGCTTCGCAGCCGGGTCTGGGCCAACAGGTCGTTGTCGAACGTCTCCATGGCGATCTTCTTGCCGCCCGTACACTTCTTCGACTCGGACTTGGCGAGGTCGTGCGAGACGGTGCCGCGCTGGACGACGATCTTCTTGCCGCAGAGGTCCGCCCAGGTCTTGATTCCCTGGTCGTCGCCCTTCCTGGTGTAGATCGAGACACCGGCGGTGAAGTAGTCGACGAAGTCGACACCCTCGCCGACCTTCTTCTTCGTCTCGGAGTCGATGCCCTCCTGGCGGTCCTTGGTGTCGGTCATCGACGACATCGCCAGGTCGTAGCGCTTGGAGCGCAGGCCCGTGATCAGCGTGTCGAACGTGCCGTTCTCGAACTGGAACGTCACGCCGAGTTCCTTGCCGAGCGCGGCGCCGAGGTCGGGGTCGATGCCGACCGTCTGGCCGGACTTGTCCTTGAACTCGACCGGCGGGTAAGCGATGTCCGAACCGACCTTGATGACGCCCTTGTCCTTGATCTCCTGCGGCAGCAGTGCGGCGGCCGCGGAGCTCTCGGTTCCGGTCTTCGTCGAGTCGGAGCTGTTGGATCCGCTCTTGGTCTGGTCGCCACAGGCGGTCAGCACCATGGTGCCGGCGACCGCGATGGCGCCGACCGCTGCAATCCGGGACTTCGCGGCCGTACGACGGGTGGTGCTTGCGGTCATGATCGGGTTTCCTCCGGCAGATGAGCGTGGTGTGCCAGGCGGGTGAGGACATACGACATCGGATGTCGCCGCCCTGCGTGATTACGGCATCTTGCCATTCGGACTTGCTCAAACAGGGTGCCAGTCATGTCAAAATCGGGTAACGGGCGATCCCCGAACCTCAAGGGAACCTCAGGGGCCGCGGCATCTCGGGGCCGGACCATCTGAAGGGGTTTCATTTCCGTGCCGGAGGATCTGTGGCGCGTCTCAACCGGTGGGCGTCATTTCGGTGCTTGGCGGACTTGTCCAGATATACGACTATGAGTCGCGTCACCGCGTCGGTATGGACTCGTCCGTAACGCGGTCCGTCCGGTAAGAAAGACCTTTACACCCCTCATCCGGGGCTCAGGGCGCGTGTGCGGCGCGCCCGCGCGTATGTATCTCCCCCTGCCAGGGCGGGCCAACCGCCCCGCGCAGGGAACGTACGCGGTGCCCGCCCACCCCTCCTCAACCAGGAGTGGCCACCCTCAAACGATGAAGAATTAAGGGGTCAACACCATGGCAGCGGAGATCGTCAATCCTCGCAGCGACAGCACAACTGACAGCACAACAGAAGAGCCGTTCGATCCGGCCTTCGCGCTCCACCGCGGCGGCAAGATGGCCGTGCGGGCCACCGTGCCCCTCCGTGACAAGGACGACCTTTCCCTCGCGTACACGCCCGGCGTCGCCAAGGTGTGCAGCGCCATCGCCGAGAATCCCGAGCTGGTCCACGACTACACCTGGAAGTCACAGGTCGTCGCGGTCGTGACGGACGGCACCGCGGTGCTTGGCCTCGGTGACATCGGTCCCGAGGCGTCCCTCCCCGTGATGGAGGGCAAGGCGATCCTGTTCAAGCAGTTCGGCGGAGTCGATGCGGTCCCGATCGCGCTCGCGACCACCGACGCGGACGAGATCGTCGAGACGGTCGTCCGGCTCGCGCCGTCCTTCGGCGGCGTGAACCTGGAGGACATCTCGGCACCGCGCTGCTTCGAGATCGAGCGCAAGCTGCAGGAGCGGCTCGACATTCCGGTCTTCCACGACGACCAGCACGGCACCGCCGTCGTGACGCTCGCGGCCCTGCGCAACGCCGCGAAGCTGTCCGGCCGGAGCCTCGGCGAGCTGCGCGGTGTCATCTCCGGCGCCGGTGCCGCCGGGGTGGCGATCGCCAAGTTCCTGCTGGAGGCGGGGCTCGGCGATGTCGCCGTGGCCGACCGCAAGGGCATCGTCAGCCGGGACCGCGAGGACCTGACGGACGTCAAGCGCGAGCTCGCCGAGATCACGAACCGGGCCGGGATCTCCGGTCCGCTGGAGAGCGCGCTGGCCGACGCGGACGTCTTCATCGGGGTCTCCGGCGGTACGGTGCCCGAGGCTGCCGTCGCCTCGATGGCGCCCGGTGCGTTCGTCTTCGCCATGGCCAATCCGAACCCCGAGGTCCACCCCGACATCGCGCACAAGTACGCGGCCGTCGTGGCCACCGGGCGTTCCGACTACCCGAACCAGATCAACAACGTGCTGGCCTTCCCCGGCATCTTCGCGGGCGCCCTTCAGGTCCGGGCCTCCCGGATCACCGAGGGCATGAAGATCGCCGCGGCGAATGCGCTGGCGGATGTCGTGGGCGATGAGCTCGCGGCGGACTACGTGATTCCGTCGCCGTTCGACGAGCGGGTGGCTCCGGCGGTGACGGCCGCTGTGGCCGCGGCGGCGCGGGCGGAGGGCGTGGCTCGGCGCTGAGGTCCGGGGCGGGGCGGGGCGCGGGTTCCCGGGTGTGGGGTGCGCCTGCGGCGGGCTTGTTCCCCACCCCGCCCCTTGCCGTAACCGGGGCTCCGCCCCTGGCTCCTCAATCGCCGGTGGGGCTGCTCCCGCCACGCGGTGCGCGTCACACCCGTAGCCGGTTACACCGGCCCGCGCCCCGGCCTATCGTCGAGGCCATGTTCGCCGCCTACGCATCCCGCATCGACCGCGACCACCCCCTCAACGGCCTTGAGCTGGGCGAACGCCCGGCCCCCGAGGCACGTCCCGGCTGGAGCACCATCACTGTCCGGGCCGCCTCGCTCAACCATCACGATCTCTGGTCCCTGCGCGGCGTCGGTCTCACCGAGGACAAGCTGCCGATGATTCTCGGCTGCGATGCCGCAGGGATCGACGAGGACGGCAACGAGGTCGTCCTGCACTCCGTCATCGGCCAGACCGGGCACGGCGTCGGCCCGGAGGAACCCCGCTCCATCCTCACCGAGCGCTACCAGGGCACCTTCGCCGAGCAGGTCACCGTCCCCAGCTGGAACGTGCTGCCCAAGCCGAAGGAGCTCACCTTCGAGCAGGCCGCCTGTCTGCCCACCGCCTGGCTCACCGCGTACCGGATGCTCTTCACCAACGCCGGGGTGCGTCCCGGCGATTCCGTTCTCGTCCAGGGCGCGGGCGGCGGCGTCGCCACCGCCGCGATCGTGCTCGGCCGGGCGGCCGGGCTGCGGATCTACGCCACCAGCCGGGACGAGGCCAAGCGCAAAAGGGCCGTCGAACTCGGTGCGATCGAGGCGTACGAGCCGGGCGCGCGGCTGCCGCAGCGTGTCGACGCCGTCATCGAGACCGTCGGCGCCGCAACCTGGTCCCACTCGGTGAAGTCGCTGCGGCCCGGCGGCACGCTCGTCATCTCCGGTGCGACCAGCGGCGACCGACCCTCGCACGCCGAGCTGACCCGGATCTTCTTCCTGGAGCTGAAGGTCGTCGGTTCGACGATGGGGTCCAAGGACGAGCTGGAGGACCTGCTGGCGTTCTGCGCGACAACCGGAGTGCGGCCCGTCATCGACGAGGTGCTGCCGCTGGACCGGGCCCGCGAGGGGTTCGAGCGGCTGGCCTCGGGCGGCCAGTTCGGAAAGATCGTACTCACCGCTTCCTGACGCGCTCTCCGCGGTGCGTCAGTTCGGCTGTTGACTCCGGACGCTCACTTTCACCCGTCGGTGCGCTCGGCGTCGGTGTCCTTCCGCAGCAACGCCCCGATTTGGGCCGCCGCCGTCGACAGATGGCGGCGGGCCTCCGTCAGCTGGGCCTCCGTGACGCCCCGGTCCCGGGCCGCGTCGCGGATGTCGTCGCGGAAGCGGTCGAGCAGGCGGTCCAGATCGCGGGCCGGGTCGCCGGTTCCCGCGGTGTCCTTGCCCCATTCCGGGGCGGCGTCGGCGGGCTCGGGCTTGACGTACGGGGGCCAGCTGCCCGTCCTCGCGAAGCTGCCCAGCTGGCCGGTGATCTCGGCCAGACCCTCCCGTACGCCCGAGGGCCAGTCGCCCCGCGCGAAGTGCTCCTGGACCTGGCGGGCGGCGTTCTGCATCTGCTCGCGCGCCCTGTCCTGGGCCTCCTTGGCCTGGCGACGGGCCTGCTGGGCATCCTCGCGGGCGCGGCGGGACTCGTCCTTCGCCCGGCGGGCCTGCTCCTTCCACTCCTGCTTGGCCTTGCGCAGCTCCTCCTCCGCGGCACGCCACGCCTCCTTGCCGGCGAGGTCGCCGAGGTCGCCGAGGGCGGACCTCCAGTCGCTCTTGCCCCCGGTGGGGCCGGCGGAGGTGTGCCTGGTCTCGTGCGCCGCGGCCCGCATCTCGCTGCGCAGCTTGCCGGCGGCGCCGCGTACGTCGTCCCGGATCTCGGCGGCCAGTTCGGAGACGGAGTCCCTGATCTCCTGTTCCAGATCGGCCAGTTCTCCTGTGCGGCCGGCCAGCTCGGCGCGGCCCGCGTCGGTGATCGAGTAGACCTTGCGGCCCCCCTCGGTGGCATGGGTGACGAGACCTTCGGCCTCCAGCTTGGCGAGGCGCGGATAGACCGTGCCCGCCGAGGGCGCGTACAGCCCCTGGAAGCGTTCCTCCAGGAGCCGGATCACCTCGTAGCCATGGCGAGGGGCCTCGTCGAGCAGTTTCAGCAGATAGAGGCGGAGGCGGCCGTGGGCGAATACAGGGGGCATGTCAGAGCACCTTTCCGGTCGGCTCGGCATCGTACGGATCGTCTTCGGCCGGCGGGCGGCGCAGCAGGGCGATCGATCCCGAGACGGTCGTCGCCCTCAGCTTCCCGGTCCCGGCGCCGAGCGTGCCGGTGATCTTCTTCGCCCCCCACTGGCCGCTGACCCGCAGATCCTCGAAGCCGTTGGAGACGGCGCCGCTCGCGGTGTTCGCCTCGACCGTCGCGTCCGCCGGGTGCGGCAGCCGGATGGCGACCTCGCCGGACACCGTGGCCAGCCGGATGTCCGTGGGCTTCCCGGTCAGGTCCAGGTCCAGCATCATGTTGCCGCTGACCGAGTCCGCACGTACCGAGGCCCCGGCGCCCTCGACGACCGTCAGATCGCCCGAGACCGTCTGGAAGCGCAGCTCACCGGCGACCGACTGGGCCTCCACGCTGCCGGAAACGGTCTCGGCCCGGACCGGGCCTGCGAGCCCGACGAGCGTGGTGTCGCCGCTGACGCCCCGTACGTCCGTACGCCCGCGGATCCCGGATACGACGGCTCCGGCGCCGACCACACCCACTTCCACCGCCGACCCGGCCGGCACGGCGAGCGAGACGACCGCGCTGCGGCGCCAGCCCTTGGGGTCGAACCACTTGAGGAAGTCGTTCCACGGCAGGCCCTCGTACGCGACCGTGAGGGCACCGCCCTCCCGGGTCACGATCAGCGGCGGGCCCTCGATCGCGGAGATCTCCAGCCGGGCGGTCGGCTCCTCGGTGCCGACGACATTGACGGTCCCCCCGACGATGCGCACATTGAGCGACGTCACGGGGTCGTCGAAGGTCAGCTTCTGGGGCTCGGCGATGGCCCATGTCGACACAGGCATGGATCTGGCCTCCCGGGGAACGCGGAATGACGCAACATATCGCGTCTCTTGTCGAAGACGATATATCGCGGATCGATGAAGTCAAGGGGAGGTGCGGGCGCAGGGGGAGGTGGAGGAGTGCGTCGCGACGCCCATTGTTTGATCAAAGGATGCCAAATATGGGCAAATTGCCCGGCCGTGTGAACCAATTGCCCGGCCGTGTGGGCTGTGAATGCGACATCCGCTGTGGGGGGCGCTGCGCTGCTGCGCCGTGCCGAAACCGAGACCATACGGCAAGTGGCGGCTGCGCTGCCGCTCGCTCTCCGGGGGACGAACCGCCGCAGCGGCGGCTGGGTCTTGGCGAGGGGGCTGTTGATGACGAACGGGGCGCTCGGCCTCGTGCACGACCGTTCAGGGCCGAGGGCCCGATGGCATCGGGCCGGTCCAGCTACTCGTCCTCCTACTCGTCCTCGTCGTCGAGGCGGGCCAGCCAGGTGGCGAGGCGCTCGACCGGCACCTCGAAATCGGGATTGAGATCGACGAACGTACGCAGCTGCTCGGCGAGCCACTCGAAAGTGACCTCTTCCTCGCCTCGCCGCTTCTCCAGTTCCTCGATACCTCGGTCAGTGAAATACATGCGGCAAGCCTAACGGCCTGATCCGCACTCTTTATCGTGCACCAGGCCGTAATGCCTGGTGACAGCCCTGCGAAGGTCGGGAGTACGTCCCCGGCAGCCGCGCGAGCCCGCCGAGAACCGGCCCGCGGCACGCCGGCGTCATGGTCCGCGCATCTCGCATCGGCAGCGTACTGCCGTTAGCCTGCGGGTAGTTGGGGGAACGGGGGGTTTCATGGGTGACAGCGGGGCTCGTATCACGCGCATCGAGATGCCGGACGGCACACCGGTCTGGGCGCGGATCTCCGGGGCGGAGGAGCTGGCGAAGCCCGCCCGGGGGCCGGCATTCACGGACATCGGCTACGGGGACTTCGCCGAGCAGGTGCAGGCCCGGGTCGAGAGCCTCCAGGCCGTCGTGACCAGCGTCGCGCGTTCGCTCGCCGAGCCGTTGCGGGCGGTGCGGCCCGACGAGGTCAGCGTCGAATTCGGCATCGAGCTGACCGCGAAGGCGGGCAAGGTCGTCGGCCTCCTCGCGGACGGCGAGGCCAAGGGCGGCATCAAGGTCACGCTGACGTGGAGCGGTGGCGGTCCGCCCGCCGATCCGACGATCCCGGCGCAGACAGGGGCGCGTGGGGTGGGGCAGCCGCCACCGCACCCCGTACCGCCCATGCCGCCCCCGCCCTCCTCGCCGCCCGGACATCCGCCGGCGCCCACGGCACCACCGGCGGCGGCCCGGGGCGCATCCGCGGGAAATCCGGGTGCCGGGGCATCCACCGGCGCACCGGCGCATCCGGACGGTGCCGGGCCGGACGCCGGAAGCCCGTCATGACCCAGCCGCCGGGCAGGGGCGCAGGGGGTGGCTCGGAGAGTACGTACCGCGCGCTGGCGGGCCTCGTGATGGCGGCGACCGTACGCATCCATCGCCCTGAGCCCGGGTATGCCCCTGACGGATCCGACATCGGCTTCCTGGGGAGCGGCTTCTTCATAGCCCCGAGCTGGGTCCTCACGTGCGCGCACGTGGCGATGGAGGGGGAGGGGCGTCACGTGAACGTGGTCTTCAAGCCGGACCGGGGCAGCGCCGAGACCGCGGTCGAGGGCGCCGTGGTCGCCGCCCTGCCCGAGAGCCGTCGTGCCACCGCCGGGCTGGGAGGTGCGCGGTTCGCGGCGCCTTCGGGCGGCTGGCCGGCCCCCGACCTCGCGCTCATCCGGCTGCTGCGGCCCGTCGAGCACCCCTGTGTGTACGTCACCGAGCGCCCGGCGGGCATGTTCGGCGGCGGCTCGGTCCTCTACACGGGCTGGACCGACGGCGGGTCGGGGCAGCTGACCCGGTTCAGCGGGCGATGCCAGGTGATGGGCACCTTCGGCGACTGGGCCGAGGACGACGAACAGATGCGGCTCGACGGCGACCGGATGTATCCGGGCCTGTCCGGCGGCCCCGTGGTGGACCTGGCCCGCGGCGAGGTCGTCGGCGTACTCAAGTCGCGCTCCGACGGCACGACCGGCGGGACCTCGATCGGCGTCGAGCGGCTGCGTACGCTGCCGGTGCCGCCCGGGGCGGTCGCCGCCGAGTCCGACGACCCCTATCAGGCGGTGTTCCACGCCCACGACCGCTACCACGCCGACCGGCACACCAGCCCGGTCGGCACCGAGCGGACCTGGGCCGATCTCCAGCGCGAACTGGGTGCCGGGGCGGGGCTCGCCCTCAGCCCTCAGCAACGTGTCGACCTGCTGGGCCGGCTCGCCGAACTCCCGCCCCCGCTCAGCACCCGCAGCCTCCTCGACCTCCTGGACCGGCTGCCGGACACCCACCCGACCGAGCACCACGCGGCCCCGCGCGGCTGGCGCGACGGACTGGGGACGCTGTACGACGCCCCCGGTGGCGACAACGCACTGGAACTGATCCTGCGCTACTGCATGAGCGCCATCTCCGCCGAACGTCCCTACGTGCTGCCGTCCACCCAACTCGCCGAGGCAGCCCTGTGGGAATGGGTGAAGCGGATGGCCGAGGACCGGCTCTCCCGCAAGTTCCGTCATGAGCTTGCCGGGCTCCGGCACAACGGCCGGCACGCCCCGGTCCTCGAGCATCTGCGAACCCCGTCGCCGACGCTCGAACCGAACGGGACGCGCAGTGCCCCGTTCGTACTGCTGGCGCTGGAGCCGCGCGGTTGGGAACGGGACCACTACGACTGGCGGATCGGCGTCGCCCAGCACGACGGGGACGTCCTGCCCGTCGCCGAGAACAGCCGGGGTACCGCACAGGACGCCCTCCCGGCCCGGCTCGCGGGCCCGCTGGCGGAGGCGTTCCGGAGGTGCGACGAACCCGACGAACCCGCCGTGCTCCAGGTCGCCGTACCCCAGGACCTCATGGACCTGGAGGTCGACGGATGGCGGGTGCCGCCCGACGGGCGGCCGCTCGGAGTGCTGCGCCCCGTGGTCATCCGCCGCCTGGACCGTCCGCTCCTGGCCGATGACGGGATCGACGAGCGTGCGGCGCGCTGGAACCGGACCATGACCGCCGTGATGCGGGCCGCCGTCGTCGACTGCGAGGACGGAATGCGGGTGCCCGTACCCGGGGTGGAGGAGCTGCGGGGACTGGCGTACGAGACCGTCCCGGTGCTCTGCCGTTACGGCGACCGGGCCCACCCGGAGGCCGCGGCCGGTCTCGGGCGGGTGTTCGACGGGGGGTTCGGGGTGGCCCTGTGGCAGCGCCGGGCGGCCGAACCGGCCGCGGTCTGCACGGAATTCCACCGGCGCGCCGCCGATTCGGTTGCCGAGGCCCGAACCGCTGTTCAACTCCCGGAAAAGGTCCATGAGTTGAGGCGGGGGGTGCATGCGGGCCGCGCAGAGATGTTCTGGTCGCACAGCGTCGCCCTGTACTACGACGATCCGCACCATCAACTGCCCGGCTCCGGGCAGTTCCTGGAGGCGCCGTGAACGACCGGGCCCTTACGGGGTGCACGCCGGATCGCTACCGTGATGGATGTTCGACTGCTGCCCCTGGCGGACGAGTGACGACGAGGAACACGCTATGAGCGAACCCAGCGAGTGGCTCATCTACCGAGGGGCCGGCGAACCGCACGAAGGCATCGAGCAGCTCCCGCCCCCACCGCCCTGGCGGGACTTCGGCGGCCGCGGCGCCCCGGCCCCCGACGAGCAGGACGGGGACCGATCCGCCGACCGCCGCCTCGGCGGCTACCGGCACATCGCCGAACTCCACCGGCCGGGCGCCGAAGAGCTCGAAATGATCAATGCCGCGCTCTATCTGCGGCGTCCGCTGCTGGTCACCGGCAGCCCCGGCGCCGGAAAGAGCACGCTGGCCCACTCCGTCGCCCATGAGCTCGGGCTCGGCAGGGTCCTGCGCTGGCCCATCGTCAGCCGCTCGACGCTCCAGGACGGCCTCTACCACTACGACGCGATCGCCCGGCTCCAGGACGTACAGATCGCCGCGCACAGTACGGCGGCCGGGGCGGCCGGCGCCGAATCGGCGCAGAGCGTCGGCAGCTACATCCGGCTCGGGCCGCTCGGCACCGCGTTGCTGCCCTCGGACCGGCCGCGCGTACTGCTCATCGACGAGCTCGACAAGAGCGACATCGATCTGCCGAACGACCTGCTCAACGTGCTGGAGGAGGGCGAGTTCGCCATCCGTGAGCTGGAGCGGATCGCCGACCGGCTGCCTGACGGCGAGGCGGAGGTCCTCGACGACGACGGCAACAAGGTGAAGGTGAAGGGCGGCAGGGTGCAGTGCCGCTCCTTCCCGTTCGTGGTGCTCACCAGCAACGGCGAGCGGGACTTTCCGGCGCCCCTGATGCGCCGCTGCATCCACCTGGAGCTCGGACGCCCCGACCACCAGCGGCTCGCGACCTTCGTACGCGCCCACCTCGGCGACGAGGCGGCACGCTCCGGTGACGATCTCATCGCCCACTTCCTGGAGCGCTCGCGCAGTGAACTCCTCGCCACCGACCAGCTGTTGAACGCGATCTATCTCACCGATGCCGCCGCTCCGGCCGGCCGCGACCGCCTCGCAGACCTGCTCATCCAGCGACTCGACCGGCCGAGGTGATGCGCTGATGGCCGACGGCAAGGCACGGCACGGACCGGGTGAGGGACGCAGCCCCGACGACGGAGGCCTGCTGTCCGCATTCGTCGCACGGTTGCGTGAGGCCGGGCTCGACCCCGACGCCGAGCAACTCTGCGACGCCCTCTGGCTGGCCCGCTGGACCCGCCACCCTGACGCGCCGGACGACGAGAGCGACGCGCCCACGCCGCCTCGGCCCGCCGGCCTGGCCCAGCAGGACCCGGAGGCCGGGCGCCCCGCCCCGCCGGTGAACGGACGGGAGGAAGCCCCGGATCCCGCACCGGACGACGACGAGCCTGTGGAGCAGCGGCACCCCGGCGACGCCGACCGGCGGATCGCCCTCCATCCCGCGCCCCGCTCCGCGCCGCCCGGCGACCCCCGCCCGGGCGGGCGCGGACAGAGCTCCGTCAGCGGCGGCCGGGCGAGAGCGCTCACCCTCGGCGTACCCGCCGCCCCCGCCCTCCCCGCGCCGCTCGAACTCCAGCGAGCTCTACGCCCGTTGCAGCGCTACCACCCGGCCGCGCCCCCGCTGCGCCGCACCCTCGACGAGACGGCGACCGCGGAGCTCAGCGCCCGGGCCGGCGGGTTGATCATTCCGGTGTTCCGCGGCGCGTCCCGGGGCGAGGCGTTGCTGCAGTGCGTCATGGACGCCTCGTCCTCGATGCTGGTGTGGGACCGGATGTTCGGCGAACTTCAGCAGATTTTCGGTCAGTTGGGTGCGTTCCGGGATGTCCAGGTGCGCTATCTGCACCAGGGACCCGACGGTGCGGCCGCGGTGAGTCGCAGCCCCGATCCGGCCGCCGCACCGCTGAACTCCGCGGACCGGCTGAGCGATCCGACCGGCCGCCGGGTCACCGTCCTCGTCAGCGACTGCGCCGGACCGCTCTGGCACAGCGGCCGGGCCCACCGACTGCTGCACCAGCTGGCCGGACAGGCCCCGGCCGCCGTGCTCCAGCCCCTGCCGCAGCGCATGTGGAACCGCACCAGGCTGCCGGTCACCTACGGTTCGCTGTCCCGGGGCGACGGGCCCGGCGGAGCCGCCGTGCTGAAGGTCACGGAGCACGCCGGAACAGGGCCCGCCGTGCACCCGGGAGCCCTCGCGATTCCCGTACTCCCGCCGGTGGAAGGCGCGTTGGCGGCCTGGGCAAGGCTGCTCTCCGGCACCGGAGCGGGACAGATCTCCGGAGCCGTCGGCTGGGTGCGGGCCGATCAGCCCGCGGCGGCCGCACAGCGTCCCGGCGATGGGCTGTCCTCACTCCAACTGGTCAGCCGCTTCCGGTCCGCCGCCTCCCCGGTCGCCGGACAGCTGGCCGTCTACCTCGCGGCGGCCCCGCTGTATCTGCCCGTGATGCAGCTGGTGCAGCGCACGATGCTGCCCCACTCCGGGCCGTCGGAACTCGCCGAGGTGCTGTTGAGCGGTCTGCTGGCACGGAGCAGGCCCGAGGGCGGCGGTGCGGACGGCGGCCAGTGGTACGAGTTCGCGCCCGGCGTCCGGGAAGCGCTGCTCGGTCCGCTGGGCCGGGACGAGGCGCTGCTCGTACTCAAGCACTGCTCGCAGTACATCGAACAACGGTTCGGGAAGGGTGGGCCGAACTTCCCGGCCCTCGCCTTCGCCCAGCTCGGCGAGGGCAGATACGGATCGGCGCGGTCCACCCACACCGCGGACACCGCGGAGAAGGGCACGCTCGACGGGGAGATCGAAGAGGGTGACGAGAACGGGGAGAGCGGCGCAAGCGGCGGGTCGCGCGTCCCCCATCCCTTCGCCGAGGTCGCGGTCCGTGTGCTGGAGCGTTTCATGCCCCTGCCCGAGCAGTTCGTCATCCAGACCGACCAGGACGGCTACCGGAGCCCCGTTCAGACGCCGAACGCGGCGGTGGAGAGCGCCCGCGTCCTCCTGCGGCACTTCGAATCGGACAGCATGGTGCAGTACCTGATCGACGCCGTGCAGCTGCTTCGGGGTGCCACCGAGCGCGAGGAGCGGCCGGGCGCCGACCCCGAGCTGTGGGCGGAGTACTCGCGCTGTGTCCTGCGGCTGTGGGAGGTCCAGGGCGACGCCGAGCTGCTCCGCGAGGCCGAGTACGCCGCCGAACGGGCCGCTGCGCACCCCGGCGCGGCACGCGAACGGGCAGTACTGGCCAAGGTGCTGCACGCCGCGGCCGACGACCGGCGGCGGCGCGGCGACCGGCGCGGCGCACTGGAACTGCTGCGGCGCGCCGACCGCGAGTACACGGCCGCCTGCTCGGACCCCGGTCTGGAACCCGCTGAGGCCCTCCGGCTCACGCTGGAGCGGGTCCGGGCCCTGGAGGCGCAGTGGCGGCTCGACGGCGACACCGCCCTGCTGCAGGCCGCGTACGGCATGCTGGAGGCATTCGCCGATGTCTGGCCCGACCAGGAGAACCGGCCCGCCGCCCTGCCGCTGGCACACGGCCGGACCCTGCTGAGACTGGCGGGGGCCACCGCCGACACCGAGCAGTCCCGGATGTACGCCGGACAGGCGGCGCGCTCCTTACGCGCGGCGTTCGAGCAGGGCGACGGCAGGCACACCACGGGAACCGAGGTGCGCGTCCTGCTGGATCTGGTGGACGCCCTGCTCGCCTCCGGTGAGGAGCCGGACGAGGCGGGCGTGCTGATCGAGCAGGCCCTGGAGACCGTGCGGGAACAGCGGCTGCGCGCCCTGCTCCGGACCCGGGCCGCCCGAGTCCGTGTCGCCCGTTACGAACACACCGGGAATCCGGATGAACTCGTCCAAGCGGCCGACTGGTTCGCCCGCGCCGCGCGCGGCGTCCCGCGCGACTCGAAGGCCCACGCCGATCTGCTCGCCGAATGGGGTGGCACCCTGCTGCGCCGCGCTCAACTGCCCGACGGACGCGCGCATATCGGCGCTGCGGTACGGGTGCTGCGCGACTGCCGTACGGAGACGGCGGCGGGCGGCGCGCGCCAGGCCGAGCGGCTGCTGATGCTGGGGCGGGCGCTGATGCTGCGGCACCGGGCCACCGAGGACCGGGTCGATCTGCGGGAGGCCGAGCATCTCTTCGGGCTTGCGGCCCAGGAGGCGGCCCACCCGCTGACCGCGGCGCGCTGCTGGCTGGAACTGGGCCAGTCCCACCTCGACGCCTCCCGGGTGCTGCAACGTCCGGCCCGGCTCGACGACGCGGCCGAGGCGTTCCGGGACGCGGCCGATGAGGCCGGTACGGCGGAAGCGGAGTTGGAGAGTCCACAACAGGTCCGAGAGGCAGTCGAGTTGGGCGCTACAGCCAACCATTGGCGGGGTATGACATACGAGAGGGCGGGACGTCCCCGGGCCGCACGCGAGGCGTACCGGGCGGCCCGCCAGAAATGGCGCGAACTGCCGGACGGCGGCGGCGCGGCGGGCGAGTCGACCGCCGAACGGCTGGCCGAGCTGGAGCGCTGAGAGGCTGTCGGGTGGCCTCCGATCGGAAATCGTGCGTGCCAGGGCGTGGCCGCCCGGTCAGGCGGCACCCGACAGCCTCTGGGCGCGGGGCAGCGAGCGTTCGGGTCCGATGCGGTAGTGACGACCTCGCCCACGATTGGCAGTGGGAGAAGGAGCGGTGTCTGGGGCCTTCGAATCCAAGGCGGAGGAGGGAGTGATGGCGGAGCCATCGCGACTGACGACAACGCGGGAGGCGGAGGTCCCAGACGCTGCGACGCCGCTGCCAATCGTGGGTGAGGTCGTAAGCGTTACGAGGAGGCGTGATGAGCGAGTCGACAGGCAACGGAGGGCCGGGCGGTGGGCCGTCCGGCGTTCCGGACGCCCTGCCGGATCTGCTGGAACTCGATCTGGAGGAGCTACGGACACTGGACCACCCGGTGCTCAGCGAGGTGGTCGCGGATCTCTGCGGCCGGACCGAGCAGCCTCGGGAAATGCTGTGGGGATTCAACAGCGCCTTCTGATGAGAGGAGCCCCCCGGCGCACGGAAACCGGTGCCGATGGCCGACTCCCGGTCCCCTTCGGGCAGTTCATCGTCAAGGTACACGGCCGGTGCAATCTCGCCTGCCGCTACTGCTACCTCTACGAGGGCCCCGACCACACCTGGCGTGCCCGCCCGGCTGCCGCCGCACCCGCCGTCCTGGACCGCGCCGCGGACCGGATCGCCGAACATGCGTCGGCCCACGGACTGCGCGACGTCGCCCTCGTCCTGCACGGCGGCGAGCCCCTCCTCGCGGGTGCCGGCCGGCTGGCCGCACTCACCGACCGGGTACGCGAGCTGGTGCCTGCGCACTGCACCGTCCACGCCACCGTGCAGACCAACGCCACCCTGCTCGACGAGGCGCGCGTCGCCACCCTCGCCCGGCACGGCATACGTATCGGCATCAGCCTCGACGGTGGTCTGGCCGCCCACAACACTCAGCGCACCGACCACGCCGGACGGCCCTCCTGGCCCGCCGCCTCGCGCGGCGCCCGGCTCCTCGCCGACCGGCACCCCGACGCGTACGCGGGCATCCTCACCGTCGTCGACCCGCAAACCGGCCCGGTGGAGATGTACGAGTCGCTGCTCACCCTGCGCCCACCGGCCCTGGACCTGCTGCTGCCGCACGGCAACTGGACGAACCTCCCACCGGGCCTGCGCGGTGCGGGAACGGCCCCCGCGGGGCCGGGCTCGGGCCGACCGACCCCGTACGGCGACTGGCTCATCACCGTCTTCGACCGCTGGTGGCCGGCCGCACACCGGGAGACCCGGGTGCGGCTCTTCGAGGAGTGCATCGCCCTGCTGCTGGGTCTGCCCGCCGCCACTGAATCCCTCGGTCTCGACCCCGTCAACGCGATCGTGGTCGAGACCGACGGGTCGATCGAGCAGGTGGACTCCCTCAAGTCCGCCTACGACACGGCCGCCGCCACCGGGCTTGACATCTTCCACCACACCTTCGACGACGCCCTGCGCCACCCCGGCGTCGCCGCCCGCCAGGCAGGCGCCGACGCGCTCGCCGCCGCCTGCCGCAGCTGCCCGCTGCTGACCGTCTGCGGCGGCGGCCACTACGCACACCGCTACCGCGCGGACAACGGCTTCACCAACCCGTCCGTCTACTGCGCCGATCTCGAACGGCTGGTGCGCCACATCGCGGGCCGGCTGTCCGACGCAACCGCAGGAGCACACCGATGAGCCCCCCACCGAGCTCCTCGCTCTCGGAGCGCATGCTGCGCCAACTCGGCAGCACCGAGGGCGACGTGGACACCCTCCGTGTCCTCGTGCGCGACCAGGACACCCGTCGGCTTCTCCTTCTGCGCGTGCTGCTCGACGCGGCCGAGGCCGCCCCCGCCACCATCTGCCCCCCTCGGGCACTCGACCGGCTGCACCAGGACTGGGCGCTGCTGGAAGCGTCCGAGCGCGCCGACCGGGCTGCCGTACGCACCGTCCTGCTCCACCCCTTCACGGGCCCCTGGGCGCAACGCTGCCTGCGCGGCCTCTCCGGCAATGCTCCCAGCACCGGACTCCGCGCCGATCTGGACCACTTGAGCGCTCTCGCCGCCGCGGCCGCGATCCGCGCGCAGGTCGCCTTCACGGCCCGGCTCACCGCACACGACGGACTTCTGTCGCTGCCCACCCTGGGTGCCCTCCGTATGGCCCCGGGGCCGGCCGACATCGTCTTCTCCGAAGGGGAATTGACGGTACTGGGCACCGATGACCGAGCGCCGGTCACCGTACATGCGGGGCGGGACGGCACCGTCTGCTCCGCCGACCCGCGCTGGCTGCCCGTGCTCGCCCTGCCCGCCGTGCTGCCGGGCGCCGGACCCGTACCCCTGGACGACGTCGACCCGTACCGCACCCACGGCAGCGGTCTCCGGCGCCACGGACTGAGCGCCGCAACCCACATCGACGATCACGAACGCAAGGCCTGGGCCGAGTCCTGGGCCGGAATGGAGCCCCTGCTCCGCATCGGCGGCGAGCACCGCCTCACCGAAGCGGCCGTCCTGCTGCGCTGCCTGGTGCCGCTCGGACCGCCACCCGGATCCGGGCCCCTCGGCAACGGTGTGGCGCACTGCAGCGGCACCAGGCGCGAGGCGTTCGGCGCCGTCCTCAGCAGCAAACCAGACACCCCCGCCTACTTCGCCTCGACCCTCGTCCACGAACTCCAGCACACCAAACTGGCCGCGCTCGGCTCCCTCGTACCGCTGCACCACGAGGACGCGACACCCCGCCACTTCGCCCCCTGGCGCTCCGACCCCAGACCCTTCGACGGCCTGCTCCAGGGCGCCTACTCGCACATCGCGCTGGCCGACTACTGGCAGCGGTTCGCACTCGGCACGCAGCGCGTCACCCACCGCGGCCTCGCCTGGGCCGAGCACGCTCGCTGCCGCGAACAGGTCGGGGCCGTACTGCCCGTGCTGGCCGGATCGGCGGCACTGACCCGCGAAGGCCGAATACTGGTCGACGAGATGATCACGCTCTACCACCGTCTGGACGATTGTCCGCCCCCCACGGGTCATCTCGCGCGCGCAAAGGCGTACGTGGTCACCGCCAAGGTGATATGGCAGCAGAGGAACGGCTCGCGAAGGCACTGAGCGACCGTGATACCAGCCGGAGCAGCCACGCTCCGGTGTATCTTGACAAGGCCCGTATCGAGGCAGGGAGATGGTTGAATGCCCGGAACGCGTAAGCAAGTTGAAGCAACCGGGGCGCAGACCGTCACCATCAGTTTCGCCGGCTTCAACCGCGCCTGGGCGGCGTGGATCGGAGACCGTCTGGAGCGCCGTGGAGTGACGGTCGTCCAACAGCGCTGGGACCCCCCGGTGGAGGATCCGCTGGAGGAGTCGCTGCGCGATCTGACACTGTCGCGCGGCCGCGTCCTGGTGATCCTCAGCGACTGGTACTTCCAGCTCGGCCCCCGCAGCCACGACGAGTGGAACAGGGCCCTGCGCGAGGTCGTCGCCCCCGACCCCGACCGCTTCGCCGCCGTCTGTGTCACCACCTCCGCGCTGCCCGGCGCCACCTCGGTCCTCGGCGCGGCCGACCTCACCAACGTCGGCGCCGACGAGGCCGAACGGCGCCTCCTCGCACGCCTTGGCCTGCCCACCGACCCGCTCCCCGAGTCCGTCGAGGTCAGGCAGACAATCCGGTATCCGGCCGACACCCCCGAGGTGTGGGGCGGGGTGCCGCGCCGCAACACCCGGTTCACCGGCCGTGAGGAACTGCTCAGCAAGGCGTACCGGGCCGTCCAGAACGCCGGACCCGGCGCCGGCGTCGTGACCCTGCACGGCATGTCCGGTGTCGGCAAGACCCAGCTGGCCGCCGAGTACGTCTACCGCTTCGGCTCCGAGTACGACGTCGTGTGGTGGGTGCCCGCCGACCGCCGCGCCCTCTACCGCCAGAAACTCGCCGAACTCGCCCCCGAACTGGGCCTGTCCACCGGCGCCGAGTACGGCGAACGGCTGCGCGCGGTACGTGACGCCCTGCGCCGCGGCGAACCCCACTCCCACTGGCTCCTCGTCCTCGACGGCGCCGACGAACCCGAACACATCTGGGACCTGGTGCCGACCGGCCCCGGACACGTCCTGATCACCTCCCGCAACCCGGAGTGGAGCGAACACAACAGCAACCTCGTCGAAGTCCCCGTCTACGACCGCGAGGAGTCGGTCGCCTTCATCCGCCGCCGGGCCCCGCGCCTGACCCCGGCCGAGGCCGACCGGCTCGCCGACGCCCTCGAAGACCTCCCACTGCTCCTCGACCAGACCGCCGGCTGGCTCAACGATTCCGACATGTCGGTCGAGGAGTACATCGAACTCCTCGAAGGCGGCATCGACCAGAACGTCGTCAAGGTCTCCGCGGACTTCCCGCTCGCCTTCCAGACCGCATGGTCGATACTGCTGAACAAGCTCAAGGACACCGTCCCCGAGTCCGTCGACCTGCTGCGCCTGTGCAGCTTCTTCGCACCCGGCTCCATCCCCGTACGGCTGTTGAAGGAAATGCCCCCCGGCGAACTGCCGGAACAGCTCTCCGGCCTGATGAACGACCCGCTGCTGTGGAACAGGGCGATCGGCCAGCTCCGCCAGTACTCCGTGGTCCGCCTGGAGTCCCACGAATCGGTCGTCGACGAGGCGTCGTCCGGCGAATCGCTCTACATGCACCGCATGGTCCACCAGATCATCGGAAAGGACATGCCGGAGCGGGACCGTCAGGAGTTCATCGACGTGGTCCGCCGGGCCCTCGCGGCGGCGGACCCCGGCCGGCCCACCGACACCCGTCTGTGGCCCGCCTACGCCGAGATCACCCCGCACCTGAAATGGGCCGACGTCCTCAAGAGCACCGACCCGGCGGTGCAGACCCTGGTACTCAACTGCCTGCGCTACATGTACCTCTCCGGGGAGTACCGGGCCGGCATCAAGCTGGGCGCACGGGCGATGGATGCCTGGCGGGAACTCCTCGGCGAGGACTACTCCAGGGTCTGGGACCTCCGATACCACTACGCCAACCTGCTGCGGGCCGTCGGCGACTACGCCGGTACGGAGGCCATCGAACGGGCCGCCGTCGACCATCTGCGTGCCGAACGCGGACCGCAGGACCTGGAACACCTGCGCGCCGCCAGCGGCCTCGCCGCCGACCTGCGCGGCCTGGGCCGGTACGACGAGGCGCTGAACATCTCCAGCTGGATCCTCGGCGCCTACCGCGAACTGCTGGGCGACCAGGACTCGCGCACGCTCAACGCGCAGAACAACCTGGGCACCTCGTTGCGTCTGCTGGGCCGGTACGAGGAAGCGCTCGATCTCAACCAGCGCACCCTGGAGGCCCGGCGCCGACTGCTGCGACCGCGCCACAGCTGGACGCTCTACTCCGAGATCAACTACGCCACCGACCTGCGCCTGCTCGGCCGGTACGGCGACGCCCTGTCGCTCCAGAACCAGAGCGCCCGGGTGCACCGGCTGGTCATGGGCCCCGACAACCCGCAGACCCTGCGCGCGGAGCACAATCTCGCGCTGTGCCAGTACCGCTCGGGGGAGCGAGCCAGGGCCGCGGCCATGTTCACCCGGGTTCTCGAACGGTCGGAGCGGGTGCTGGGCGAGGACGACCCGCTGACGATGATGTTCGCGGCCAGCCAGAGCTTCTTCGCCCGTGAGCACGCCGACATCGACCGGGCCAGGGACATAAGCGAGAAGGTCGTCGGCGGCTATGTGGACATGCTCGGCGAGACACACCCGTATGTGGCGGGTACCCGGGCCAACCATGCCCTGATCCTCCGCAATGTGGGGGAGCGGGACCATGCGCACACGCTTCTGGAGGAGGCGCTCGCCGACATGACGCGAGCCGTGGGAGAGAACCACCCCTGGACGCTGGGCTGCGCGATCAACGCCTCGGCGCTGCGCAACCTGGTGGGCGACCCGGAATCCGCCGCCGCACTGACGGACTCGGTCATCACCCGGGCCGTCGAGGTCCTCGGCCGGACCCATCCGCTGACCCTCTCCGCCCGGATCGCGCACGCCGCGGACCTGCGCGGCCTCAGGGATCTGCAGCGCGCGGACAAGGTCGAGGCGGAGGCGCTGGGCGACCTGGCGGCGACCCTGGGCGAGCAGCACGTCCACACGGTCTCGGCGCGTTCCCGCAACCGTCCGTACTGGGACTTCGAACCGCAGATGATCTGAAGCACTCGGACGCGGGCGCACATGCCGAAGGGCCCGGTTCCGCGATCAACTCGCGGAACCGGGCCCTTCGGCGTGCGTATAGCGACCGGTCAGGCCTCGAAGCGTCAGGCCTCGAAGACCTCGGCGACCAGCTGTGCCTGCTCGGCCTGGTGGCGCTTGGCCGAGCCGACTGCGGGGGACGAGCTGTGCGGCCGCGAGATGCGGCGCAGGCGCTCACCATGCGGGACGTCGGCGCCGACGGCCAGGTCCAGGTGGTCGATCAGGTTCAGGGCGATGAACGGCCAGGCGCCCTGGTTGGCCGGCTCCTCCTGGGCCCAGAGGTACTTCTCGGCGTTCGGGTACTTGGCGATCTCGGCCTGCACCTCGGCGCCCGGCAGCGGGTAGAGGCGCTCCAGACGGATGATCGCAGTGTCCGTGACGCCACGCTTCTCGCGCTCGGCCTCCAGGTCGTAGTAGACCTTGCCGGCGCAGAAGACGACCTTGCGGACGTCGCTCGCGTTCACCGAGTCGTCGCCGATCACCGGGCGGAAGCCGCCGGTGGTGAACTCCTCCGCCTTCGACGCGGCCGCCTTGAGGCGGAGCATCGACTTCGGGGTGAAGACGACCAGCGGCTTGTGGTGCGGGTTGTGCACCTGCCACCGCAGGAGGTGGAAGTAGTTCGACGGCAGGGTCGGCATGGCGACCGTCATGTTGTTCTGCGCGCACAGCTGGAGGAAGCGCTCGGGGCGGGCGGACGAGTGGTCCGGGCCCTGGCCCTCGTAGCCGTGCGGCAGCAGCAGCGTGACGCCGGAGGTCTGGCCCCACTTCTGCTCGGCCGAGGAGATGAACTCGTCGACGACGGTCTGCGCGCCGTTGACGAAGTCACCGAACTGGGCCTCCCAGATGACCAGCGACTCCGGACGGGCCAGCGAGTAGCCGTACTCGAAGCCCATCGCCGCGTACTCGCTGAGGAGCGAGTCGTAGACGTTGTAACGGGCCTGGTCGTCGGAGAGGTAGAGCAGCGGGGTGTAGTCCTCGCCGGTCACCTGGTCGACGAGGACCGCGTGCCGCTGACCGAAGGTGCCACGGCGGGTGTCCTGACCGGCGAGCCGGACCGGGGTGCCCTCCATCAGCAGCGAACCGATGGCCAGGGTCTCGCCCATGCCCCAGTCGATCGTGCCGTTCTCCACCGAGGCCGCGCGACGCTGCATCTGCGGCATCAGGCGGGGGTGGACGGTGATCCGGTCGGGGACGTTGACCTGGGACTCCGCGATGACCTTCACGACCTCCTGGGAGATCGCGGTGGTCACGGCGACCGGGAACTCGGGCTGGACCTCGGGGACGTGTGCCGGAGCCGGCAGCGAAGTGGCCTCGCGGACCTCCGCGAAGACCTTCTCCAGCTGGCCCTGGAAGTCCTGCAGTGCCTGCTCGGCCTCTTCCAGCGTGATGTCGCCGCGACCGATGAGGGACTCGGTGTAGAGCTTGCGCACCGAGCGCTTCTTGTCGATCAGGGTGTACATCTGCGGGTTGGTGAACTCCGGGTTGTCGCCCTCGTTGTGACCGCGGCGGCGGTAACAGATGAGGTCGATCACGACGTCCTTGTTGAACGCCTGCCGGAACTCGAAGGCCAGGCGCGCGACACGGACGACGGCCTCGGGGTCGTCACCGTTGACGTGGATGATCGGCGCCTCGATCATGCGCGCCACGTCCGTGGCGTACATCGAGGAGCGCGAGGATTCCGGGGCGGCGGTGAAGCCGACCTGGTTGTTGATCACCACGTGGACGGTGCCGCCGGTGCGGTAGCCGCGCAGCTGCGACATGTTGAGCGTCTCGGAGACGACGCCCTGGCCCGCGAAGGCCGCGTCGCCGTGGAGCGCGATGGGCAGGACCGTGAAGTCCGTGCCGCCCTTGTTGATGATGTCCTGCTTGGCGCGGGTGATGCCCTCAAGGACCGGGTCGACCGCCTCCAGGTGCGAGGGGTTGGCGGCCAGCGAGACCTTGATCTGCTCGCCGTCCAGACCGGTGAAGGTGCCCTCGGCCCCCAGGTGGTACTTCACGTCGCCGGAGCCGTGCATCGACCGGGGGTCGAGGTTGCCCTCGAACTCGCGGAAGATCTGCGCGTACGACTTGCCGACGATGTTCGCCAGGACGTTCAGCCGGCCGCGGTGGGCCATGCCGATGACGACCTCGTCGAGGCGGGCCTCGGCGGCGGAGTCGATGACCGCGTCGAGCAGCGGGATGACGGACTCGCCGCCCTCCAGCGAGAACCGCTTCTGACCGACGTACTTGGTCTGCAGGAACGTCTCGAACGCCTCGGCGGCGTTCAGCCGACGCAGGATCCGCAGCTGCTCCTCGCGCTCGGGCTGCTGGGTGCGCGTGCGCTCCACCCGGTCCTGGAGCCACTTGCGCTGCCTCGGGTCCTGGATGTGCATGAACTCGATGCCGGTGGTACGGCAGTACGACTCACGCAGCACACCGAGGATGTCGCGGAGCTTCATCATCGACTTGCCGGCGAAACCGCCGACCGCGAAGTCCCGCTCCAGGTCCCACAGGGTGAGGCCGTGCTCGGTGATGTCCAGGTCGGGGTGCTTGCGCTGGCGGTACTCCAGCGGGTCGGTGTCGGCCATGACATGGCCGCGGACCCGGTAGGAGTGGATCAGCTCGAAGACCCGCGCGGCCTTGGTCACGTCGTTGTCGTGCGAGGCGTCGATGTCCGTGAGCCAGCGGACCGGCTCGTACGGGATGCGCAGCGACTTGAAGATCTCGTCGTAGAACTCGTTCTCGCCGAGCAGGAGCTGGGCGACGATCCGCAGGAACTCGCCGGAGGCGGCGCCCTGGATGACCCGGTGGTCGTACGTCGAGGTCAGCGTCATGATCTTGGAGATGCCCAGCTTGTTCAGGGTGTCCTGAGAGGTGCCCTGGAACTCGGCCGGGTAGTCCATCGCGCCGACGCCCATGATGAGGCCCTGTCCGGGCATCAGGCGGGGCACCGAGTGCACGGTGCCGATGCCGCCGGGGTTGGTCAGCGAGGCGGTGACTCCGGTGAAGTCGTCCATGCCGAGCTTGCCGTTGCGGGCGCGGCGGACGATGTCCTCGTAGGCCTGCCAGAACTCGAAGAAGTTGAGCGTCTCGGCCTTCTTGATGGCCGCGACGACGAGTTGGCGGTCGCCGTTCGGCTTCACCAGATCGATGGCCAGACCGAGGTTGACGTGGTCCGGCTTGACCAGGGTCGGCTTGCCGTCCTTCAGCGCGAAGGAGTGGTTCATCGCCGGCATTGCCTTGAGGGCCTGCACCATCGCGTACCCGATGAGGTGCGTGAAGGAGATCTTCCCGCCCCGGGCGCGCTTGAGGTGGTTGTTGATGACGATGCGGTTGTCGAAGAGCAGCTTCACCGGAACGGCGCGGACGGACGTGGCCGTCGGCAGCTCCAGCGAGGCGTTCATGTTCTTCGCGACGGCGGCCGACGGGCCGCGCAGCGTCACGTACTCGGGGCCCGCCGGGGCCTCGGTGGCCTCAGCCGCGGCGGGCTTGGCCGGAGCAGGAGCGGCGGCCTTCGCGGCCGGAGCCGGCGCGGCCTTCGCCGGGGCTGCCGGGGCAGCGGCGGCGGGAGCGGCCTGTGCGGTCGCCGGAGCCGCGGGCGCGGCGGCCTTCGCGGCCGGAGCCGGGACCTGCGCTTCAGTGGGCCGGGGCGTGGCGTTCGGTGCGGTGGCGGCCGGGGCCGGGGTCACCGCGGCCCCTGCGGCTGCGGCGCCGGGAACGGGCTTGTCCGCCGTGCCGGACGTGCCCGGCTTGTAGTCGGCGAAGAAGTCCCACCAGGCGCGATCGACCGAACTGGGATCCTGGAGGTACTGCTGGTAGATCTCGTCGACGAGCCACTCATTGGGACCGAAAGCTGCGGCCGGGTTCGAATCCGGGTTGGCTTGGTCGGTCGAGATGCTCGAGTTACTGGGGGCCTGAGACGACACGGCGGCAACCGCCCTCTTCCGCTTCACAAGGTGATGGACAGCGGAAATCAAGGCTACGCCTCCCTGGCCGTTCCATGCAGGCCGGGCCGGTCTTCGTCGTGCAAGTCACACAGGAAGGCGGGTTTCGGCGCAGGAAATGGCGGGAAACAAGCATGGTTCCGCTTCACTCCGGGTACACGGGGCCGCAGCCACGGCCCCCTGGACCGTACCCCTTGGACAGAAGACGCAGAACATGCGCTTCCGCTTCGAACCCTATGTCAGCCTCGCGGTTGCCGGACCCCCGGAAGAGTGACCCGAATGCGGCAGCCGCGAGCAGATTCGGCCACGCCGATTCGTCCGCCGTGCAGATCCACCGCCCAACGGGCGATCGCCAGGCCCAGGCCCGTACCGCCGTCGCTGCCCGGACCGTGCGGGGACTGCACCTCGCCGCGGTTGAAACGCTCGAAGACCCGGTGCCGCTCGGACTCCGGAATGCCCGGGCCCTCGTCCAGAACCTCAAGTGCCAGGGATTCCGGTCCGGCCCCACGCCGGGCCAGCACGGTGACCCGGCCGTGCGGCGGGCTGTGCTTGACAGCATTGTCGATCAGATTGGCCACTACCTGGTGCAGTCGTTCCGCATCCGCGTGCGCGGTCAGCTCGGGCGGCGACACATCCAGATGCAGATGTACGTCCTTGCGGGTGTGATTCCCGGAACCGGAGGACAGCCGGCGGTGCGAGGCGGCGAGGTTCGCCTCCTTCAGCACACCCGACAGATACGGCCACACCTCGAAGCGGCGGGCCTTCAGCGTGACGACCCCGCTGTCCAGGCGGGACAGGTCCAGCAGCGTCTCCACCAGCCTGCCGAGCCGCTCGGTCTGCGTCAGTGCCGTACGCATGGTCTCCGGATCGGCCGAGGACACCCCGTCCACGACGTTCTCCAGCACGGCTCTCAGCGCCGCGATGGGTGTCCGTAGCTCATGCGACACATTGGCCACCAGCTCCTTGCGGTGCCGGTCCACGGCCTCCAGATCGTCCGCCATGAGGTTGATCGTCTGGGCCAGATCGCCGAGCTCGTCACGCCGGTCGGCGCCGCTGACCCGTCTGGTGTAGTCACCGTGCGATATCGACCGGGCCACGGTCGTCATCTCGTCCAGCGGCGCAGTCAGGCCGTGCGCCACGAACTGGGTGATCAGCAGGGTCGCGATCACCGAGAACACCGTGATGAAGCGCAGCTCCGTCCTGGTGCGCAAGGCCACCATCAAAAGCCCGGTGGTGATGAACACCGAGACCACCACGAGGGTGCCGAGCTTGGCCTTGACCGAGAAGGGGCGCAGTCCGGAACCGGGCCGGCTCATGGTGCAGGGGTCTCCAGGGCGTAGCCGACACCGTGCACGGTACGGATCCGCTCCGCGCCGATCTTCCGGCGCAGCGCCTTGATGTGGCTGTCGACGGTACGGGTGCCGGAGGCGTCCGCCCAGTCCCAGACCTCGGCCAGCAGCTGCTCCCGGGAGAGCACCGCGCGCGGGCTATTGGCCAGGCAGACCAGCAGATCGAACTCGGTCGGCGTGAGGTGGACGTCATCGGCACGCACCCGGACCCGTCGCTGCGCGTGATCGATCTCCAGTTCGCCGAGGCGGAGTATGCCGCTGCGCGGTGTCACCGCGGCGAGCGCGGCACGCTCGACCCGGCGCAGCAGGACGTGCACCCGGGCCGCGAGCTCGCGCATCGAGAACGGCTTGGTCATGTAGTCGTCGGCGCCGACCCCGAGGCCGACCAGCATGTCGGTCTCGTCGTCCCTGGCGGTCAGCATCAGCACCGGGACCGGCCGCTGGGCCTGCACACGGCGGCAGACCTCCAGGCCGTCGAAGCCGGGGAGCATGATGTCGAGCACCATCAGGTCGGGCTGCCATGCCTCGGCCGCGTCCACGGCTGCGGGTCCGTCGAGGGCGGTCTGCACCAGAAAGCCCTCGGCCCGCAGCCGGGCGGAAATGGCATCGACGATCGTGGCGTCGTCCTCGACCACCAGCACCCGGCGCTGCGCGCCCGGCGTGGCTGCGACACCATGGTGGGTGGTGTGTGTCTGTTCCATCGCCCCGCCCCTGCCCCGCTCTCACGAGGGCCATTCCCCCGGACGCACGGTCTTCGCTTGTGGATTTCGTGGGTGATCCCCATTACCGGTCAGCAGCGTAAAGGCAGGGGACTGCTCTCGGCTACGCAGGGTGTAACGGCTTGGGCGCGACGAAGTGGCGGAGTGTCGGCCTTGTGGCGCTTGGCCCCGGGCGTCCGGGGGCCCGGATACCCGGTGGGGGCTCTCAGCCTGTCCGAAGTGCGAGATGCACCACGTCGGGCACACCTCGGGCAACACTGATCTCTTCCGTCCTAACTCCGCTGAAACCGGCATTCCGCAAGGCTTGTTCAAACTCGGCGGACGGTTGTGCGGACCACACCGCGAGAACGCCGCCCGGTGTCAGTCGCTCCCAGCAGTCCGCCAGACCGGCGGGGGAGTACAGGCTCGTGTTGTCCTCGGTGACGGTCCAGTCCGGTCCGTTGTCGATGTCCAGGCACAGGGCGTCGTAACGGTCCGTAGTCGTACGCAGGTACGAAATGAGGTCCGTTGTCAGTATCTCGGTCCGCGGATCGGCGAGCGCCGCGCCGGAGATCCCGGCCAGCGGCCCCTCCAGATGCCAGTCCACGATCGCCTGCTCCCGCTCGACGACGGCGATCCGCCCCCATCGCGGCTCGGCGGCGGCCCGGACGAGCGAGAACCCGACCCCGAGACCTCCGATGAGCACCGCCGGTGCCGCCCGGTCGGCGGGCAGTGCGGCCAGCGCCGCGTCGATCAGCAGCCGCTCGGAACGCCCGTCGGAGGTGTCCATCAGAAAGCACCCGTTGGCGATGATCTCGAAGTCGTCACCCCGTTCCCGCAGAACGACCTCGCCGTACGGGCCTTCGCGGCGGTCGAGCGTGACGGGGCCGTGGATGTCGGGGCCGTTGATGTCGGGCATGGTGCGGATCTCCGGTGGATGGTGGACGCGGTCTCAGAGGCTGTCGGGTGGCCTCCGATCGGAAAGCGGACACGGTCTGGTGCGTGCGATCCCGGCAACGCGGGAAGCGTGCGCGGACGGACGTGGCCGTCCGATCAGAGGCCACCCGACAGCCTCTCAGCCATCCTGGCCGCTCGACGCGGCCGGAGCCAGCGGATTGCCGGATCTGCCCGATCCGTCCGGGCGGAGCGTGCGCCGTTGCGCGGCCCGGGGCGTGCGCCGTCGAGGGATGTCGCCTGCGGAGCGAGCGCATTCAGTCGATCGCTCACAGCGAACGTGCACCGGGGAACAATGGGCGGCTAAGGAGCATTGAGTCTGGATAGCTCAACTTGAATGCCGAAGGGGAGATCATGGCTATCGAGTCCGATGCGGTCACTCCGCTCACCCTGCCCGTGCTGCCGCTCGACGACGAGGTCGTGCTGCCCGGGATGGTGGTGCCTCTGGACCTGTCCGACCCCGATGTACGCGCCGCCGTGGAAGCTGCGCAGGCCGCAGCCCGCGAGGGCGGCGGCAAGCCCGAAGTGCTTCTTGTGCCGCGGATCGACGGGACGTACACCGGCACCGGTGTCATCGGCACCGTCGAGCAGGTCGGACGGCTTTCGGACGGGGATCCGGGCGCGCTCATCCGCGGCCGTGGCCGGGTGCGGATCGGGGCCGGGACCACCGGGCCGGGTGCCGCCCTCTGGGTGGAGGGGACACGGGTCGACGCGGTCGTCCCCGATTCTTCGCTGGCTTCGAACAAGCTCGGCCGGGGAGACGCCGTTCCCGGAGCCGCCGCCGAGCTGGTCAGGGAGTACAAGGCACTCGCCACCAGCTGGCTGAAGAAGCGCGGCGCCTGGCAGGTCGTGGACCGGGTCCAGCAGATCGAGGACATCTCCGCGCTCGCCGACAATTCCGGATACTCACCCTTCCTCACCACCGCCCAGAAGGTGCAGCTCCTGGAGACCGTGGACGCGGTCGCCCGGTTGAAGCTCGCCATCCAGTGGCTCCGTGAACACCTCGCCGAGCAGGATGTCGCCGAGTCCATCGCCAAGGACGTCCAGGAGGGCGTCGACAAGCAGCAGCGCGAATTCCTGCTGCGGCGCCAGCTCGAAGCCGTGCGCAAGGAGCTCGCCGATCTCAATGGCGATCCTGGTTCCGGCGCGGACGAGCCCGACGACTACCGGGCGCGCGTCGAGGCCGCCGATCTTCCCGAGAACGTCCGCGAGGCGGCGCTCAAGGAGGTCGGCAAGCTGGAGCGTTCCTCCGATCAGAGCCCCGAGGGCTCCTGGATCAGGACCTGGCTCGACACCGTCCTCGAACTGCCGTGGACCGAACGGACCGAGGACGCGTACGACATCCGCGGCGCCCAGGAGATCCTCGACGCCGAGCACGCGGGCCTGCAGGACGTGAAGGAGCGGATCACCGAGTACCTGGCGGTACGCAAGCGGCGTTCCGACCGCGGCCTCGGCGTCGTCGGTGGGCGGCGCGGCGGTGCCGTGCTGGCGCTGGTGGGTCCTCCGGGCGTGGGCAAGACCTCGCTCGGTGAATCCGTCGCGCACGCCATGGGGCGCAAGTTCGTCCGCGTCGCGCTCGGCGGTGTGCGGGACGAGGCGGAGATCCGCGGCCACCGGCGTACCTACGTCGGCGCCCTGCCGGGCCGTATCGTCCGGGCCATCAAGGAGGCCGGTTCGATGAACCCGGTCGTGCTGCTCGACGAGATCGACAAGGTCGGCTCCGACTTCCGGGGCGACCCGGCCGCCGCCCTCCTCGAAGTCCTCGACCCGGCACAGAACCACACCTTCCGGGACCACTACCTGGAGGTCGAACTCGACCTCAGCGACGTCGTCTTCCTGGCGACGGCCAATGTGCTCGAAGCCATTCCGGAAGCCCTGCTCGACCGTATGGAACTGGTCAGGCTCGACGGCTACACCGAGGACGAGAAGGTCGTCATCGCCCGTGACCACCTGCTTCCGCGCCAGCTGGAGCGGGCCGGTCTGGAGAAGGAAGAGGCGATGCTCGACGAGTCCGCGCTGCGCAAGCTGGCAGGCGAGTACACCCGTGAAGCGGGCGTACGAAACCTGGAGCGGGCCATCTCCCGGCTGCTCCGCAAGGTTGCCGCTCAGCACGAACTGGGCGACCGGGAGCTCCCGTTCACGGTCACCGAAGCGGATCTGCGAGGTCTGATCGGCCGGCCGCACCACGTCCCCGAGTCCGCCCAGGACCCGGCCGAGCGCCGTACCGCGGTGCCGGGCGTGGCCACCGGGCTCGCGGTGACCGGTGCCGGTGGTGACGTGCTGTTCGTGGAGGCGTCGCTGGCCGACCCGGAGACCGGGGCGTCGGGACTGACCCTCACCGGTCAGCTCGGCGACGTCATGAAGGAATCCGCGCAGATCGCGCTCGGCTTCCTGCGGTCGCACGGCGCGGAGCTGGAGCTGCCGGTCGCGGATCTGAAGGACCGCGGCGTGCACATCCACTTCCCGGCGGGCGCGGTCCCGAAGGACGGCCCGAGCGCCGGCATCACCATGACGACGGCGCTGGCCTCGCTGCTCTCCGGACGACTGGTCCGTACGGATGTGGCGATGACCGGTGAGGTCTCGCTGACCGGACGGGTGCTGCCGATCGGCGGCCTGAAGCAGAAGCTGCTGGCCGCGCACCGGGCCGGAATCACCACCGTGGTGATCCCGAGGCGGAATGAGGCCGACCTGGACGATGTCCCGGCCGAGGTCCTGGAAACCCTGGAGGTCCACCCGGTGACGGACGTCCGCCAGGTGCTGGAGCTCGCCCTCGCCCCGGCCTCCGCGGCCAGGCCCGAGGAGAGGATCCCGGCCGCGGCGTAGGTGCCATGGCGTGACGGGTGTGGCACCACGTGCACGACCGGTGCGGACGGCCCGCCTCTCCGGCAACGGGTGGGCGGGCCGTTCCGTGTGCGCCGGGCGTTCCCGCGCTTCGGGCCGCACGGCTCAGTCTCACGGGCGGTAGATGGTCCCCGGGACCGGCTCTGCGGGCGCCATCAGCTGAGGGACAGTGACGAAGGTGTGGCCCTGCTTCTTCAGCGCGTCGATGATGCCCGGCACGGCGGGCACCGTCCCCTTGTAGATGTCGTGCAGCAGGATGATGCCGTAGCTGAACAAGGCGCACGGCGTGCGCAGTGGAAAGGGCTATACGCACGGTGTATACGCTGAGTGTATAGAGGGTCCTCGTTGCCGGTTCGGAGAGAGGAATGCCTGTTCACGGGCGCGAACAGGGCAGAGCCCCGGCGACTGGGTGGGTCACCAGGGCTCTGCTGTGCGAAGCGTCGGACCGGGCAGGCGCGGCAGGCCGGCTCAGCCGTTCGCGAGAGCCTGTACGCGGTCGAGAGCGCCGTTGAAGCGGTCGTGGTCACCGACGTAGGGGCCGGACGAGGTGTACTGCCACATCGTGTAGTAGCTCCAGCCGGCCGGGAGTTCGCCGACCGTGGTGTTGTAGCGGGCCACCCACAGCGGGTTGGTGCTACCGAAGCTCGCGCTGTTCCCGGTGCAGGCCTGCCACCAGCTGGTCGCTGTGTAGATGACCGCGTCGCGTCCGGTGCGCGCCTTGTAGGTGTTCACGAAGTCACGGATCCAGGACACCATGCCTGCCGCGGTCTTGCCGTAGCACTGCGCGCCGTACGGGTTCCACTCGATGTCGAGCACGCCGGGCAGGGTCTTGCCGTCCTTCGACCAGCCGCCCCCGTGGTCCACGAAGTAGTTGGCCTGGACGGCGCCGCTCGTGGTGTCCGGGGTGGCGAAGTGGTACGCGCCCCGGATCATGCCGATGTTGTACGAGCCGTTGTACTGCTGGGCGAAGTAGGGGTTCGTGTAGTACGTGCCCTCCGTGGCCTTGGTGTAGGCCCACTTCACGCCGCTGTTCCAGAGTGTCGCCCAGCTGACGTTGCCCTGGTGGCCGCTGACGTCCACGCCTTCGGTCTGGACGGCGCGGGTGTCACGCGGCAGTCCGCCCTGGCCATCGTGGGCGACGACGCCCATGCCCATGGTGGCCGTGCCGCGCTCGGGCTTCTTGGCCGCGGCGGCGGTGTCGTGGGTGCCCGAGGCGCTCGCCGCGCCGGGCAGGGTGAGGAGTAAGGAGAGGGCTGCGAGCAGGGTTCCGGCCGCGGCGAAGCGCGAGCGACGGGATGGTCCGGATCTGGATCTGAGCACTGGCATGTGAGTGCCTCCGAGGCCTTGGTGGGGGGGACGTGCTGATCCCAGGGGGACGGTGGGCGAACCCCTGTTGGCATGCCATGGCGCGAACATGCCATGCATGACGCTACGCACGTAGACCCGCGCTGCGGAAGAGGGCCCCAGCGCTGCCGTTGGTCTACGCCTGCGAAATACTGGCCAAGCTGCGGCGATGACCAGCAACGAAAGAAACTTTCAGCGTTCGGAAAGCTCATGAGGGGTGTTGACGTGCACGGGAGCGAAAGCGGTAGTGAACCCGGCGCGACCGGAGAAAGTGGTGTGGACCACGCATTCCTTGCGCTGGAGCGGGAGTTGGCCGTCTTTCTGCGCCGGGCGCGCGCCAATTCCGGGGAAATGGCGCGCGAGGTACACCCCGAACTGGAGGCCGCCGCGTACGGACTTCTCGTACGGCTGGAGTCGGCCGGGCGGCAGCGAGCCACCGACCTCGCGGCCTACTTCGGGGTCGGCAAGGCGACCATGAGCCGTCAACTGCGTGCCCTGGAGGACCTCGGACTGGTGGCGCGCGAGCCCGATCCGGCCGACGGCCGGGCCTGGCTCGTCCACCTCACCGTCGAGGGACTGGCCCGCTATCGCAGCGTCCGCGACGCCCGCCGCGAACGCTATGTGCGCAAGCTCGCCGACTGGGACCGGGCCGAGGTGGCCGAACTGGCCCGGTTGCTGCATCACTTGAATGCCCGAGCCGAGGACTGACAGTGACCGCTTGACATCCACAGGGGCATCGCCCCGCCGTGGCCCGCCCTTCCCGGTAGGCCGTCACAGCACCGCGTAGACCGCCGTCGCGTCGTCGTGGGTCTTGCTGCGGCGCAGATATGTGCGCTCCGTGTCCGCGTCCTCCAGAATCCGGACGCGGTCGATCAGCCCCTGTGTCCCTTCTTTGTGGAGCACTCCGAGGCAGTCCGCCCAGTCGCCCTCCTGGAACATCTCGGTCCAGCGGGCTGCCCCGTCGGTCATCGCGGCCAGCGCCCGCACCTGGCCGAGCGGGGTGCGTCCGGTAACTGCGCGGGCCGCCACGGAGGGGTCTGCGGCGGCGGTGAAGAAGCCGCCCTCCTTGTTGCGCATTCGTGCGTCGGTGGTGGCTTCGCAGGCCAGCGAGCCCGGCGGTAGGCGGTCCAGCCGGTCGTCGAGGAGGGGGCGCACGGTCCCGTCGGGTGTCTCGAACAGCAGTACGGAATCGGAGAGCACCAGGTGCTCGATCTCGCGTTCGTCCCAGCGCACCATGACGACCGTTGCCTGCGGCGTTCTAACGTGAGAAAGGTCACACAGGGGGCGGTGTGCATCGGCGGTGTGCCGGATGGACTCGGCCAAGATCTCCTGGAGGGTCAGATCCCGTCGCGAACCGGACAGTTCAACCAGCGAGCCGCCCAGTCGTGCAGTGAACCAGGGGACGGAGTGCACACAGCCGTCGTCACCCTGAGGAGGAGTCACTCCGTCGAGCAGGATCAGCGTCCCGCCCTGGCCGGAAGCGGGCAGGGCGGTGGCAGCCCAGTCCTCGTTCGGTCGTTCGGCGCTACCGGCGACGGTGGCGAGTTCGATTCGCATCCAGCCAGTCTGCACGACGCCTTCACGAGCCCTGCACTGGCCGAGACCGGCCTGCGCCAGCAGGCCAGGCGGATGTCCGGAGCGGAAGGAAGGGCTCCGTGTGGCGTGCGGGCGGGCATCCTGCCAAAGCCTGGGCGGAAGTTCCAACCGGCGGTCAAGGTGTGCCGGACGCGCTCCAGGGGAAGACTTGTTCGTCAACTCCAGAGTGATGTTCACTCGTTCGGGTGGCGGAGTGGTTGATGCGTGCCCCCCTCTCAAAAGCACTGGAATGGTCAGAAGCCGTACCAGGGGTCGGGGCGCTCGTTCACAAGTGACTGTGCGTCACCTCTGCTTCAAGGGCGGACGAGTCAAGAATGCGAGCACCGGTGCAGAAGAAGCGGCCTCGGAGCAAGGGCAACAAGCACGGCGGTTCCGGGGCGACGACTCCGGTACCTGCCGAGAGCGAGGGCACCAGACGCACCGTGCGCGTACGCAGCCGGCTGGTTGCCGGTGTCGCGGTCGTCGGTATCACCGTCATCGCCGCGGGCGCGCCCGCGGTCCTCAGTGCTTCCTCCGACCTGAACGAGTCGCAGCGGCTGGTCACCCTGGCCGAGCTGAACCAGCAGGCCATCGCGCTCGCCCACGCCCTCGCGGACGAGCGTGACGAGGTCACCGCCTACATCGCGGCCGGCCGTGACGAGAAGACCGGCCCCAAGGCGGAAGGCAAGGGCGACCCCGGCAGCCCGAGCGCCCGCGTCGATCAGCAGGTGGAAGAGATCAGGGACGCGGCCCCGGCCGCGCTGCGCCGCGACCTCTCCACCATTCCCTCCCTGCGCCGCGACGCGCTCAGCGGCAAGGGCACCGCGCTGGAGGCCCATCAGGCGTACTCCGAGGTCATCGCCAAGCTCCACGACATCGCCGACGAGCTCGCCGAGAAGACCCCGCCGCGCGTAGCCGAGTCCACCCGAGCCCCGCTCGCCCTCGGCCAGGCCACCGAACAGGCCTCCGCCACCCGCGGGCTGCTGATGGCCGCGCTCTCCGTGCCCCACAACACCACGACCCCGCAGCTCGACCCGGTCACCGGGCTGCCCGTCCAGCCCCAGGGCGAGGGCAGCGGCAGAGCCGACGACACCCGTGACGAGCTGAGTGCCGCCGCCCAGCAGGCGCGGGTCCGCGAACTCTCCTCGCTCGCCGACTTCGACCAGGCCGCGGGCTCCGCCGCCCGCGACAAGCTGTCGTCCACCGTCACCGGGCCAGAGGTCAACAGCGCGGAGAAGTACCTCAACTCCCTCACCGACAGCCCCCAGCTGTCGGAATCCGAGCAGCAGGCCGACCGCAAGAAGGTCGAGGCGGCACTCTCCGCCCGGATCGACCGGATGCGGGGCGTCGAGTCCGCCCTCGGCACCGCACAGGTCCAGAGCCTGGAGCAGCTGCGCGACGACGACGTCACCGCGCTCGAACTGCGGATCGCGCTGCTCGGCGGCTGTCTGCTGGTAGCCGTCGGCGTCTCCACCGCCGTGGCCCGCACCCTCACCCAGCCGCTCGCCGTCCTGCGGATCGGTGCCGCCCGCCTCGCCGCGGAACCCGACACCGCCGAGCCGGTCCGCTACACCGGCCGCAACGACGAGTTCGCCCAGGTCGTACGGTCCGTCAACGCCCTGCACGGCAAGCTGCACGGACTGCTCCACGAGTTCAACGGCCGCTTCGAGAGCGTGCAGACCGAGCGTGCCGAGCTGATCGCCGGACGCGAGGCCCTCACCGTGCAGCGCGCCGAACTCCAGGTGATTGCCTCCGACCTCACAGCCCAGCTGGAGCGGCTGAAGAACACGGTCCACCACACCTTCGTCAACCTCTCGCTGCGCACCCTCGGCCTCGTCGAGCGTCAGCTCGGTGTCATCGAGAGTCTGGAGGAGCAGGAGCACGACCCGGAGAGGCTGGACACCCTCTTCAAGCTCGACCACATGGCCACGGTCATGCGCCGCCACAGCGAGAACATGCTGGTCCTCGCGGGCGCCGAGCACGGCCACGGGCACGCGGGCCCGATCCCGCTGGTCGATGTGTTGCGTGCCTCCGTCTCCGAGATCGAGCGGTACGAGCGGGTCACCATCCAGTCCCTGCCGCCGCACGCCCAGATCGCCGGTTTCGCGGCGGACGACCTCAGCCACCTCGTCGCCGAACTCCTGGAGAACGCGACCTCCTTCTCGCCGCCGGACTCCGCAGTCCAGCTCTCCGGCTGGCTGCTGGAGACCGGCGAGGTGATGCTCTCCGTCCAGGACGAGGGCATCGGGATGTCCGCCGTACGGATGGGCGAGCTCAACGACCGGCTCGCCGACCCCACGTTGTTCGGGGTGGGGGAGCAGAGTGCGGAAGGGGCCGGGCTCGGCCTCCAGGTCACCTCCCTGCTGGCCGCGCGCCACGGCGTACGGGTCCAGCTGCGCGACCACAAGGGCAGCGGGGGGGTCACGGCAGTCGTCGTACTGCCCCAGGCGCTGCTGCCGGAGGCGCCACAGGCCGCCACGCCGCCGCCCGTGAAGGCCCCTGGGGACACGGCCTCGCTGAACCTGCCGGGGTCGGTCGCCGAGGCCAACTCCAATGCACTGTCAGGGCGTACGCTCGCGCTGCCCGACGACCCGCTGATCGCCGCGGCCGAGCAGACGATCCGCGAGTCCGGGGTCGCTGCCGAGCCCGAGCCTGCTCCCACACCCGGGCATGTGGCGGGCAACGCCCCCGCACCCGCCCCGGTCGCTGCCGAGGCCGAGGCCGAGACCACGATGCAGGTACGGCTCCCGGTGGCTCCGGAGTTCACGGACGCCCCCGACTTCACGACGCCCGACCCGTACGCCATCGGCCCTGACCGCCACGAGCGCCTTGCCGACGAGTCCCCGGAGCCGTACGCCGCTCCGGCTCCCGCGCCTGCCGCGGAGCCGTACGTCGCCCCGGCCCCCGCGCCCGTCACCGACGCGCTGCCCGGCCCCCGTCAGCCGGAGCAGCAGGCACAGCCGCAGCAGGAGCGCATCACGGACAAGGGGCTGCCCAAGCGCACCCCCAAGGTCGTCAAGCCCACCACGGCACCCAGCACTGAGCGCAAGGGAAGCCTGGACAAGGAGGCGCTGCGCCGTCGGCTCGGCGGCTTCCACCAGGGCGCGAAGGACGGCCGCCGGGACGTCGAGGCGGAGATCGCGGAGATGACGGCGACCCAGCCGTTCCCCGGGAACCCCGCGCACGCCGGGCGCTCCGCACTCACCGAGCACAGTGACCCGGCCCACCGTAGCGACGGCCGGACCGATGAGACGGGGGACACAGTCGAGGAGGCACGCAGTTGACTGCGCCCAGCACATTCGGGCTGAGTACCGAGGCCCGGAACCTTCACTGGTTGCTGAGCAATCTGGTGGAGGAGGTGCCAGGAGTCCACTCGGTCACCGTCGTCTCGTCCGACGGGCTGATGCTGCTCTCCTCCGACCCCGGCCATCTGACCACTCAGGACACCGGTCGGCAGGACGGCCCCAAGGGCTCCAGCGCCGACCTGGCCACCATCGTCTCCGGCATCGGCAGCCTCACCATCGGCGCCGCCAAGCTGATGAACGGCGGCGGCGTCAAGCAGACCATGGTCGCCATGGACGAGGGCAGCGTCTTCGTCATGTCGATCAGCGACGGCTCGCTGCTCGGTGTGCACGCCACCCCGGACTGCGACATGAGTGTCATCGCCTACCACATGGCGCTCTTCGTCGGTCGAGCCGGACACGTACTCACCCCCGAACTCCGCAGTGAATTGCGCAAATCGATGGAGAGCGCCCAGTGACGCCCGCTGTTGAACCTGCCCATAGGCTCCCCGTCCGCGGGTTGGACCGAAGGCCGGCACGGGTTCGCCCGTACTCGCTCACCGGCGGTCGCACCCGCTTCGGCCACGTCCTGCTCGTCGAGACGTTCGTCGCCGCGCTCGAAGCCCCCGAGGAGCGCCGCGAGCTGACCAACGGCAACCTGGGCACCCGCGTCATGCCGGAGCTCCAGGCCATCGTCGAAATCTGCCGCCGGATGCGTACGGTCGCCGAGATCTCCGCCCTGTTGAAGATGCCGCTCGGCGTGGTACGCGTGCTGCTCAGCGACTTGGCCGACCAGGGAAAGATCCGCGTGTACGGGACCGGCCACAGCGCCGGCCAGCCCGACCGCGCACTGCTCGAAAGGGTGCTCAATGGACTCCGCCGTCTCTGAGTCGCCGCTCTTCGCCCCGCGCCAGCCGGGGACCAAGGACCAGGCCGAAGAATCGCTGCAGGCATGGCAGTTGAACCACACCAAGGCCCCCATCGCCACGAAGATCGTGGTCGCGGGCGGGTTCGGCGTGGGCAAGACGACCTTCGTGGGGTCGGTCTCCGAGATCACCCCGCTGAAGACTGAAGCGGTGATGACCCAGGCCAGTGAGGAGACCGACGATCTCTCCGCGACGCCCGACAAGGTCACCACGACCGTCGCGATGGACTTCGGCCGGCTCACACTCGACGACGACCTCGTGCTGTACGTGTTCGGCACACCGGGCCAGCAGCGCTTCTGGTTCATGTGGGACGACTTGGTGCGCGGCGCGATCGGTGCGGTCGTGCTCGCCGACACCCAGCGGCTCGCCGACTGTTTCCCCGCACTCGACTACTTCGAGAGCTGCGGCCTGCCGTACATCGTCGCCGTCAACCACTTCGAGGGCACACCGGGGTTCGAGGCGGAGGATGTCAGGGACGCCCTGTCCGTGCCTCCGCACGTGCCTGTTGTGATCATGGACGCGCGTAACAAGACCACCGTCGTCGAGTCGCTGCTGGCCCTCGTCGGCCACGCCCTCGACGCCACCCCCGCATAGGAGGGCGCTGAAGATCCAGGTCGCGAACCCGGCCAAGATCTTCAGCACCCCCTGGCTCGCACGCAACACGTAATGGAGAACCGCGATGCGGAAGATACTCATAGTCGGAGCCGGTCAGTCCGGTCTCCAGCTCGCCCTCGGACTGCAGTCCAAAGGGTACGAAGTCACCCTGATGTCCAACCGCACCTCCGACGAGATCCGCTCAGGCCGGGTCATGTCGACGCAGTGCATGTTCAACACTGCGCTCCAGTACGAGCGTGATTACCAGCTCAACTTCTGGGAGTCCCAGGCCCCGCGCATCGAGGGCCTCGGCGTCTCGGTCGCCGCGCCCGACTCGTCGCGCGCCGTCGACTGGGTCGGAAAGCTGGACGGTTTCGCCCAGTCCGTCGACCAGCGCGTGAAGATGGCCGGCTGGATGGAGACCTTCGCCCAGCGCGGTGGGCAGCTCGTCATCCACGGTGCCGCCGTCTCCGACCTGGACTACTTCTCCCGCACCTATGACCTGGTGCTGGTCTCCGCGGGCAAGGGCGAGCTGGTCTCCATGTTCGGCCGGGACGCGTCCCGTTCGCCGTTCGACGCCCCGCAGCGCGCCCTGGCCGTCGCGTACGTCCACGGCATGGGCCCGCGCCCCGAGCACCCCCACTTCGACGCGGTCCGCTGCAACCTGGTACCCGGCGTCGGCGAGCTCTTCGTGATGCCCACCCTGACCACGTCCGGCCGCGCCGACATCCTGTTCTGGGAGGGCATTCCGGGTGGCCCGCTCGATGTGTTCCGGGACATCAAGGACCCCTCCGAGCACCTCGCCATGACGCTGGAGCTCATGAAGCGGTTCACGCCGTGGGAGTACGACCGTGCCACCAAGGTCGAACTGACCGACGCCAACGGCACCCTGGCGGGCCGCTACGCCCCGACCGTCCGCAAGCCGATCGGCCGGCTGCCCAGCGGCGGTCTGGTGCTCGGTGTGGCGGACGTCGTCGTCGCCAACGACCCGGTCACCGGCCAGGGCTCCAACTCGGCCTCCAAGTGCGCCAATGCGTACCTGGAGTCGATCATTGAGCACGGCGACCGGGAGTTCGACGCGGATTGGATGCAGGCCACGTTCGACCGTTACTGGGACACCGCGCAGCACGTCGTGAAGTGGACCAACGCGATGCTTGGCGTACCGCCGGAGCACGTGCTGAACCTGATCGGCGCCGCCGGCCAGCTCCAGCCGGTCGCTGACCGCTTCGCCAACGGCTTCAACAACCCGGCGGACTTCGAGAACTTCTTCTTCGACCCGGAGAAGGCGAACGCGTACCTCGCCGAGGTGTCCGGGGCCGCGTCGGCCGCCTGACCGCAGCAGTCGGGCCGAGTCCCGTCGGGAATCCGACGGGGCTCGGCCCGACTGTCATGTGCGGACATTACGGGCCCCGGCTGCCTACTGCTTGGGCGCCGACGACGAGCTGTACCCCGCGCCCGAGCCCGAAGAAGCCCCGTGCGGCAGTTGCGGCGGCTTGTACGCGGAGAGTGGCGCGCTCTGCGGATCCGGCCGTACGGCACCCAGCAGCGGATTCGACGCCACCGACGCGACTGCACCGCGTCCCGCTGCTTCTTCTGCTCGGCGGCCAGGACCTGCTGCCGGTCCAGCACTTTGCAACGGATCAATACGGTCACTCGATCTCGGGAGAGGCAAAACCGCACGGTGTGGCGGCAGACGGGTTCGCCCGGAAGGCGGTGGGCGGGAAGCAGCCGAGTCGGCCCATGTCCCGGGGCAAGTGCGCCAGAGACTGTCTTTTCTCTCCCATTGGCGAGCGAAATGCGAGAAGATTCACCCTGTGGATCTGGACCTTGTCAGCCGTTGGTACCCCATCGGATCTCAAGTGGTCGTACACCTCAAGGGCAAGCCCATGATCCGGGGGCGCCTGGAGGCAGTTGGTAGCGACAGCCTTGTGCTTGGCACATCATCCGGTCCGGCGCTGCTAGCGGCTGCCGCGATCGACCTGGTCGAGGCGGCTCCGGTGGATGAAGCGGAGGCTCCCGCTCCGAGCGGGCTTCCTACCCCAACTGGCGTTCCTGCCCCGACCGGATTTCCCGCTCCACGCGAGCAACCGGTGCCGGAGTACTCTCCCTCGCCTGCCTGGGACGCCTTGCGCGCGCAACTCGAGCCGCACATCCCCTCGGGGCCGGACCAAATGGCGCTCACGCCGATAGTGTTCAAGCGCGATGCCGCGTTTCCGCTCGATCCCAGTTTCGTCCCACTGGTGGAAGGCGAGCTGGCCCGCTGCGGTCAGAAGCACGCTTACGCACTGAAGATACGCGAACCCCGCCGACTGCTGGAGATAGCACGACTGCTGCTCTCACTCGCCGACCGCTGCGACTACCTTCCGGCCCGCCATCTCGCGGCGCTGCTCACGCTGAGCGGCACGTCGGGAGCCGCGGCTGCGCGGCAGGCGATCGAGTGGATGACCAGCGCGGCGACGCTCGGCGGGCGGTACGCCTGGGACCTGGCGGTGCTCCATGTCCGGCTGGGGGATCACATCTCTGCCGCTACGGTGCTCGGCGACGCACTCGTCGTCGATCCGGCGCAGCATCATGACGACCGTTTGCTGGGCCTCTTGATGTGCCTGCTCAAGGACAACCCGCTGCCCGGCACTGCGGCCATGGCGTTTGCGGGGGCAGTCCACACCGACGCCGAGACGCGGAGGGTGGCGCTGCGCAGTGCGTTGTACCTGTTGACCGCTTGGGGGCAGGCGCCGGAGGCGTCGCTGGAGCCGCTGGTGTCCGAGGCGGCCCCGACGGAAGAGCACCTGTTTCAGGTGCTGCGCGTTCTGGCCCCCGAGTTCGCACCGGCGTTCAGGGCGGAGTGGGCCGCACCGGCCTCCGGTTCCGGACCCTCGGTTCCCGTCCCGCAGAGCGTTCCTCCGCAGCTGCTGGCAGCTCAACGGGCCATTGACGCAGGCCGTTTCGAGGACGCCATTCGTATCGCCGAGGTGGGTCTGAGGAATCACCCCAACCACGGTGGATTACATGCTCTTGTCGCCGAGGCCCGCAGACTCGCCGGTCTTGGCTGCGACCAGGCTTCGGCACTCCGGCAGCAATCGGTCCCTCGGCGCGTGCCAGCCCAACGGCCTGATTCCCCGCGGCGGCCGAAGGCCCAGGCGAACCGCCATGCGCCCTGGTCGGGGTCCTCCTACCAGCAGGCGTACCACGCGGAGACCATTACCAGAGATCTCGACGCCGCCGAGCACCTGTACCGCCGCGCCATCGCCGAAGGCGACAACACCGACCGCGCTGTCCGTTCACTGGCCTGGCTGCTGCAACGCCTCAGGCGCGGCGACGAGGGGCTTGAGCTGCTCCGAGCACATACCCCGGTGGCAGAGGAGATCGAGGCCCACCAGAACGTCATGGCGACGATCTGCAAGGACATCGGCAAGCACGACGAGGCGGCCAGGATCCTGGAGGGCATGCTCGCCGCGCAGACGCAGCCGCGGCTTCAGGCCGGTCTGCTGAAGCGGCTGATCTGGTCGTACCGCGCCACACGCGAGTGGACGAAGGCGAAGACGGCCTCCGAACGCCTGCTGCGCATCGATCCCTCCGACAAGGAGTTCGTCGCGATCGCCGCGGAGCTGGACCGGGCCGAGATCGGTATCACCTCACGGCTCGACGAACTGCTGCACGCCGACGCCCTGGACATCCACTACTCGCACCAGTTGGTGAGCGTGCTGCTCGCCTTCCATCTGGACAACTGCGAGTACAAGGGCGTGCCACCCGCCCGGCTGAGCAGCGGCCCCGGCGAGCGCGACATCCAGGACCTGGAACGGCTCATCGCCAGCATGGGTGTACGGCGCCCCGGAGAGCGTGCCGAGTACAACCTGTCGGCCGCGCGGATCCTGCGTGACGTCGGCCGTACGGACGACGAACGGTTCACCAAGTCCCTACGCTATTTCGCCGCAGCCATGGGGGATTTCTGCGCCGCAGAGCGAAGCCCGGGCGATGTGACCCGCGCCTATTACGCGGAAGCGGTGGCGCTCGGGGGCTGGGACGGGCTGGGTGAGCTGAAAGCACGGCAGTTCATCTTGACGTTCGCGGACCGGGACTGGAAGCAGCTGTCGGAACCGCCGCGGTTCGAGAAGTGCCTGAACATGGTGCTGCAGGGCGGGCCGCTGCGACGCCAGGTTCTTCTGGGGCTGCTGATGCTGGCAGGTGGTTCGGAGCGCGTGCGGCACGAGATCGTGAACCGTACCTGGACCGACAAGCAGTTGCGCCAAACGCTCTTCACCGAGCTGAACGGCTACATCGGTGAGAAGCCCGGTGTCCAGAACCAGGACTCGTTCGTGACGTGCTGGACTCGTGCACTGAGTCTGTTCAGGACGCAGCGGGACGCCATCCGTAAATCCCTGCGCTCCGTCCTGGAACAGCCTGAGCCGCTGCGGGCGCTCGCGAAGGTCGAGGACGAGATCGGCCGTCAGCACGATGGCGCGACGGCGCTGGACACCCAGCGCCTGCAGGCCATCTCTACCGAGATCCTGGGAAAGCTGCGCACGTACCTGGACCAGACGTCCTACGTTGAGCAGGAGTGGCTGGAGAGCCAGATCCAGGCGGAGATCCGTCAGCAGATCTCCGACTTCGAGAGTGGTCCGACGGCACTGGGCATGGAGTACCTCCGTCCGCTGCTGCGGCGTCTGCAGGAGCAGCTGACCACTCACTTCACCAGCGTGCAGCGTGCGGCGGAGCCCAGTCGGCTGGATGTTGAGCTGGTCCTCGCCAGTCAGGCGCACGACACGGAGACCCCGGTCCAAGTACAGCTGACCGTCGCGAACCAGCCGCGCCGCAGCCCGGCCGGCGATGTGAAGCTGCACATCCTTGAGAATCCGACCGACTACGTCGCGCCGGCACGGACGCTGGATGTGGCCCAGAGCCTGGGCGACGGCGAGACCCATCCGTGCGCGTTCGAGCTCAAGGTGACGGATCACAGCATTCTGGAGCAGGTGCTGACGCTGCGGTACCAGATCGAGTTCACCGTGCGCGGGGGCACCAGCATCACCACGGACCCCGAGTCGATCACTGTACGTCTCCTGGACGGAACCAACTGGACGTCGTTGGACAATCCCTATGCTTCCTTTGCGGAGGGCGCTGCGGTGCAGGATCCTGCGCTGTTCTACGGACGTGATCCCCTGCTCAACATTTTGGTTGACTCGATCGCGCAGACCCAGACCAAGAGCATCGTCCTGTACGGCCAGAAGCGGGCCGGCAAGTCATCGGTGCTCCTCCACCTACAGACCAGGCTGGAGGCCAACCCGGACCCGAGGATCCTGGCCGCGCGTCTCAGCGTGGGTGACCTGGGTGACAAGCCGGACGACGCATACTTTCTCTACAAGATCGCCCGAAAGTTCTACGACCGCTTCGACGACCTCACGGATGACGGATTCGCGATGCTCGACATCGCGGAGCCCGTACTCAGCAAGTTCCGTGACGGCGGAGCACCGCAGATCATCTTCCATGAGTATATGTCGGGGATGCGTCGTCAGATGCGCCGCCACGAGGAGTTTCGCAGCTGGCGACTGGTTGTACTGATCGACGAGTTCACCATCGCGTACGCCGCGATTCGGCGTGGCGAACTGTCGCGCGGATTCATGAAAGTGTGGAAGTCGATCCTTGAGGAAGGTCTGTTCAGCAGTGTCGTCGTAGGCAATGACCTCATGCCGGCGTTCCTCGGCGAATTCCCCAATGAGTTCCAGGTGGCACGGCAGGAGCGCGTCTCGTACCTCGATCAGCAGTCGGCCACCGATCTGATCACCGAACCGGTCAGAAGCCAGGACGGGGAATCCCCATACCGCGGAGACTCCGTCGAGCGAATCCTCGAACTTACTGCCCGTAGCCCCTACTACATCCAGCTGTTCTGCAATCGGCTCATCGAGCACATGAACAGTCGGCGCAAGGCGCTGATCGGCCCGGCCGACGTCGACGAGGTCGCCGAGATGCTCACCAGGGGTGACAAGTCACTCACAGACGCGCAGTTCGACAACTTGATCACCCCTGGCGACGCCGATGTGAGCAACTTCCCCAAGGAGAGCGTCCTCACGGTGCTCTCGACGTGTCTGGCCGGCAGTCGGGGCGATCGCTACCTCGACGCGCGCAAGGCCGATACGCTCCCGGACGGCCGCCGCATCCTTGACGACCTGGTCAAGCGCGAGGTCATCATCCGGGGGGCGGAGGAGCGGTATCGCATCAAGGTCGGCCTCTTCGCCGAGTGGGTCTGGGACAGGAAACGGTGACATCCACAGCAGACAGTCATGAACGGCCGACGGGATCGCGCGGGTTCCCGACGGTCGGAAGCATCGTCCACGGAGAGGACCACATCGGGCGCGCCGGTGAAATCGGCGTCCTGAGGGCTCGTCTGCTCGCTTCGGCCACGAATGCCGGGGCGACCGCCGTTGTGGGGCCGCCCCGCATCGGTAAGTCCAGCCTCGCCTATCACACGTTCATGCGCGACGAGGTGCGCGCCGAGCATCCTCGGCTTCTTCCGGTCTGGATCAATCTGCGCACCCAGACGAGCGCCGAACACCTCTTTCGCAAGCTCACCGCCGATGTGTGGGACCTTCTGGAGGAGTCCGGCGACGACACGGCAGTCCGTGCGACCGAGCGGCACTACCGGCGCGTCGAGAGCACGTACGGCGACTGGCAGCTGCTGCAGGACAGTACGCAGCGCTTCCTGCAGCGGGTGCGGCGGCACGGCTACAAGGTCGTGCTGATCCTGGACGAGTTCGATTCGGCCCGCGACGTCTTCAAGACCCACCCCGGTGGCTTCCAGTCGCTGCGTGAGCTCGCCTACAACCCGGACTGGCGTATCGGGCTGGTCACCACTTCCCGGCGTGAGCTCCGGGAGATCGTCGACAACACCGACCCGGCCGAGTCGACCTTCCCCGGCATCTTCCGCGAGGTCTACCTCTCCTGCTTCGACGACGACGAACTCGTGGAACTCATTTCGCGCCTGCCGGGCCATTGCGACACACCGACCGAGCTCCACAAGATTCTGATGGAGCTGACGGGCGGCCACCCGTATCTGGCGAGCGCCGTGCTCGAACGGCTCGGTGACATGGGTCGCCCCGTGACCGCGGCGAACATGGCACGGGCCGTCGACGAGTCCCGTCCGCAGATCCACAACTACTACCGCGACCTCGAACAACTCCTCAGCGGTGACGGACGCTTCCAGACCCTGCTGGAGATCCTCATAGGTCCACAGATCACCGCCACTCCCGAGGATGTGGAACTGCTCCGGCACCAGGGACTGATCCACAGCGAGGGTGAGCGATACCGTGCGTTCTCCGAGCACTTCGCGGCACATCTCGCGATGGTGCACCGGCGATCCGACTACTGGCATACATGGAGTCACCTGGAACGCAGCTTGCGGCACTTTGTGGAGGACAAGCTCGTCGAACGCTATGGACGCGACTGGGCGGCCTCGCTCGTCCTCAAGCAGCCGACGTTGACTGAGATCATCGAGAAGTGCCAGCAGGCCCAGCAGAAGGAGCAGCACACCTTCGGCGCGCTCGCGTCCCGCAGCCTGCTGGATTTCACCTATCCCAAGGACCTGTACGCCCTCATGGCCAAGCACTGGGACCTGTTCGGTCCTGTGCTCGGCAAGCAGAAGGGTTACTGGGCGGAGCGGTTCGACGTACTCGCGAAGGTGCGCAATCCCATCGCCCACAATCGGATGAACGCGCTCACACCAGCCGACCGAAGCCTGTTCCAGGCCTATTGCGCAGAGCTTCTCGCCCTTCTTGAGACGCACCCGGCGCCCGAACTCCCACCAACAGGGTGATAGTGGCCTGATGCGGCCCATGCCGGCCGGCCTTGGACCGACGGGCAAATAGGGGGAGGCGTCGCAGGGCTCCGCACCTCAGCCCGGCTTCGACCAGGGCCACTTGGGGCTGTGCCGCTCACGTCCCTCGGGGGCGTATTCATACACCCAGCCACGCGGAATCCCCAGCCGCTTGGAGTGACCGGCCGACACCCGGCGGTACGCGTACACAGTGGCGGGCCCGCCGTCGACGGCCGGTACCGGGACCTCATACCACTTGGGCGGATGTCCGGTCGGACCGACGAGTACGGGCAGTACCCGCCCGTCCAGGGGGCCGCCGGTGAAGTAGGTGTTCTCGCTTCTCACCGCCCCAGTCTGACCGATTACGGCCTCACCCGCGGTTGGCGGTGGGAGAAGGAGCGGTGTCTGGGGCCTTCGAATCCAAGGCGGAGCAGGGGGTCGGATGGGGTCTTCCCTGCTCGAACGCAGCTGAGAGCTTGAGGAAGGAGCGTCGGCGACTGACGACAACGCGGGATGCGGAGGTCCCAGGCTCTGCGACGCCGCTGCCAATCGTGGGTGAGGCCGTCAGCCCTCGGACAGCAGCTGGGCCGCCCCGGAGGCCAGCGGGATCAGCCGCTTTGCCAGCCGTCCGGCCGGACTCGTGGCGGTCTCCAGCGGCAGCAGCTCCGCCACCACCTCCGCGGTCTTGGGGTCCGTCGCCGCCGTCGCGGCCAGCAGCGCGATCAGCTGGTCGACCAGCCAGTCGCGCAGATCGGCCGCGGCAGGCTGCTTGCCCTCGTCCAGCCAGATCAGGGACGCCGCTTCGACGGCCGCGATCCAGGTGCGCACCATCATCCGCAGCCGGGGCCCGGGCTCGGCCCCCGCATCCGCGCCGCCCCGGCCCAGGTGGAGCAGGATCTGTTCGGCCGCCGCCCGCCGGACCTCGTCGACGATCGCGGTCGTACGCGAGGTCTCGGCGACGCTCCCGCAGCGCAGCAGTGCGCTGAAGCCTGTGTCGTGCCCGTCCACGAAAGCGAGATAGCGGTCGAGCACCCGCAGCACCCGCTCGGTGGGCGGCCCCACGGGCGGCTCGCTGAAGCACAGGATCAGCTTCTCGGCCGCGGACCTCAGCGCCGCCTCGTACAACTGCTGCCGTCCGCCGGGGAAGTAGCGGTACACGAGCGGGCGGGAGACCCCGGCGACCGTCGCCACCTCGTCGAGCGAGACCTCGTCGGGGGCCCGGTGTGCGAACAGGGTGAGTGCCACACCGAGGAGTTGGGTGCGGCGCTCCTCGACGCTGAGCCTTCGGTATGCACGGGTCGGCGGCGCGGCAGCGGTCATGCCATGAAGCCTAACGACCTCCCCCATGACCGGGAGCCCGCTCCCGGTCATGGGGGAGGTCGTCAGAGCTCCGCCTGAACGGGCAACGGGACGTCGGCTCAGGCAAGCAGGCCGGAGCTCTTCCACAGCCTGCGTCCCACCCCGTTGAGTACCCCGATGTCGTCCAGGAAGTCCGTCAGCCGCTTCGCGCCGGCCTGCATGATCTCCGCCCGGTGGCCGCTCGCCTTCACCTGGGCGACGGCCTCGCGGCGGTCCAGGCCGATGTTCTCGTACACCAGCGGGTTGATGAAGCAGACGGAGAAGACACGGGCCGCCTCGCCGCAGCTCACCCGGGTGAGCTCGCGCTCCCAGCGCGGGGCGGTCACCATCTGGCGGCGCAGTTCCTCGCGGGCGTAGCGGACGTGCCGCGCCTCCTCGATGACATGGATGCGGGTCACACCGCGCACCAGCGTCTGGACGCGCTCGTCCGGGAACGTCAGCCGCTGCATCCAGTCGAGGATCTCCTCACCCAGCAGGGTCGCGGCGAACGAACCGGGCGTGGTGGAAACGGTCTTCAGTACGCGTGCGAGGTTGTGGTAGACGCGCGGTACGGGGTATTCGGGCGACCCGGTCCACTTGATCAGGCGGCCGAACATCATCGAGTGCCGGCACTCGTCGGCTATCTCGGTGAGTGCGTAGCGGACGTGGTTGCTGGTCACCGGCTTGTCGTAGATGTGCCGGACCAGCAACTGCATGAGGATGATCTCGAACCAGATGCCCAGTGAAGCCAGCGACGCCGCCTCGTGCCTGGCCAGGTCCGTCCGCTGCTCCTGGGACATCCTCCGCCACAGCGGGGTGTCGTAGAGCGAGACGAGCTCGGGCGGCCAGCACCATTTGTCGTCCTCGATCGCCGAGTCCCAGTCGAGTTCCTTGTCCGGATCGAAGGAGTGCTTGGCCGAGGAATCGAGCAGCCGCTCGGCGATCTGCTCCCGGTCCCGGAGCGGGCCGAGTGCATCGCGAAGCAACTGCACGTCGCGTTCGGTCACAGTCGTCATTGCTGGAGCCACCTCACGCATGGGATACCGGCGGTCACTCCTTATGAGACTCTCCGTCAGCAAGACCGTCAATCCCTTGCGCGCGACTTGTTGACGCGGCGTCTATCAACGTGTGAACCTGCCAACTGACGTAATTCCAAAGGGACTTATCGGAGCACGCAAGGTAAAGGGGAGCATTCCGTGTCGACACGCGACCTCTACACCACCGCCCCCGGCACACCGCTGTGGCAGGTGCCCGCCTCCGGCGCGGCCCGCTTCAGCTGGGACTACGACGACGGCCGCGAACGCCTGCTCGCCCTCTACCAGAAGGGCAAGGACAAGCAGTGGGACGGCAACAAGCGCATCGACTGGTCCCTGGAGGTCGACCCCACCGACCCGCTCGGCACCCCGGACGACGTCCTCCCCCTGTACGACACGCCGCACTGGGCGAAGATGACCGACAAGGACCGGGGCGAGCTGCGCAAGCACTACACCGCCTGGCAGTTCAGCCAGTTCCTCCACGGTGAGCAGGGAGCCATGGTCTGCGCGGCCAGGATCGTGGAGTCCGTCCCCGACCTGGACGCGAAGTTCTACTCCGCGACCCAGACCATGGACGAGGCCCGGCACGCGGAGATATACAGCCGGTTCCTGCACGAGAAGATCGGGATGCTCTACCCGATCAACGACAACCTCCAGGGCCTGCTCGGCGACACCCTGCGCGACTCCCGCTGGGACATGCCCTACCTCGGCATGCAGGTCCTCATAGAGGGCCTCGCCCTGGCCGCGTTCGGCATGATCCGCGACACGACGACCAAGCCGCTGCCCAAGCAGATCCTCGCGTACGTCATGCAGGACGAGGCCCGGCACGTCGCCTTCGGGCGTATGGCGCTACGCGACTACTACAAGCAGCTGAGCGACGCCGAGCTGCGCGAACGCGAGGAGTTCGTCATCGAGGGCTGCTATCTGATGCGCGACCGGCTCAGGGGCGTCGAGGTGCTGGAGAACTTCGGCATCGGCAAGCAGGAGGCCGAGAAACTCTCCGAGCAATCAGCGTTTCTGCAGCTCTTCCGCCAGCTGTTGTTCAGCCGGATAGTGCCGTGCGTCAAGGACATCGGCCTGTGGGGCGAACGGCTCCAGAAGGCCTACGTCGACATGGGCGTCTTCGAGCTCGGCGACTCCAACCTGGACCTGCTGATGGCCCAGGACGAGGAGCTGGCCGAGCAACTGGACCGGGACCGTTTCGCGGCGGAGGAACAGGCCAGGGTCGCCGAGGTCGAAGAGGCGATAGCGCAGGGGGAGTCGATCCCGTCGGGGGACTGAGAGGCTGTCGGGTGACATCTGATCCGGCGGCCACGCCCTGGCACCGGCCGACCCGTCGGTCGCTGTGTGTCATGGCCGCGCACCAATCAGCACACTCTCCATCGCGCGGGCCATACCGAGCAGCGAGACGTCCGCCCCGCGCTGCGCGACCAATTGGAGCCCGACCGGGCAGCCGTCCGCCGTAAACCCGGCGGGCACACTCGCGGCGGGATGCCCGCTTAGGTTGAACGCCCAGGTCAGCGCGGTCGAGTAGAGATCGCCCGGACCGTCGTGGCCGTGCGGTCGGTTGGGGGTGGTCGGGGTGAGCAGCAGAGGGGTACGGGCGAACAGGGCGTCGAGCCGGAGGTCGTTCTCGCGCCGGATCTCCTCGGCGGCCGGGGACGGCTCCCCGCCCCGGACCGCCTGCCACGCCTCTCGCGGGTCGAGCAGCTCGCACGTACGGTCCACGAGCCGCACCACCCCGCCGGCCACGAGCCGCCCCGCCGCGCGCCGGACGACCGACTCGACTTCCGGGTCGACCTCCGCGTACCCCAGACCGGGGCTGAAGACAGCAGGGATCGGAAGGTCCACCGTCGCCGGTTCGCAGCCGTCCAGGACACAGCGCAGATAGGTCTGGGCGTGAGCCGCCGAGCGGGTCAGCACCCCGGCGGAAGCGAGCCCGGACCGGTCGGGGGAGGGCAGCAGGCCATTCGTCGTCTTCAGGCCGAACACCCCGCACCACGCTGCCGGAATCCGTACCGACCCCGCCCCGTCGCTGCCTGTCGCCAGCTCCACCAGATCCGCCGCGACCGCCACCGCCGAGCCTGCCGAGGAGCCACCGGGCGTGCGGTCGGGGTGCCAGGGGTTGACCGTGCGGCCGTGGGTGCCCAGCCCCCAGGTCTGCCAGGGCGTGCCGGGGCCGGGCACCGAGGTCGCGCCGACCGGGACGGCGCCGGCCACGACCAGCCGCCGGGCCGTGTACGAGCGGATACCGGTCGGCCCCTTGACCGCGAACGGCATTCCGGCCAAAGGAAGTTGACGGGCCTGTTCCTCGTCGGCGAGCGCCCTTTCGGGCCACACCTCGATGAACGCGCACAGACGCGGATCCTCCCGCCCGATCCGCTCCAGCGCCCGGCTCACCTCGCCCGCATCCGCCACCCGGTCAGTCTCTCAGGGCCGCCTCCATGACGGAACGGGCGATCGGGGCCGCGCTGCCACCGCCGCTGATGTCGGCCCGGTTCGCGGCGGCGTCCTCGACGACCACGGCGACCGCGACGGCCGGCTGCGCCGAGTCCGGCGCCTGCGCCCAGGAGATGAACCAGGCATACGGCCTGCCCGAGTTCTCGATGCCGTGCTGTGCGGTGCCGGTCTTGCCACCGACCCTCACCCCGTTGATCGCGGCGTTGGACCCGGTGCCCCGCTCCACGACGTCGACCATCATCCGCCGCAGCTGCACGGCCGTCCGCGGGTCCATCGCCCGGTGGTAGGTGCGCGAGCCGTTCCGGTGGACGGTCGAGCCGTCTCTCGTGGTCGTACGGTTCACCAGATACGGGTACTTGAGGTCGCCGCCGTTCGCCACGGCCGAAGCCACCATCGCCATCTGGAGCGGTGTCGCCGTCGTGTCGTACTGCCCGATCGACGAGAGCGCCAGCTCGTCGTCGCTCATCTCGGTGTCGAAGTTGCTCTTCGCCACCCCCGACGGGATCTTCAGCCCGGTGTCGTTGAAGCCGAACTTACCCACCGCGTCCACCATGCCCTTCAGTCCGACCCGCACCCCCAGCTCCGCCAGCACGGTGTTGCAGGAGACCCGGATCGCCTCGGCGAGCGAGGCGTTCTCACAGCCTTCCGCCTCATTGGGGAGCGTGGTCGTCGTACCGGGCAGCACATAGGGGGACGGGGTGTCGGTCGCGGCGTCGGGGTCGGTGACGACGTCCGTGTCCAGGGCGGCCGCCGCCGTCACGATCTTGAAGGCGGAACCCGGCGGATAGGTCTGCCGGATCGCCCGGTTGAGCATCGGCCGGCTCTTCGCCGCGTTCAGCTGCTGCCAGGCGTCGGTGACCGACGAACCGGTGCCGGAGAGCCGACCGGGATCGTACGAAGGGGTCGAGACCAGCGCCAGGATCTTGCCGGACGACGGCTCGACGGCGGCGACCGCGCCCCGCCGCCCGGCGAGCCCGTTGTAGGCGGCGCGCTGCATCGAGTCCTTGATGGTCGTGACGACATTGCCGCCGGGCTGCCGGCTTCGGGTGATCTCGTTCCACAGGGGGAACGGGGCGAGCATCGGGTCGGTGCCGGAGAGGATGTCGTCCTCGGCGTTCTCGAGCAGGGTCGTGCCGTACGTCTGCGAGGCGTAGCCGGTCACCGGCGCGTACAGCGGGCCGTTCGTGTACGTGCGCTCGTACTTGAGCTGCTCACCGGTGTTCTCGGAGCCGGTGACGGACTTGCCGCCGACCAGGATGTTGCCGCGCGGCTGGCTGTAACGGGTGATCGTGAGACGGCGGTTGGCGGGGTTGTGGTTCAGGCTGTCGGCCTGGAAGACCTGGATGCGGGCGGCGTTCAGCAGCAGTGCCACGAGCAGCAGCAGACAGAGCGCGGCGGCCCGGCGGATGTAGCGGATCACGGCCTGGCCTCCGGGACTTGCGGCAGGTACGGGATCACGGCTCGTCCTCCGCCATCGGCGCGATGACTCCGGTCTCCACATGGTCAGGGTGGGGTCTGCGGGCCTGGTCGCTGACCCGGATCAGCAGCGCCACGATGATCCAGTTGGTGACGACGGACGAACCGCCCTGCGCGAGGAACGGCATCGCCATACCGGTGAGCGGGATCAGCCCCATCACCCCGCCCGCGATCACGAACACCTGGAGCGCCAGGATCGAGGCGAGACCGATCGACAGCAGCCGCCCGAAGATGTCGCGCAGGGCGAGGCCGGCCCGGTACCCGCGGGCGACCAGCAGCGTGTACAGCAGGAAGACCGCGGTCAGCCCGGTTAGGCCGAGCTCCTCGCCCGCGGTCGCCAGAATGAAGTCGGACTTGACGGCGAAGCCGATGAGGATGGAGTGACCGAGCCCCAGCCCGGTGCCGAGCATCCCGCCGGCGGCGAACGCGAACAGCGACTGGGCCAGCTGGCTGGGGCCCTGGCCGGCGACGATGGAGGCGAACGGGTCGAGCCAGTCCTGGACCCGGCTGTGCACATGCGGTTCCAGGGAGCCGACGACTAACGCGCCGACGGCGGCGAGCAGCAGACCCACCGCGATCCAGCCGGTCCGGCCGGTCGCCACGTACAGCATGATGACGAAGAGGCCGAAGAAGAGCAGCGAGGTGCCCAGATCGCGTTCCAGGACCAGCACACCGACGCTGAGCAGCCAGATCGCCACGATCGGGCCGAGCACCCGGCCGGTGGGGAGCTGGAGCCTCCAGATCTGGCGGCCCGTGTAGGCGAGGGCGTTGCGGTTCGCGGCGAGATACGCGGCGAAGAACACGGCAAGCATGATTTTGGCGAACTCGCCCGGCTGGAAGGAGAGTCCGCCGACCCTGATCCAGATCTTGGCGCCGTTCACCGCAGGGAAGAAGATCGGCACGATCAACAGGACCAGGGCGGTGGCGACCGAGAGGTAGGCGTACCGCTGGAGCACCCGGTGGTCGCGCAGGAATACCACCACCGCGATGAAGAACGCCACGCCGAGTGTGGACCAGACCAGCTGGGTGGGGGCTGCCTGGTCCTTCGGTGTCTCCAGGTCGAGCCGGTAGATCAGCACCAGGCCGAGTCCGTTGAGCAGTACGGCGATGGGCAGCAGCAGCGGATCGGCGTACGGCGCACGGAAGCGGATCGCGAGATGGCCGAGGAGGGCGAGCAGCCCCAGGCCCGCGCCGTAGCCGGCCATATCGGGAGGGACCGCGTTGTTCCTGGCCAGGCCAACGGCTGCATAGCCGTAGACGGAGATGAGGACGGCCCCGATGAGGAGCAGCAGCTCGACTCCGCGCCGCTTGGGCAGCCGTAGATCGGGCGGGGGTGCGTCCGCCGTCGTTGCGGTCATGCCACGCAACGTAGCAAGAGGTGGTGGCTATTTCCCTTATGTCATAGCGGGTATGTCCGCCAGCCGGCCAGCAGTGCTGCACCGACGACGGCCCCGAGGGCCGCCGCCGCGTTTTCAGCGCTGGTAGGGGTCAGGAACTGCTCTCGAATAAGTGTTCATGAGTGTTCTTCAGGTGTCATGAGTGTTGTATGGTCTTGTGTATGAACCTGACGGAATGGGCGCGCGCGCAGGGGGTCGCCCCGCGTACTGCGTACCGCTGGTGAGGGCACGCTGCCGGTCCCTGCGGAGCGAGTGGGGCCGCGCACGATCCTGGTGAACATCGACGCGAACACGTCACCGTCCGTGACCGGTGGTGTGGGTCTGTATGCCCGTGTCTCCTCCCGTGACCAGGAGGCCGACCTGGAGCGGCAGATCGCACGCTTGTCGGTATGGGCCGCGAAGGCCGGGCATAGGGTCGTGCGTGTCGAATCCGAGATCGCTTCGGGTATGAACGGTGCCCGTGTCAAGG
>NZ_JBEOYU010000041.1:0-54718 GCF_040297265.1 Streptomyces sp. NPDC001832
CGCCGCCGACCTCGTCTTCGTGCCGGGAACTCGGCGGCGGTGCCGGTTCGTTGTGGGGCTCAGAGGCTGTCGGATGGCTTCCGATCGGAAAGCGGACGCGGTCCGGTGCGTGCAATTCCAAGGCGCCCAGATGCCCTCGGATGGGGCCCCCGGCCTCTCAGCCGCGGGAGGAGCCGCTCTGGCTGCCGGGTCCGTCGTAGTCCTCGCCGTAGGCGCCCTTGGCGGGGCGGCGGCGGCGCAGCGGGGCCTCCACACCGTCGGCCAGGCGGCGGGCGGTGACGAGGAAGCCGGTGTGGCCGATCATGCGGTGGTCCGGACGGACGGCCAGGCCCTCGACGTGCCAGTTGCGGATCATCGATTCCCAGGGCTGCGGTTCGGCGAAGCAGCCCATCTCACGGATGGACTCGACGGTCCGGGCGAGCTGGGTGGTGGTCGCGACGTACGCGCAGAGGATGCCGCCGGGCACGAGTGCCTTGGAGACGGCGTCCAGGCACTCCCAGGGAGCGAGCATGTCGAGGATGACCCGGTCGACGTCGGTGTCCGAGAGGTTGTCCTGGAGGTCGCCGACGGTGAGCTGCCAGGCGGGGTGCGGTTCGCCGAAGTAGCGTTCCACGTTCTGCTGGGCGATCTCGGCGAAGTCCTCGCGGCGCTCGTAGGAGTGCAGCATGCCCTGGTCGCCGATGGCGCGCAGCAGGAAGGTGGAGAGCGAGCCGGAGCCGACGCCGGCTTCCACGACGCGGGCGCCGGGGAAGATGTCGGCGAAAGCCAGGATCTGCCCCGCGTCCTTGGGGTAGACCACGGCGGCGCCGCGGGGCATGGACAGGACGTAGTCGGGGAGCAGGGGGCGCAGCGCGAGGTAGGCGACGTTTCCCGTGGTTCGGACAACACTGCCCTCGGGGGCACCGATCAGCTCGTCGTGCGGGAAAGAACCCTTGTGGGTGTGGAAATTCTTTCCGGCTTCGAGCGTGAAGGTGTAGTGGCGTCCCTTGGGATCGGTGAGCTGGACCTGGTCCCCGACCTTGAAGGGCCCGCGTCGGCGGGCGGCACCGGTCGGTTCAGACATGTGACCAGCGTACCTGTGATTCCCCGCGCCCCGGCCGCGAGCCCGGGCGGATGCCGGGCGGTCAGGTGGTGGGCCTGGCCAGGGCAGCGACGAATGCCCGTTCGACGTCGGCGGTGGACAGCACACCGTAGATCTCGCCGGTCTCCTCGAGGACGAGGTATTCGGTGGCGGGGTGGGCCTTGAGCCTGTCCAGGAGTGCTTCGCCGGCCAGCTCGGCAGAGATCTTCATGCCGTCGGTGAGGTCCTGGGAGAGGCCGCTGACGACGACCCAGGGGCGGCGGTGTTCGGGGACGGAGACGATGGCCGTCTCGCGGACGACGCCCTGCGGTTCGCCGTATCCGTCGACGACGACAAGGGCGCGGGCGCCCGCCTCGTTGGCGCGGCGCAGGGCCTCGGAGAGCGGGGTGGCGGCCTGCACTGGGACCGCGCGCCGGGTGAGGGCGCGGGCGCTCAGTCCGGGAAGGTGCTCGCGCAGTCGGGCCATGCGCAGGCTGTTGCCCGCCCCGGTCCAGATGATGGCGGCGAGGATGGCGGCGAGCAGCGCGTCGGTGACGGTGTCCAAGCCGCTGAGGTCCCGGGGGTTGTTCCCCAAGGAGCCGGTGTGGGTGAGCAGCGGGAGACCGATGAGGGTGACGACGGCGAGCGCGCGGCCGACCCAGGCGGCGGCGACGGTGCCGCTCATCGGCCGCCCGGTGATCTTCCAGACGACGGCGCGAAGCATGCGTCCGCCGTCGAGCGGGAGGCCGGGGAGGAGGTTGAAGGCGGCAACCAGGAGGTTGGAGATCATCAGTCCGGCGAGGAGGACACCGGGCACGGTACCGCGCGAGACGAACGTCATCCCTGCGTAGCAGAGCCCGGCAAGCACCAGGGAAAGCAGGGGGCCGGCGAAGGCGAGAACGAATTCACGGCCGGGGGTTTCGGACTCCTTCTCGACCTCGGAGACGCCGCCGAAGAACTGGAGCTGGATGCGGCGCACCGGCAGCTTGTAGCGCAGCGCGACGACCGTGTGGGCGAGTTCGTGGACGAGTACGGAGGCGTAGAAGGCGATTGCGAAGAAGAGGGAGACCAGATAGCGAGCCGCGCCGAGCTCGGGCAGCACTCGTTCGAGCTGACCGCCGAAGACCCAGGTGATCAGTGCGGCCACGAGGAACCAGCTGGGCGCGACGTACACGGGCACACCGAAGAGACGCCCCATGAGCAGGCCGCCGCCGGGCTCTTCGGGGCGCCGCGGTTCGCTCTTCTCGGGGCCGGCGTCGGGGGCGGTTCCGCCTGCACCGGGCTGCGGCCGCCCGCTGTCGCCGCTCTCGTCCACGAGGTCCCTTCGGTCGGTGCCGTACGGCACGATCATGCAGTGTTCGAGGGTGTGTGGTCGATGGTATGCCGCCGGCTGTCAGTGGCGGGCCGTAGGGTCTTCGACATGACCTCCCTGCCGCGGCCTCCTCAGCCGCCTTCGTCCCTGTCGCCGTCGCGGGCGAGCGATTTCATGCAGTGTCCTCTGCTGTACCGCTTCCGGGTCATCGACAAACTGCCGGAGAAGCCCAGCGAAGCGGCGACCCGGGGCACGCTGGTGCATGCGGTGCTTGAGCGGCTCTTCGACAACCCGGCGGTGGAGCGCACGGCCGGCCGGGCCACGGCGCTGATCCCTGCCCAGTGGGACCGGCTGCTGGAGTCGAAGCCGGAGCTGTCGGAGCTGTTCGCGGAGGATGCCGGGGGCGAGCGCCTGGCGCGTTGGCTCTCGGAGGCGGAGAGTCTGGTGGAGCGGTGGTTCTCGCTGGAGGATCCGACGCGCCTGGAGCCCGCCGAGCGGGAGCTGTTCGTCGAGGCGGAGCTGGAGTCGGGGCTGCGGCTGCGCGGGGTGATCGACCGCATCGATGTGGCGCCGACGGGCGAGGTCCGGATCGTCGACTACAAGACGGGGAAAGCGCCGCGCCCGGAGTACGCGGAGGGCGCGCTCTTCCAGATGAAGTTCTATGCCCTGGTGATCTGGCGGCTGAAGGGCGTGGTTCCGCGCCGGCTCCAGCTCGTCTATCTCGGCAGCGGCGACATCATGACGTACGACCCGGTGGTGGCGGATCTGGAGCGCGTCGAGCGGAAGCTGCTGGCGCTCTGGGACGCGATCCGGCTGGCGACGGAGACGGGCGAGTGGCGGCCCCGGCCTACGAAGCTCTGCGGCTGGTGCGACCACCAGTCGGTCTGCCCTGAATTCGGCGGCACTCCGCCGGTCTATCCGTTGTCAGTACGCCCGGCGGAGCCGGAGCAGGAAGCCCAGGGCAGAATGGATCCGGTCCGTGCTGAGGCCGGTCGGCCTGTGGCCCTCGAAGGACTTTAAGGAGACCCTGTGGCTATCCGCGTCCTACTGGTCGATGACCAACCGCTGCTGCGCACCGGCTTCCGGATGATTCTGGAGGCGGAGGGGGATCTCGCGGTGGTGGGCGAGGCCGGTGACGGTCTCCAGGCTCTCGACCAGGTGCGGGCGCTGCAGCCCGATGTGGTGCTGATGGACATCCGTATGCCGCGGATGGACGGCGTCGAGGCGACGCGTCAGATCACCGGTCCCGGCCGGGACGGTCCGGCGAAGGTGCTGGTGCTGACCACGTTCGATCTCGACGAGTACGTGGTGGAGGCGCTGCGCGCCGGTGCCAGCGGCTTCCTGTTGAAGGACGCTCCGGCCGATGAGCTGGTGCAGGCCATCCGCGTGGTCGCTGCGGGCGAGGCGATGCTCGCTCCGAGCATCACCCGCAGGCTGCTCGACATGTACGCGGACCATCTGCCGTCCGGCGAGGATCCGGTGCCCAACACCCTTCACACGCTGACGGACCGTGAGGTCGAGGTGCTGAAGCTGGTGGCGCGCGGTCTGTCGAATGCGGAGATCGCCGCGGATCTGTTCGTCAGTGAGACGACGGTCAAGACGCATGTCGGCCATGTGCTGACCAAGCTCGGTCTGCGCGACCGGGTGCAGGCGGCCGTGTACGCGTACGAGAGCGGCCTGGTGCGCCCCGGCGCCCAGTGAGCGGATGAGCGGACGGGCCGGGAAGCGGCCCTGGAGTCGGCTCCGCCCCGGCCGGCTCCGGCCGGGGCGTCGTCCGTGCTCAGACGGTGCCGTCGCCGAGCTCCCAGAGCTGGAGATCGGCGGAGGAGTTGACCGCCCACTCGACGCCGGTGAGGTCCTCACGGGCGGCGACATACTGCTTGCCCTGCCAGATCGGCAGGACGGGGACGTCTTCGGCAACGATGTCCTGGAGCTGCTGGAAGGTCTTGACCGAAGCGCTGCGGTCGGTCTCGCGGCGGGACTGCGGGATGAGCGTCTTCTGGGCCAGGTCCGATTTGTAGGGCGTGTTGAGGAAGTTGTTCTTGTCGAGGAACGGCGCCATGTAGTTGTCGGGGTCCGGGAAGTCGGGGGACCAGCCCATGCCGTAGACGGCGTAGTCGCCGCGCACCTGTGCGGGGCGGTACTTCTCCCACGCGGTGCCCTCGACGGTGACATCGAACAGCCCGGTGTCGTTGAACTGCTTCTTCAGGATCTCGAACTCGGTCGCGGTGGCATCGCCGTAGTAGTCGGTCGTGTAGTGGAGGGTGAGCTTCACCGGGGTCTCGACGCCCGCGGCGCGCAGGATCTCCGCGGCCTTCGGCGTGCTGGGCTCGCCGTACTTGTTGTAGAACGAATTGGTGTGCCCGGTGATGCCGGACGGGATCAGCGAGTACAGCGGCTCGGCCGTGGTGCCGTACACCTTGCTCGCGATCTCACCGCGGTCGACAACTTGGGCCATGGCCTGGCGGACGGCCTTGTTCTTCACGGCCGGGTCGTTGGTGTCGAAGCCGAGATAGCTGATCTCGAGGCCAGGCAGTTCGGTGACCTTGATGCCGTCCTCGGAGTTTTCGAGCAGCTGCTGGGTCTGCTTGGGCGACATGGTGCGCGTCATCATGTCGATCTTCTTGTCTTCGAGGGCCTTCCCCATCGCCTGCGCATCGGGGAAGAGAGCCAGCTCGACCTTGTCGTTCCGTACCTCCAGATCCCCCTTGTAGCGGGGGTTCCGGGTGAAGAGCACCTTGACGACCCGGTTGTTCTCGACTTCCGGCTTCATGACGTACGGACCGGAGCCGTCCACCTGGAATCCGGCCCGCGCGGACTCGGCCGCGTACTTGCTCCGCGGCACGATCCCGGCGGCCGGGGTGGCGAGCTTGTACGGGAACGTGGCGTCCGGCGTGCGGAGATGGAAGATGACCTCCCGCTCACCCCGGGTCTCGACCATATCGATGTTGGCGAGCAGGGCGGCGGGCCCGTTGGCAGCGTTGACGCGGATGACGCGGTCGATGGAGTACTTCACGTCGTCGGCGGTGACCGCCGTGCCGTCGGCGAACTGCAGACCGCTGCGCAGCTTGCAGCGGTAGCTCTCGTTCTGCGTGTCCGTGAAGGTGCAGCTCTCCGCGGCTTCGGGCACCGGCTCACCCCCGCCGCGCGGCACATGCACCAGGGTCTGCACGGTCTGCCGGAGCACATTCCATACGCCCACTTCGTAGCCGATGGCGGGGTCGAACGGCGCGGGGTTGTCCTTGGAGGCGACGAACTGGTCCGTGGTGCCGACAACGATGGCGGCCCGGCCATCGTCCTCGCCGCCCGGCGCACCGCAGGCGGCGAGTGCGGGTACGAGCAGGCCGAGGACGGCCGGAAGCACCAGAGTCGTGCGGTTCATCTTGGGCGCTCTCCCTCATCCGTGCATGGAGAAAGCGACACTAGTAGGCGTCATCGGCAATGGCGGACCGAAGATCTCCCGATACGTAATCAGACGGTGACGGGAAATAGCGGCGAGTCGTTTCCCCCTGCCGGGAGGTTTGCATAGAACTCCACCAATCAGGACACTTCGACGCCCGAAAAGGGGCATATCGGCAGATCTCAAGGAGCCCTCGGGAGCATTCAGGTGATGAGGTTCACACCCGGAGCCTTTTCTGCCCTTTGCCGTACGCCCGGCTTGCGCACACCTACGCATGACAGAAAACGCACCGTCCGACGCCCGGAGTTTTTCAATCCATTCACAGAAACACTCTCGGTGCACGGATCATTGCATTCCTGTGACCAGGCTCCGGAGAAATGCGAGATCGACTTCTTCGAGCGAACGCACGACCACTCTGCCGGAAGCGGGGGCGATGGGTGCGACAGACGGTACGGCGACCACCCGGCAGCCCGCGGCCTCCGCAGCCGCGACGCCGGTCGCGGTGTCCTCGATGACCGCACAGAGCCCGGGAACCGCCCCGAAGCCGGACGCGGCGGTGAGATAGGGCTCCGGGTGCGGCTTGGTACGGGAGACCTCGTCGCCCGCGACGGTGAGGGAGAAGTGGTGGTGGCCCACCGAGTCCAGCACCCGGTCGATGATCCGCCGGTGCGAGGCGGAGACCAGGGCGGTGGGAATCTCGTGCCTGGCCAGTTCGGCCAGCAGCCGTGCCGCGCCCGGCATCAGCGGCACCCCGCGGCCGATGCGCCTCTCGAAGCGGTCGTTGAGCAGCACGGTGAGTTCGGCGAGGGTGATGTCCGCGCCGGTGACGTCCATGAGGTAGCCAGCGCTGCGGGTCATCGGCCCGCCGACCACCACATCCCGCCAGGCCTCGTCGAGCTGATGCCCGAGCTCGGCGAAGACCTCCACCTCGGTGTCCCACCAGAAGTCCTCGGTGTCGACGAGAGTGCCGTCCATGTCGAGCAGGACGGCCTGCAGCGCGGCGCCTTCGGCCGTGCGGGTCATGGACGCGGGAACCGTGCTGGTCATCCGGCACACCTTCCGTAAGGGACGAGAAGGCCGGCCGCCATTCACGGGAAGGGCGACCGGCCTGCACTGGACCGACAAGTGTACGTCTTGTCCTGCTACCGCGCGCTGAACGGCGTCTTACCGCGCGTTGAAGTACTTCGCCTCCGGGTGGTGGATGACGATCGCGTCGGTGGACTGCTCCGGGTGCAGCTGAAACTCCTCCGAGAGATGCACACCGATCCGCTCGGGCTGGAGCAGCTCGGCGATCTTCGCCCGGTCCTCCAGGTCGGGGCAGGCGCCGTAACCGAGCGAGAAGCGCGCGCCGCGGTACTTCAGCGCGAACATGTCCTCGACATCGACGGGGTCCTCACCGCCGAAACCGAGCTCGGAGCGGACCCGGGCGTGCCAGTACTCGGCGAGGGCCTCGGCCAGCTGTACGGACAGGCCGTGCAGCTCCAGGTAGTCGCGGTAGGAGTTGGCCTCGAAGAGCTTGGCGGTCTCGCCGCCGATCTTCGAACCGACAGTGACGACCTGGAGGCCGATCACGTCCGTCTCGCCGGACTCCTCGGAGCGGAAGAAGTCCGCGAGGCAGAGGCGGCGGCCGCGGCGCTGGCGCGGGAAGGTGAAGCGGGTGCGCTCGGAGCCGTCCTCGTGGAGCAGGATCAGATCGTCGCCCTTGGAGACGCAGGGGAAGTAGCCGTGGACGACGGCGGCTTCCAGCAGGTTCTCGGTGTGGAGCTTGTCGAGCCAGCCGCGCAGGCGCGGGCGGCCGTCGGTCTCGACCAGCTCCTCGTACGTCGGTCCGTCACCGGCACGGGCCTGCTTGAGCCCCCACTGGCCCTTGAAGAGCGCACCCTCGTCCAGCCAGGACGCGTACTCCTTGAGCTGGATGCCCTTGACGACGCGGGTGCCCCAGAACGGCGGGGTGGGGACCGGGTTGTCGACGGCGACGTCGGAGCGGACGCCCTCCTCGGGCTCGTCGATCTCCAGGACCGCCGTGTCTCGCTGGGGGACGCGGCGCTGCTTGAGTTCGGGGAGGGTGGCGCCGGGGACGCCGCGCTTGACCGCGATGAGGGCGTCCATCAGGCGCAGCCCCTCGAACGCGTCGCGGGCGTAGCGGACCTCGCCCTCGTAGATCTCGTGGAGGTCCTGCTCGACATAGGCCCGGGTGAGGGCCGCACCGCCGAGGATCACCGGGAAATCGGCGGCCAGCTTGCGCTGGTTCAGCTCTTCCAGGTTCTCCTTCATGATCACGGTGGACTTCACCAGGAGGCCGGACATGCCGATGACGTCGGCGCGGTGCTCCTGCGCGGCCTCCAGGATCGCGGAGACGGGCTGTTTGATGCCGAGGTTCACGACGTTGTAGCCGTTGTTGGACAGGATGATGTCGACGAGGTTCTTGCCGATGTCATGGACGTCCCCGCGGACGGTGGCCAGGACGATGGTGCCCTTGCCCTCGGTGTCGGACTTCTCCATGTGCGGTTCCAGATAGGCGACCGCAGTCTTCATGACCTCGGCGGACTGGAGCACGAACGGCAGCTGCATCTGGCCGGAGCCGAAGAGCTCGCCGACGACCTTCATGCCCTCCAGGAGGGTGTCGTTGACGATGTCAAGGGCCGGGCGGGTCTGCAGGGCCTCGTCAAGGTCGGTCTCCAGACCGTTCTTCTCACCGTCGATGATGCGGCGCTGGAGGCGCTCGTCGAGCGGCAGGGCGAGGAGTTCCTCGGCCTTGCCCGCCTTCATGGACTTCATGTTGACGCCCTCGAAGAGCTCCATGAGCTTCTGGAGGGGGTCGTAACCCTCGGCGCGGCGGTCGTAGATGAGGTCGAGCGCGACCTTGACCTGCTCCTCGTCGAGGCGTGCGATCGGCAGGATCTTGGAGGCGTGCACGATCGCCGAGTCGAGACCGGCCTTGACGCATTCGTCGAGGAAGACGGAGTTCAGCACGACGCGGGCGGCCGGGTTGAGCCCGAAGGAGATGTTGGAGAGTCCGAGCGTGGTCTGCACGTCGGGGTGGCGCTTCTTCAGTTCGCGGATGGCACCGATGGTGGCGATGCCGTCGCCCCGGGACTCCTCCTGACCGGTGCAGATGGTGAAGGTCAGGGTGTCGATGAGGATGTCCGACTCCTTGATGCCCCAGTTGCCGGTCAGGTCCTCGATGAGCCGCTCGGCGACGGCGACCTTGTGCTCGACGGTACGGGCCTGGCCCTCCTCGTCGATGGTCAGGGCGATCAGCGCGGCGCCGTGCTCGGCGGCCAGCGCGGTGACCTTGGCGAAGCGGGACTCGGGTCCGTCGCCGTCCTCGTAGTTGACGGAGTTGAGGACGGCACGTCCGCCGAGCTTCTCCAGACCGGCCCGCAGGACGGGCAGTTCGGTGGAGTCGAGCACGATCGGGAGGGTGGAGGCGGTGGCGAAGCGGCCGGCCAGCTCCTCCATGTCCGCCACACCGTCGCGACCCACGTAGTCGACGCAGAGGTCGAGCATATGGGCGCCCTCGCGGATCTGGTCGCGGGCCATCTCCACGCAGTCGTCCCAGCGGGCCTCCAGCATGGCCTCGCGGAACTTCTTCGACCCGTTGGCGTTCGTACGCTCACCGATCGCGAGGTACGAGGTGTCCTGGCGGAACGGGACGGTCTGGTACAGGGACGCGGCGCCCGGCTCGGGGCGCGGGGTACGGGGGGTGACGGCGACGCCGCGGACCCGCTCGACGACCTGGCGCAGGTGCTCCGGGGTCGTACCGCAGCAGCCGCCGACCAGCGAGAGGCCGTACTCGCGTACGAAGGTTTCCTGGGCGTCGGCCAGCTCGGCCGGGGACAGCGGGTAGTGCGCGCCGTCCTTGCCGAGCACAGGGAGGCCGGCGTTTGGCATGCAGGAGAGCGGGATGCCCGAGTGGCGGGCGAGATAGCGCAGGTGCTCGCTCATCTCGGCGGGGCCGGTGGCGCAGTTCAGGCCGATGAGGTCGATACCGAGCGGTTCCAGCGCGGTGAGCGCCGCGCCGATCTCGGAGCCGAGCAGCATCGTGCCGGTCGTCTCCACGGTGACGGAGCAGATCACCGGAAGACTGGCGCCGGTGGCCTCCAGGGCGCGGCGGGCGCCGATGACGGATGCCTTGGTCTGCAGGAGATCCTGGGTGGTCTCGACCAGGAGGGCGTCGGCGCCGCCGGCGATCAGGCCCTCGGCGTTCTGCTGGTAGGCGTCGCGCAGCTTGGTGTACGGGGCGTGGCCCAGCGTCGGCAGCTTCGTACCCGGGCCCATGGAGCCGAGCACCCAGCGCTGCTGTCCGGTGGAGGCGGTGAACTCGTCGGCGACCTCGCGGGCGATGCGCGCACCGGACTCGGAGAGCTCGAAGACCCGCTCGGCGATGTCGTACTCGCCCAGGGCCGCCAGGTTGGCGCCGAAGGTGTTCGTCTCGACGCAGTCCACGCCGACAGCGAAGTACTCCTGATGCACCGAGCGCACGATGTCGGGGCGCGTGACGTTCAGGATCTCGTTGCAGCCTTCGAGGTTCTGGAAGTCCTCGAGGGTGGGGTCCTGCGCCTGGAGCATGGTGCCCATGGCACCGTCGGCCACCACCACCCGGGTGGCAAGTGCCTCGCGGAGGACTTCGGCTCGGTTCCGGCTGTCGGCGGAAGGGGTCGGCGACGAGGCCATGGATGTACTCCCTGGGATGCGACGGCTGTCGGCTTTGCGTCTTCGGCGGAAGGCGCACCAGGCCAGCCTAGCCGGGCGGCGCCCGGGGCCGTCACTCCGTCCCACGGAACGGACGGCATGCTGTGCGAGGGGGATGTCCGGATCGTAGTGGTGCCGCAGTTTTGCTGTGAGCGAGCACAGGTCGGCATCGACCGATAGTGTTCAGCATTGTCGAACCGAGGTGGAGGAGTACGGCGCGATGGCCAAGAACATCCAGTCGCTGGAGCGGGCGGCGGCGATGCTGCGCCTGCTGGCAGGCGGCGAGCGTCGGCTGGGGCTGTCCGACATCGCCTCTTCACTGGGCCTGGCCAAGGGCACCGCACACGGCATCCTGCGCACGCTCCAGCACGAGGGCTTCGTCGAGCAGGACATGGTGTCCGGCCGCTATCAGCTGGGCGCCGAGCTGCTGCGCCTGGGCAACAGCTATCTGGACGTCCACGAGCTACGGGCCCGCGCGCTCGTCTGGACGGACGACCTGGCCCGCTCCAGCGGCGAGAGCGCCCATCTGGGGGTCCTGCACCAGCAGGGCGTCCTCATCGTCCACCACGTCTTCCGGCCCGACGACAGCCGACAGGTCCTGGAGGTCGGGGCCATGCAGCCACTGCATTCCACGGCCCTGGGCAAGGTGCTCTCGGCGTACGACCCGGTGGCGCACACCGAGGTCCTGGAGGCCGAGCGGCAGTCCTTCACGCCGCACACCGTCACCGATCCGGAGGAGTTCGAGGCGATGCTCGACCTCATCCGGGCCCGCGGCTGGGCGGCCGACGTGGAGGAGACCTGGGAGGGAGTGGCCGCGGTGGCCGCCCCGATCCACGACCGGCGGCGGATGCCGGTCGGCGCGGTGGCCGTGACCGGCGCGGTCGAGCGGGTCTGCACGGACGGGGAGCTGCGCCCCGAACTGATCGCCGCGGTGCGGGACTGCGCGCGTGCGGTCTCCAGGGATCTGGGCGCCCGGCGCTTCTGACCGCCACGGCGGTGATCGTTACCGATGAGCTGTCGGTAACGATCGAGTTATAGGCCACATAACCCTTGACGCCTGATTCACTGAGAGAAACACTGCCGTTCACCGGTCGGCATTGTCGAACAGCTAACGGAAATGCGCGTTAGGGTGTGACAGCGCCAAGGCCGGAAAACGCCCTCACATGAGGGCGCGGACCACCGGAGTGACCCGGGGTTCGGCTTCCCTGGACGAAGGACAAAGGAGTCGCGGGTGTCCAGCTCCGATATCTTCATCGGCGAGACCATAGGTACCGCCGTACTCATCCTGCTCGGCGGCGGTGTCTGTGCCGCAGTCACTCTCAAGCGCTCCAAGGCGCAGAACGCCGGCTGGCTCGCCATCACCTTCGGGTGGGGTTTCGCCGTTCTGACCAGCGCATATCTGGCCGGTGGCGTTTCCGGCGCGCATCTCAATCCGGCGGTCACGATCGGTCTCGCGATCAAGGGCGGCACCGAGTGGAGCGACGTACCGCTGTACCTCGGCTCCCAGTTGCTCGGCGCGATGATCGGCGCGGTGCTGGTCTGGCTGACGTACTACGGGCAGTTCCGGGCGCATCTCACGGATCCGGAAATCCTGGGCACCCAGCCGGGTGAAGAGGCCATGGTCGATCAGGCCTCCACCCCGAAGGCGGGCCCGGTGCTGGGCATCTTCTCCACCGGCCCCGAGATCCGGCACGCGGTGCAGAACCTCGTCACCGAAATCATCGCCACCGTCGTGCTCGTCCTGGCGATCCTCACCCAGGGCCTCAACAACGAGGGCAACGGCCTGGGCACGCTCGGCGCACTGGTCACCGCTCTGGTCGTCGTCGGCATCGGTCTCTCGCTCGGCGGGCCGACGGGCTACGCAATCAACCCGGTTCGCGACCTCGGTCCGCGTATCGTGCACGCGCTGCTGCCGCTGCCGAACAAGGGCGGTTCCGACTGGGGCTACGCATGGATCCCGGTCGTCGGACCGCTCATCGGCGGCGCGATCGCGGGCGGACTCTACAACGTCGCCTTCGCCTGAGCCGTGGCGTAGAGAGCCGTAAACCCTCAAGACCACACAGACTTCCGGGAGCACACCGTGACCGACGCACACACCACCGGCCCGTTCATCGCGGCCATCGACCAGGGCACCACCTCCAGCCGCTGCATCGTCTTCGACAAGGACGGCCGGATCGTCTCCGTCGACCAGAAGGAGCACGAGCAGATCTTCCCGAAGCCGGGCTGGGTCGAGCACAACGCGGCCGAGATCTGGGAGAACGTCCAGGAGGTCGTCGCCGGCGCCATCGTCAAGGCGGGCATCACCGCCGCCGATGTGAAGGCGATCGGCATCACCAACCAGCGCGAGACCACGCTGCTCTGGGACAAGAACACCGGTGAGCCCGTCCACAACGCCCTGGTCTGGCAGGACACCCGCACCGACGCGCTCTGCAAGGAGCTCGGCCGCAACGTGGGCCAGGACCGCTTCCGCCGCGAGACCGGTCTGCCGCTCGCCTCGTACTTCGCGGGCCCCAAGGTCCGCTGGCTGCTCGACAACGTCGAGGGACTGCGCGAGCGCGCGGAGCGCGGCGACATCCTCTTCGGCACCATGGACTCCTGGGTCATCTGGAACCTGACCGGCGGCACCGACGGCGGCGTCCATGTCACCGACGTCACCAACGCCTCACGCACCCTCCTGATGAACCTGCACACCCTGGCGTGGGACGACAAGATCCTCGCGTCCATGGAGATCCCGGCGGCCATGCTGCCCGAGATCCGCTCCTCCGCCGAGGTGTACGGCACCGCCAAGGGCGGCGTCCTGGACGGTGTCCCGGTCGCCTCCGCGCTCGGCGACCAGCAGGCGGCCCTCTTCGGCCAGACCTGCTTCTCCAAGGGCGAGGCCAAGTCCACGTACGGCACCGGCACCTTCATGCTGATGAACACCGGTGAGACGCCCGTCAACTCGTACAACGGACTACTGACGACGGTCGGTTACCGGATCGGCGACCAGAAGCCGGTGTACGCCCTGGAGGGCTCCATCGCCGTCACGGGTTCGCTGGTGCAGTGGATGCGCGACCAGATGGGTCTGATCAAGTCCGCGGCCGAGATCGAGACCCTGGCCTCGTCGGTCGAGGACAACGGCGGTGCGTACTTCGTGCCCGCCTTCTCGGGTCTGTTCGCCCCGTACTGGCGCTCCGACGCCCGCGGCGTCATCGCCGGTCTGACCAGGTACGTCACAAAGGCTCACATCGCCCGTGCGGTCCTGGAGGCCACCGCCTGGCAGACCCGCGAAATCACCGACGCCATGACGAAGGACTCGGGTGTCGAGCTCGCCGCCCTGAAGGTCGACGGCGGCATGACCTCCAACAACTTGCTGATGCAGACGCTCTCCGACTTCCTGGACGCACCCGTGGTGCGGCCCATGGTCGCCGAGACGACCTGCCTCGGCGCCGCCTACGCCGCCGGTCTCGCCGTCGGCTTCTGGCCGGACACCGACGCGCTGCGCGCCAACTGGCGCAGGGCCGCCGAGTGGACACCCCGCATGGCCGCGGACACCCGCGACCGCGAGTACAAGAACTGGCTCAAGGCCGTGGAACGGACCATGGGCTGGCTCGAAGACAGCACAGTCGAGGAGTAATCACCATGACCACCCTGCAGAGCGTCCCGTCACTCGGGACGCACCCGGCCTCCGGCTCCCTTCCGAGCCGCGCCGAGACTCGGGAGCAGCTCTCCAAGGCGACATACGACCTCCTGGTGATCGGTGGCGGCATCCTGGGCATCTCCACGGCCTGGCACGCCGCGCAGTCCGGGCTGCGGGTGGCCCTGGTGGACGCCGGTGACTTCGCCGGCGCCACCTCCTCCGCCTCCTCCAAGCTGCTCCACGGCGGTCTGCGCTACCTGCAGACCGGCGCGGTGAAGCTGGTCGCGGAGAACCACTTCGAGCGGCGCGCGGTGTCCCGTCAGGTCGCCCCGCACCTGGCGAATCCGCTCACCTTCTACCTGCCGGTCTACAAGGGCGGCCCGCACGGTGCGGCCAAGCTCGGTGCGGGCGTGTTCGCGTACTCGGCGCTCTCCGCGTTCGGTGACGGGGTCGGGCATGTGATCAGCCCGGCAAAGGCTCAGCGCGATGTGCCGGAGCTGCGTACGGACAATCTGAAGGCCGTCGCGGTCTACGGCGACGACCAGATGAACGATGCCCGGATGGCGCTGATGACGGTCCGAGCGGCCGTCGACGCGGGGGCGGTCGTCCTCAACCACGCGGCGGTGACCGGGCTGCGGTTCACCAAGGGCCGGGTGACGGGCGCCGACCTGGAGGACCGTACGGACGGCACGGAGTTCGGCGTCGACGCCCGCCTCGTGCTGAACGCCACCGGCCCGTGGGTCGATCACCTGCGCAAGATGGAGGACCCGAACGCGGCGCCCTCGATACGTCTGTCCAAGGGCGCGCACCTGGTGCTGAAGCGCACGCGTCCCTGGAAGGCCGCGCTGGCCACCCCGATCGACAAGTACCGCATCACGTTCGCCCTGCCATGGGAGGACATGCTGCTGCTCGGCACGACGGACGAGGAGTACGAGGGCGATCCGGCGGACGTCGCGGTCAACGAGAAGGACACCGCGCAGATCCTCGACGAGGCGGCGTTCTCCATCAAGGACCAGCAGCTGTCACGCGATCTGATCACGTACTCCTTCGCGGGCCTGCGGGTGCTGCCGGGCGGCCCCGGCGACACGTCCAAGGCCAAGCGCGAGACGGTCGTGACGGAGGGCCGCGGCGGGATGCTGTCGGTCGCGGGCGGCAAGTGGACGACGTTCCGCCACATCGGCCGTACGGTGATGAACAAGCTGGCCGCACTCCCCGGTCGCCCCCTCGCAGAGGACATGGAGCCGATCTCGCGCCTGCCGAAGAAGCTCCCGCTGCCCGGCATCGCCAACCCGAACGCGGTGGCGCACCGGCTGCTGGTCGACGGCGGTACACCTGGTCCGCGGATGGCGGCCGACACGGCCCGTCACCTCGCCACGCACTACGGCTCGCTCTCCTTCGACATCGCGCGGCTGGCGAACGAGAACCCGGAGCTGGCCGAGCGCATCCACCCGGACGCGCCGGAGATCTGGGCGCAGGTCGCCTACGCACGTGATCACGAGTGGGCCGAGACGGCGGACGATGTGCTGCGCCGCCGCACGACGCTGACGATTCGGGGGCTGGCGACGGACGAGATCCGGGCCGGCGTCGAGTCCATGCTCGGCGACCGGAGCTGACGAGGTCGTACGGATCGGACGGGGCGGCTCCCACGGGGGGCCGCCCCGTCCCGTATGCCGCGGACCGGCCCCGAGGACCGTGTGGAAGCCGCGTACCTGGGACGACCGGCAGACCTGGCTCATCCGTCTCTTCCGACCCGCATAATGAGGAAAGACATCGGATGTCTGATTCCAGCCCGGATCCAGGAGGACCGTCATGGCTGTCACCGACGAGGCGATCGAGAAGATCAAGGGAATGATCGTCTCGGGTACGCTACGGCCCGGCGACCGGCTCCCCAAGGAGAGCGAGCTCGCGGCGGAACTGGGGCTCTCCCGCAACTCTCTCCGGGAAGCGGTCCGTGCCCTGTCGCTGATCCGCATTCTCGATGTGCGGCAGGGCGACGGCACGTATGTGACCAGCCTCGATCCACAGTTGCTGCTGGAGGCGCTGAGCTTCGTGGTGGACTTCCACCGCGACGACACGGTGCTCGAATTCCTCGCGGTTCGCCGGATTCTGGAACCGGCCGCGACGGCGATGGCGGCGACCCGGATCAGCGAGGCCCAACTGGACGTGCTGAGCTCACAGTTGGACGCCCTGGGTGCGCAACCCTCGGTGGAGGAGCTGGTCGCCTGCGATCTGGAGTTCCACCGCGGCATCGTGCGGTCGTCCGGGAACTCGGTGCTCTGCTCGCTGCTCGACGGGCTGTCGGGGCCGACGACGCGGGCGCGGGTCTGGCGCGGTCTGACGCAGGAGGACGCGGTCAGCCGAACGCTCCACGAGCACCGGGCGATCGTGTCCGCGCTGCGGGACCGGGACGCGGAGGCCGCGCGGGCGTGGGCGACGGTGCATGTGGCAAGTGTGGAGCAGTGGTTGCGGTCGACGCTGTAGCGCGGTGACCGGCAGGGAATCAACTCACCCGTCCTCCCCCCTCACCGGGGCTGCGCCCGGACCCCGCGCGGCGTGTGCCGGTCATCGGTCAGCCTCCCCGGTGGTGCGGCGGGCCTGCCATACGGGGCCCTCCGGATAGCGGTGCGCGGCGATCGACTCGGGGAGTATCCGAGCGGAGAAGCCCGGGGAACTCGGGGCAACATAACGGCCGGACTCGATCACGGTGGGGTCGGCGAAGTGCTCGTGGAGATGGTCGACGTACTCGATCACTCGGTCTTCCCAACTGCCGGAGACCGCCACGTAGTCGAACATCGAGAGGTGCTGCACCAGCTCGCACAGCCCGACACCGCCCGCGTGCGGGCAGACCGGTACGCCGTACTTGGCGGCGAGCAGCAGGATCGCCAGATTCTCGTTGACACCCGCGACACGGACCGCGTCGATCTGGACGAAATCGACGGCGCCGGCCTGCAGCAGCTGCTTGAACACGACCCGGTTGGCGACGTGTTCGCCGGTGGCGACCTTGACCGGCTGCCCTGAGCGGACTGCGGCGTGGCCGAGGATGTCGTCGGGGCTGGTCGGTTCCTCGATCCAGTGCGGGTCGTACGGCGCGAGCGCGGTCATCCACTTCACTGCGCCGGCGACGTCCCAGCGCTGGTTGGCGTCGACGGCGATCCGGACGTCCGGCCCGACGGCCTCACGGGCCAGGGCTAGTCTGCGGAGGTCGTCGCCGAGGTTGCCGCCGACCTTCAGTTTGATCTGGGTGAAGCCGTCGGCGACGGCCTCCTTCGCCAGCCTGACCAGCTTGTCGTCGGTGTATCCCAGCCAGCCGGGCGAGGTGGTGTACGCCGGGTAGCCCTCGGCGCGCAGCCGCTCGGCGCGCTCGGCCCGGCCCGGTTCGGCGGCCCGCAGGATGGCGAGGGCCTCCTCGGGGGTGAGGGCATCGGTGAGATAACGGAAGTCGACGAGGGACACGAGCTCCTCGGGCGTCATCTCGGCGAGGAACTGCCAGACGGGCCTGCCGGCCTGCTTCGCCGCCAGGTCCCAGGCTGCGTTGACGACCGCGCCGGCCGCCATGTGCATCACGCCCTTCTCGGGGCCGAGCCAGCGCAGTTGGGAGTCATGGGTGAGCTCACGATGCAGCGCGGCAAGGTCGGCTGCGGTACGGGGCACCGGACGCCCCACCACGTAGGGGCGCAACGCTTCGATGGCGGCGGCCATCACCTCGTTGCCGCGCCCGATGGTGAAACAGAAGCCATGCCCCTCGATGTCGGTGCCGTCGGTGCCGTCGACGGGGGAAGTACTCAGCACGACATAGGCAGCCGAGTAGTCGGGGTCCGGGTTCATGGCGTCCGAGCCGTCCAGTTGTTCCGAGGTCGGAAAACGGATGTCGTGGACTTCGAAATCCGTGACGGTCTGGCTCATGTGCGCCCCCAGGGGAAATAACATCGAACTTCTACTCTGGTCATCCGATGTATAGCGTCAAGAACACCCCAACGTCCAGGGTTGGGACGAAAACTACCGGACATAGCTCGGATGTATTCAGAGACTGATGCCTGATTCGACCGGTGATGCACCTCGGCGGGTCAGGTTCGCCCGGCTGTGCACAGGGGCTGCGGCGGGAGTGGCCAAAAGCCGTAAGGTTGGTGCGTACACAAGGGAACTTCGGAAGGAGGCCTGGGTGATCGAGCTCGAGGGGGTTCCCGAGCTGATCGACCCGGTCATGGTGGCCGCGTTCGAGGGATGGAACGACGCAGGTGACGCCGCTTCCACAGCGGTCGCGCACCTGGACCGGGAGTGGAAGGGCGAGGTGTTCGCGGCGCTGGACGCCGAGGACTACTACGACTTCCAGGTCAACCGGCCGACGGTCTGGCTGGACGGCGGAGTACGCAAGATCACCTGGCCGACCACCCGGCTCTCCGTGGCCCGCATCGGCGGGGACAAGCCCCGCGATCTCGTTCTGGTCCGCGGTATCGAGCCGTCCATGCGCTGGCGCTCGTTCTGCAACGAGATCCTTGGCTTCGCCCATGAGCTGGGCGTGGAAATGGTGGTGGTCCTGGGCGCACTGCTCGGCGACACCCCGCACACCCGCCCGGTACCGGTCAGCTCAGTCACCTCCGACCCGGATCTGGCGCGGAACATGGAGCTGGAGGAGACCAGGTACGAGGGTCCGACGGGCATCGTCGGCATCCTCCAGGAGGCCTGTACGCACGCGGGCGTGCCCGCGGTGAGCCTGTGGGCGGCGGTGCCGCACTATGTGTCGCAGCCGCCCAACCCGAAGGCGACCCTGGCGCTGCTGAACCGCCTGGAGGACCTCCTCGGTCTGCGCATCCCGCTGGGCGAGCTGCCCGAGGACGCGCGCGCCTGGCAGCTCGGTGTCGACCAACTGGCCGCCGAGGACAGCGAAGTGGCGGAGTACGTGCAGACGCTGGAGGAGGCCCGGGACACCGCGGAGCTTCCCGAGGCGAGCGGCGAGGCCATCGCCCGGGAGTTCGAGCGCTATCTGCGCCGCCGTGACGTCGGTCCGGGCCAGGCGCCCGGCGGGCATGCGACGGAGAGCGGCGACGCCTCGTATCTGCGCGACACCTCCAGCGGCCGCACCCATCCGCCGAAGCCGGCCCGGCCGGACAGCGGCGGGACGGGGCCCGGCTCGCCGCCCCCTGGCGGCCCCGGCCGTCAGCCGGCGGCCGGCGAGGAGAACAAGGGGAACGAGGCCGGCGACGACGGAGGCGACGGCCCGCAGGATTCGTCGGAGGACTCCTCAGAGGGCTGATGCGACCGATGGAGCGCCGGGCGAGATGTACCCGCCCGGCGCTCCTGTGCTGTCCGGGTCGTTCAGGAACATCCGGGTTCTTCAGGAGCAGGTGAACCGCGCCGCGGCCCAGTCCCCGTGGTCACCGGTCCTGGATCCGTTGGTGTCCGTGACCTTCAGGTGCACATGACGCGCGCCGTCGAGCTTCACATCGACCGGTACGGTCTCCGACGCCCCCGTCAGCTTCGACGAGGTCCACAGCACCTTGCCGTCCGCCTCGACGGAGAACGCCACTTCGCCGTAGCCGTTGATCTCGTCGTCGATGCCCACGTCCGCGGTGAAGGCGGTGCAGCGCCCGCCGAGATAGAACTCGATGTCGGAGTCGGCATGGGTGCCGATCCCCTTCTCGTACGCCTTCCCCGCGAGGGTGAGCCGGTGTCCGTCGGCCTCGCCCGATTCGCCGTTGCTGCGGTCCCGTTCGGCGGGCCCGTAGCCGTTCACCGACTTCAACCACACCTGGTCGCTCGCCCACGCCTCACCGGTGGGCGGCGCCGGCATCACTGCGGCCGCGAACCGCTGGACGGCGGTCCGGGATTCACCGGCCGACCGATAGCGGGCGCGTGCGGTGATCCTCGCCTCCCCCGCCGTGGCGTCCTTCGCCGGGGTGACCGGCACCTCGACCCGCCGGGTGGTGCCCGCCGGGATCCGGTCCACGGTCGCGGCCCGTGCGACCTGCCAGCCGTCGGGAACGTCCAGGGTGACCTCGGCGTCCGTCACATCGGTGCTGCCCGCGGTGACATCGATGGCGACGGTGCCACCGGCCCCGGCACCGACCTCCTGGCCGGCCGGCACGGAGACGACGGCCGTCGCGGCGGCGTTCCTCCCGCCGACCGCGCTCGTCCGCTTCAGCTTCACGGAGAACTCCCTGTCGGTGGAGAACGGCGCGGTCTTGATCTTCACGACACCGCCGCGATCGTCCTGGTCGTACCACCAGCCCTGCTTCGCGGCCTTGTACGCCGCCGGGGACGCCAGCCGTGGCAGCTTGCCGTCGAGCTCGACCGCGCTCGGTGCGGAGCCGGTGTGCACGCTGAACTCGTACGGGCGCGTGCGCTGCTTGCCGGTGAACTCTCCCTTGCTCGCCCCGATCCGTACTGTGACGTCGCCCGCGCCCCGGACCGGTGCGTCCACGTCGACGGTCTGGGTGGCGTACCTGCCCTCGCGGTGCTGCCGGGTGACGCCGTCGTCCTCGTACAGCGTGAACGACGAGGAGCCCTGCGGGTAGATGTCCCAGGCGAGCGGGGATCCGGCGGTGCGGTCCTTGTACGAGCGAATGCCCGGCCACATCGGCACAGTGGCACCCCCCTTGACAAACAGCGGCAGGGTGTCGAGCGGGGCGCTGTAGTGGTCGAGAGTGGCCGGCCCCTCGTAGGTGCGGCCGCTCCAGTAGTCGGTCCAGGTGCCCTTCGGCAGATAGATGCCGTTGCGCTCGGTGGTGTCCTGGTAGACGGGCGCGACGAGGAAGTCCTCGCCGGACATGAACTCGTACTTCGCCGCGTCCGTCGCCGCCTTCGGGTCGTCCGGGTATTCGAGGGCCAGGGGCCGGACCATGCCGACGCCGGTCTTCGTCGCCTCGTGCGCGTAGGAGTACTGGTAGGGCAGCAGCGACTCCTTGAGCTTGAGGTAGTCGCGGTTGATGGAGGTGTACGGCTCCCCGTACCGGTAGGGCTGCTTGTCACTGGCCGCCCAACCGTCCATGGTCATCGTGGTTCCCAGGAACATCTTCCACTGGAGGTCACGGGTGTACGTCTTGGCGCTGCCACCGAAGATGCCGTCGACGTCGCCGGTGGTGTAGGCGAGACCGGACATCGTGGCGCCCGCATAGGTCGGTATCTGCCAGCGGATGTAGTCCCAGGTGCCGGACTGGTCGCCGGACCACTGGACGCCGCAGCGCTGCGCACCCGCCCAGCTCTCGGGGGCGTAGGTGAAGCCGCGGGCGTCGCTGTTGTCCTCGATGCCCGCGTACGCGTCCTTGCAGCCGTCGAGCGCGAACTTGTAGCCCGCGCCGACCCAGGCGACGTCCAATTTGGCGACCCGCTGGCGCGCCTTGACCTGATCGGCGATCTTGTCGATGCCGTCCTCGGTCCACAGACCGATCTGCATGCCGCGATCCTGGAGGCCCTTGGCGGTCTCCGCCAGGTCCTCGTAGCCGCAGCCGTAGCCGTCGTTGACGAGCATCCAGCCGTTCGGCATGTCGTGCTCGACGTAGCCGTCGGCGACCTTCAGGGCGTCCAGGGTGCGCCGCTCACCTCGGTTGGCGTTGTGGAGGTAGCAGTCGGCGTCGCCGATCTCCATTCCGTACACGGGCGGCAGGAAGGGCTTGCCGGTGAGCTTCGTGTACTGGCCGATGACGTCCTTGGCGTTGTCGCCCGCGAAGTAGTAGGCGTCGAAGCGCTTTTCCTTCGCGCTGGTGGTCACCGGGTCGGTGAAGGCGTAGCTGTTCGGAGCGTAGGTGTTGCGGAAGACGCCGTACCCCGCCGAGGAGAGGTAGAACGGCACGGAGTTGGGGTGGCCGCCGTCGTTCCAGTTGTAGTCGACGCCGACCTCGACGGTGTTGTCGCGGTGCGAGGTGTTGCCCCGGCCGTTCTGCATTCCGGCGCCGTAGAACTGCTCGTCCACGCCGCGGGTCAGCGTCTGGGTGGTCTGTTCGCCGTTCCAGCTCAGCCCCTTGGCCTCGGACCAGACCCTGGTTCCGTCCGCGCGGTACAGCGCGAAGCGCAGGGGCGACTTGTAAGCACGCAGAGTGATGCTGCCGGTGGAGAGTTCGTAGCGGTCGCCCCGCTCCTTCCACCGGGTGTGCGGCGGGGTGCCCTGCGGCAGGACCATGTCGTCGCCGGCCGGGTCGGAGAACGTACCGTCCGGGGTGAGTTCGATACGGAAGGTCTCGGCGGAGACGAAGCTGACGCGGGCCTCGGCGGTGCCGGCCCTCAGCTGATAGACGGGTCCGTCGGCGGAGAATCCGGTGACGTCGCCGACCGTGGTGGTGGTCGGTTCGGCAGCGCCGGCCTGACCGGCACCGGGCCCCGCGAAGACGGCGATCAGCCCCAGCAAGGCTGCAACTGCCGCCGCTCTGATGCGCGTTGATGATTGCATAGTGCGCTTTTAGCGCAAGTTCGAGCACTTGACCACGGACAAAACGGAGCCGGCCCTGAACCTCGTCGAGAAGTCCAAGGCCGGCTCATGGGGTGGCGGTCAGCGGGTTGTCATCGCGCGCGACGTTTACGGGCGGCGCTACAGGGCGACGCCCAGCAGCGCGTCGACGGTGCGCGAGACGAGACCGGGCGCACCCTCGTCCGTACCGCCCTCGGCCTTCTGACGCTCGGCCCAGCGGTCCACGGCGGCCAGTGCGGCCGGTGCGTCCAGGTCGTCGGCGAGGGCCTCGCGGACCTCCTCGAGCAGGACCTCGGCGGGCAGTCCGTCGGGCCGGGAGACGGCGGAGCGCCACCGTCCGAGTCGCTCGACGGCATCGGCGAGCACCTGGTCGGTCCACTCCCAGTCGGACCGGTAGTGGTGCGAGAGCAGAGCGAGGCGGATCGCCGCCGGGTCCACGCCGTCGTGGCGGAGCTTCGAGACGAAAACCAGGTTGCCCTTGGACTTGGACATCTTCTCGCCGTCCAGGGCGACCATTCCGGCGTGTACGTACGCCTGGGCGAATGGGTACTCGCCGGTCAGCACCTGGGCGTGCGAAGCGCCCATCTCGTGGTGCGGGAAGGCGAGATCGGACCCGCCTCCCTGCACGTCGAAGCCCATGCCGAGGTGGTCCAGGGCGATGGCGACGCACTCGATGTGCCAGCCCGGCCGGCCGGGGCCGAGCGAGGCGCCGTCCCAGCTCGGCTCGCCCTCACGGGCGGCCATCCAGAGCATCGGGTCGAGCGGGTTCTTCTTGCCGGGGCGCTCGGGGTCGCCGCCGCGCTCGGCGGAGAGCAGCCGCATCGCCTCGGCGTCAAGGTTGGAGACCCCGCCGAAGTGCGGGTCGGCCTCGACGGAGAAGTACACGTCCCCGTCGAGTTCGTAGGCGGCGCCGACGTCCCGGAGCCGTTCGACGAGCGGGACGATGCCCGGTATCGCCTCGACGGCGCCGATGTAGTGCTTCGGGGGAAGCAAGCGCAGGGCAGTCATGTCCTCGCGGAACAGGGCCGTCTCGCGCTCGGCGAGCTCGGTCCAGTCCTGGCCGTCGCGCACGGCACGCTCCAGCAGCGGGTCGTCCACGTCGGTCACGTTCTGGACGTAGTGAACCTGCCGCTGGGTGTCGAGCCACACGCGCTGAACGAGGTCGAACGCGTTGTAGGTCGCCGCATGACCCATGTGGGTCGCGTCGTACGGCGTGATGCCGCAGACATAGATACGGGCGACGGGACCGGGGTCGAGAGTGATCCGTCCGCCGGTCGCGGTGTCGTGGATCCGAAGGTCGCGGCCCTTGCCGGGCAGGGCGGGGACCTCAGAAGCGGGCCAGGCATGCATGCCACGAGCGTAACCGGATGCATGTTCCGGATACGAACCGGATGCCGGACCTTGACCGAAGAGGCGGTCTTGCGCAGCGTGGGTTCATCCGCTCCGGTACGGGCCCCGCCCGCGTACCCGGCTCCTCAATCGCCGGAGCGGCTTGATCTCGTCACACCGGCGGCCAGGGGATCGACGGCCACTCACCGTTCGGCTCCGGGTGCCTCCCCGACGTCCTCAGCCCCTCCACGCGTCCCCGCAACGCCTCGATCTCGACCGCGGTGATCAGCTCGGCCAGCCGGGTGACGAGCGAGGTCCCGGGCGCAAGCTCCGCATCGAGCCGGTCCACGACTTCGATCGCCTCGGCCGTCAACGGCTCCCCGGCCCACCCCCAGAGCAGGGTGCGCAGCTTGTCTTCGGCGTTGAACGTCACTCCGTGGTCGATGCCGTAGAGCCGGCCGTCGGGTGCGGGCAGCAGATGGCCGCCCTTGCGGTCACCGTTGTTGATCACGGCGTCGAGGACAGCCAGCCGCCGCAGCCGCGGATCGTCCGCGTGCACCAGCAGGGCCGTCTTCCCCTCTCCGACCTCGGCGTGGGCGACGGCCTTCCAGCCCTCCCCCGGCTCCTCGTCATCTACAAGCGCCAGGAGCGGGGACCGACCGTCCACGGAGGGCTCGTCGCCGTCCGGCGCCGCTTCGATCCACAGCTGGCACATGCCCTCGCCGTACGGGCCGTCCCGCAGCACGGTGGGCGGTATGAGCCCCCATCCGGTCGCCTCGGAGATCTCGTACGCGGCCACCTCCCGCTGGGCGAGCGTGCCGTCCGGGAAGTCCCACAGGGGCTGTTCCCCGGCCACGGGCTTGTAGACGCACGTCACCTCGTCGCCCTCGTGCGCGACCGTGCAGTAGAGCACCGCGTTGGACGCCCCACCGATCTGACCGCGCACGGTGAGCCGGCCCTCGGTGAGGAGGGTGACCAGCTCCCGGTCGGTCAGGCTCCGCGACGGTATCCGTTCTGGCGCGGGCATACGTGTCCTTCCGGGTCGAGCGGCAGGCTGCACAGCGGGCACGGCGGGCGCCCGGCGTTCACGACATCCAGGGCCCGCTTGGCGAAGGCGCGGGCCTGAGCGCCGCTGAGGCGGACCCGGAGCATCGGCGGACCGTTCTCCTCATCTTGGAGCAACCGCTCCTCGGCCTCCGCGAGATCCTCGTCGGAATCCACGTCCAGCTCGACCAGCGCCTGCGCCTCGACGATCATGCGCTGTTCCTCGCCGTCCCAGGCGAGCGCCATCGTGCCGACCCGGAACTCCTCCTCGACGGGCACGTCGAGCGGCGCGGTGTCGGTGACATCCATCGGCGCCACGGCGGGCACCGGCGAGTTACCGCCGGTCCGCCGCACCACTTCGTCGAGCAGTTCGTCGATGCGCTCGGCGAGCGCGGCGACCTGAGTCTTCTCCAGGGCCACGCTGGTGACGCGTCCGCCTGAGGATGCCTGCAGGAAGAACGTACGTCGTCCAGGCAACCCGACCGTACCGGCCACGAAGCGGTCCGGGGGGTCGTAGAGGAACACCTGACGGGACACGTCCTGTCTCCCTTGAAAATTGACGGCAGATGACGGGCGGCCGGGGTCCGGGGGATTCCCCCGGGAAGGGCGCCTACGGCGCGTCCACCCTACTGCGCAAAGCGATCACGGCGCCCCAGCGCCGCCTCCGACCGCCGCGTCCGCATCGGCGTCCGCCGCCGGGCGCCGCCCGTGGTCCGTTCCGGCCGTGTGCTCACGGGGCGCCAGGGGGGCAAGGTCTCCGGTGTCGCCCAGCCGCAGCAGGAAGGGCCGCAGCCTGGTGTAGCGGATCGCGGTGACCGAACAGGGGTCGGCGTGGATCCGCTGGAAGAGGTCGAGATGCATGCCGAGGGCGTCGGCGACGAGGGCCTTGATGACATCGCCGTGCGAGCACATCAGATAGGCGGCGTCGTCACCGTACTCGGCCTCGATCCGCGCGTTCCAGTCCCGTACGGCGTCGACGGCGCGTGCCTGCATGGCGCGCACGGACTCGCCGCCGGGGAACGTCGCGGCCGACGGATGCTGTTGCACGACACCCATCAGCGGTTCGTCGGCGAGTTCCGCCAGCTTGCGTCCCGACCAGTCGCCGTAGTCGCACTCGCTGATCCGCTCATCAGTGTGCAGCACCAGTTCCGGCCGGGCTTCGAGCAGCGGCTGCAGGGTCTCCCGGCAGCGCTGCAGGGGGCTGCTGACGGCGGCGGCGAGGGGCAGTGCGGCCAGCCGTCCGGGCAGCGCCGCGGCCTGGGCGGCGCCGCGCTCGTCGAGCGCGACACCGGGGTTGCGGCCCGCGAGCACCCCGGCCGTGTTGGCGGTCGAGCGTCCATGGCGTACGAGGATCAGGGTGGGCATACGGGCCAGCGTAGGCCGCTGCCGCCGATGAGGTGCACCGGGGACCGGGGCAGGGAAGAATACGCGCCGTGATTGTGGACTGTGCGATCTATCGGGGCGGGCGTCGTACCGAAGGCCCCGCCGACCTCTCCGATGCCCTTGCAGAGGCACGGGCCACCGGGAACGCGTTTCTCTGGATCGGGCTGTACGAACCGACGGAGCAGGAGGTCGATCGCGTCAGCAGCGAGTTCGGACTCCATCCGCTGGCCGTCGAGGACGCCTTGAGCGCGCACCAACGGCCCAAACTGGAGGTGTACGACGACTCGCTCTTCGCGGTCATCAAGCCGGTGGTGTACGAGCACCTGAGCGACACGGTCACCACCGACGAACTGATGGCCTTCATCGGCGACTCGTTCGTCGTGACGGTACGGCACGGGGAGGGCGCGCCGCTCACCGCGGTACGCCGCCGCCTGGAGTCCGAGCCGGAGGTTCTCAAGCACGGTCCGACCGCTGTCCTGTACGCGATCAGCGACGCCGTCGTCGACCACTACATCGAGGTGGCGGGTGAGCTCCAGGCCGACCTGGAGGAGCTGGAGACCGAGGTGTTCGCACCGACCGGCACCGCGGACACCAAGAACACCGCGTCCCGCATCTACACCTTCAAGCGGCAGATCATGGAGTTCCGCCGCGCCACGGGTCCGCTGAGCGCCCCCATGGCCCGGCTGGCGAGCGCCGGAGTGCCGTTCGTCCACGAACACTCGCAGCCGTTCTTCCGCGACGTGAGCGACCATCTGACGCGCGCCAACGAGTACGTGGACGGGCTGGACCGGCTGCTCTCCGACATCCTCTCGGCACATTTGGCCCAGGTGGGTGTGCGGCAGAACGACGACATGCGAAAGATCTCGGCCTGGGCGGCGATGGCCGCCGTACCGACCATGGTCGCGGGAATCTACGGCATGAACTTCGAGCACATGCCGGAACTCCGCTGGGTGTGGGCCTATCCTTCGGTGATCGTGCTGATGGGTGCCGTGGTCTTCGGCCTGCACCGGCTGTTCAAGCGCCACGGCTGGCTCTGACAGGCCGCCGGGCGCACCGCCCGGATCAGGCGAACTCGGGCGCCGGCGTCGCGGGACCGCCCAGTGCGTCGCGCCGCTCGGGCGGCGTCAGGCTCACCATGCGCCGCCATCCGACGAGCCGTTCGTACGCGTAGACCCCGTGGATCCCGGCGGCCAGCACCGCGGCCTTGGCCCGGGGCCAGTTCAGGATGCGGCCCATGTGATCCATCACGGCGAGGCTGACGTCGCGGTACACCCGGATCTCGGTGAGCGCGCACTCACGCAGGATGCGCTGGATCGTGCGGCCGTGTCCGAAGCGGGCGAAACGGAGCAACTCCTCGTGGCAGTAAGCCAGGTGGTTGTCCTCGTCGTTCGCGATCATCTTCACCGCGCGGCCGAGGTCGGGGTGGTCGGCGAAGTACTTGAGCAGCAGCGCCATCTGCTCGGAGGCACGCTGTTCGGTGACCCGGCTGTGGGCGAGGTAGGTGATGATGTCGCGCTCGGAGAGCGGCTCCTGGCGCCCCAGCTGCTCATGGGCGAGGCCGATGCCGCGCTTCTCCAGCAGCATCGTGTAGTCGGTCTCGGGCGGAACCTCGGTCGGCTGCAGCCCGCGCCTCCTCAGCAGCGCGTTGAAGATCCGGCCGTGCTTGTCCTCGTCGGCGCCGTGCCGCGCGATCTTGGGGGCCAGGGCCCGCTGGCTCTCTGGCACCAGGGCCGCGATACGCCCGTTCTCCCAACCGCCCTGGGACTCCCCGCTGGCAGCGATGGAACAGAACAACCGGAACGACTCGTCTTCGTCGAGAATCTCCTGGAACAGGTTCCTTGCCGAGAGCATCACTGCCACCTCCGTACCGGCATCCGCCCATCGCCAGTCAAATGCGACACGCCCACCCGGGCAACAGGAACGCCCCCCGGCTACGCCGGACGGGGCTGCGACCGGCTTCTGTCCCTCTCCGCCCTCCCGGCTGCATCCGCAGCCCGTCCGGCGTTCCGGACCCGTCCGCCCCGGGGGCCCGCACCGAACCGCAAGCCGTTCGGCGTAACCGCATGCCCCCGAACGCGTTGTTACGTGTAACGGCCGTGGCGGGGAAGGCCCCCGAGCCCCCACCACGGCCGAAGCGCTGTCCCGGAGTCTCGGGAAGCCAGGAGAAGTCCGAGCCCGCGCTACACGAGCCCGGACCGCTCCAGCGCCTCCGTACCGGCCCGCAGAGCCGTGATCCGCTCATCGAGCGTGAACCCGGCCGGAGCCAGAGTCAGCGTGGTGACGCCCGCCGCGGCGTACGCCTGCATCCGCTCGGCGATCCGCTCGATGGAACCGAGCAGCGTGGTCTGGTCGATCAGCTGGTGCGGCACAGCGGCAGCGGCGCCGTTCTTGTCGCCGGACAGGTACTTGTCCTGGATCTCGGCGGCTTCCTTCTCGTACCCCATACGCTGCGCGAGCTGGTTGTAGAAGTTCTGCTTGCGGCTGCCCATACCGCCCACGTACAGCGCGGTGTACGGCCGGAACATGTCCGCGAGGCCGTTGACGTCGTCACCGACGGCGAGCGGCAGGGTCGGGCAGACGTCGAAGCCCTCCAGGGTCTTGCCGGCCTTCTCGCGGCCTGCCCGCAGGTACTTCACTGCGGTGTCCTCAAGGTGCTCCGCGGAAGGGAAGATCAGCAGCGCGCCGTCGGCGATCTCGCCGGTCTGCTCCAGGTTTTTCGGGCCGATTGCAGCGATATAGAGCGGAATGTGCTCGCGCTGCGGGTGGACGGTGAGCTTGAGCGGCTTGCCAGGACCGTCCGGCAGCGGGAGCGTCCAGTGCTGTCCCTCGTACGACAGTCGCTCACGGGACATCGCCGCACGGACGATCTCGACATACTCCCGGGTGCGGGCCAGCGGCTTGTCGAACTTGACGCCGTACCAGCCCTCGGAGACCTGCGGTCCCGACACGCCGAGGCCGAGCCGGAAACGACCGCCGGAGAGCGAGTCGAGGGTGGCGGCGGTCATCGCCGTCATCGTGGGCTGGCGGGCGGGGATCTGCATGATCGCGGAACCGACGTCGATCGATTCGGTCTGGGCGGCGACCCAGGAGAGCACGGTCGGTGCGTCGGAGCCGTACGCCTCGGCCGCCCAGCAGACGTCGTAGCCGAGCCGGTCGGCCTCCTGGGCGACGGCGAGGTTGTCGCCGTCCATTCCCGCGCCCCAGTAACCGAGATTGATGCCGAGCCGCATAGCCGCTCCCCTTACTGATCAGTAACGTCTCTGAGCTTCGGACTCTAGCGCGCGGCAACGGGTTGCGGCAGGGGCGACTTGATGCCTGGCTTGTCCACAGGCTTCCGCCGAGTGGGGCTCTGGCCAGTAATCTCAGCGCACATGGAGCAGAGGCATCTCGGCCGCACCGGCCTTCGAGTGTCCCGGATCGGGCTCGGCACCCTGACCTGGGGCCGGGACACCGACGAGCACGACGCTGCCGAACAGCTGAAAGTCTTCTGGGAGGCCGGCGGCACGCTGGTCGACACAGCTGATGTGTACGGCGGTGGGGAGGCCGAATATCTGCTCGGGCGGCTCACCGCAGGCCTGGTGCCACGGTGCGATCTGGTCATCGCGACGAAGGCGGGCAGCGTGGCCGACCCGCACCGCCGGTTCAACGGATCCCGCGGGCACCTGCTGGCCGCGCTGGACGCTTCCTTGGCGCGACTCGGTACGGATTACGTGGATCTGTGGCAGATCCACGCCTTCGACCCCTTGACTCCGCTGGAGGAGACCCTTCAGGCGGTGGACCTGGCGGTGTCCACCGGCCGCGCCCGGTACGCGGGGGTGTCGAACTTCTGCGGCTGGCAGCTTGCCAAGGCGGCGACCTGGCAGCTCGCCTCGCCCGGGGTGCGCACCCGGCTGGCGAGCACCCAGATGGAGTACTCCCTGTTGCAGCGGGGGGTGGAACGCGAGGTGCTGCCGGCCGCGCTCGATCTGGGCGTGGGTCTGCTGCCTTCCTCCCCGCTGGGCCGGGGGGTCCTGACCGGCAAGTACCGGACGGGCACTCCGCCAAACTCACGCGGCGCCTCGGAACTGCTGGCTCCGTTCGTCGAGCCGTATCTCGACGACCCGCCGAGCCGCATCGTGGACGCGGTGGCGACAGCGGCCGACGGCCTGGCCACGACGGCGCTCCAGGTAGCTCTCGCCTGGGTGCGGGACCGGCCGGGAGTGGTGGCCCCGATCGTCGGTGCACGCAACGCGCAGCAGCTCACGGAGGCATTGTCAGTGGAGGCGCTTAGTCTTCCTGACGAGATCTGCCAGGCGCTCGACGACGTGTCGGCGCCCGTGCACCGCTATCCCGACCAGGACTGGAGCACGCTGTGACTGCGCTTCCCGGGGGAGAAACCCCCGGCTCCCCGGCCGCCGACGACGACAGCGTTGTCGCGGACCCCTCCGCCGCCGTGCCCGCTCCGTCCTCGGAGGAAGAGGGTCGCGACGCGAGCGAGGGAGCGACGACGGCCGATGACGCCGCCGGCGCGGCGGAGACGGACGGTGACAACTCCGGGACCGACGAGGCAGCCGGGTCCGACGGCAGGGCATACACCGACCGAGCGGCCGACGAGACCGACGACACGACCGAGACCGACGGGACAGCCTCGGCAGACGGCGCCGTCGACGGGGTGGCCGCCGCCCCCGCACCGACGCTCTCCGAGGCCGAGGCCGAGCTCGCCGCCCAACGTGAGCTGAGGAAGCGGATCGAGAAGCGCAAGGCCGAGAAAGAAGGCCCCATCGACGCCGGTGCGAAGCTGAGCGGCCCGGCGGCCGATCTGCTGGCGGCCGTGCGTGCTGTGGAGAGCGGTGAGAAGCCCGCCGCCGCGTTCTTCGACTCGCCCGCACCCGCCACCCCTCGCCGGGCCGCTCCCACGCCCGCTCCGGTACGCCCCCGCGCGCCCGAGCAGGCCCCGGCTCCACAGGGCGCCTCACCGGAGGCCGTCGCGGCGGCGGCCGCCGTACTGACCGAGGGCGGGGCGCCCGGAGCACTGGCGGGGCCGGCGGCCGAGGCCCTCGGTGCGCAGGCCGCCGATGCCCTGCGCGAGGACCCGTGGCAGTTGCTGGCCGTGCCGGGGGTCAGGCCCGAGCAGGCCGACGGTTTCGCACGGGCCTTGCTGGGCGCCGAGTGCGGTCCGGACGACGAGCGGCGCACCGCGGCCCTGGTCGGCTGGCTGCTGGAGCGGGCCGCGCTCCAGGGCCATACGGCACTGGACGCAACGGCGGTACGTGCCGCACTCGCCGAGCGCTCGGTGGCCGACCCCGAAGCAGCCGTGCAGCACGCCGTCGCCGAGGGCGTCGTCCTGGTCTTCCAGGACAGGCAGGACGACCAGGAGTCCGCAGCACCCGCAGAACCCCGCGAGGACGCCGAAGGAGGCGCGGAGGACCGGGCCGGGCAGGAGCCGGTGCAGGTGCTGCTCGGTCTCGACCGGTACGCACTCGCCGAGGAGAGCCTCGCCGACGGTCTGGCCCGCCTGATCAACGCCTGCGAGAAGGACGCCGACTGGACGGAGTCGGCCTCGGCCGCGGGCTCCCCGTCGGCGGCCGAGTTGATCCGTGCGGTCGCAGCCCATGGACTCGTGGCGCACACAGGCGGCGAGGCGGCCCGGGCCGAACCCGCCACGCTGATCAGCGCGGCCCGCGGCCTCGGACTGCGCGCCCTGGGTGCCGTGCACAGCGTCGACGGCAGGCGCCGACTGGCCGCGGCGACCGGCGATCCGACGACTGCCGTCACACTCGCCGGGCTGCTCTCCGGCGCTGAGGGCCCGGGGCGGGACGAGGAGGGGGCGATCGCCGTCGACCTGCTCGTCGTGCTGGACGCCCCGCAGCTGGACGTCGAGACCGCGGCGATCCTCGTGGAGTCCCTGGCCGACGGCACCCGGCTGGTGCTCAGCGGTGACCCTGGCGTGCTGGGCTCGGCAGGTGCGGGGAAGGTGTTCGCCGATGTGCTAGCGTCCCGTGCCTGCCCGCAGATCGTGTCCCGTACGCCGGATCCGGGACCGATCGGCGAACTGGTCTCCGGCATCGGCATCGGTGAGCTGAACCAGGTCGCGGCGCCCGGCAAGGAGGTGGTGATCGTCCCCGTGCGTGACGCGGGCGAGGCGGTGCACCGCACCGTGCAGCTGGTCGCCGACTCGGTGCCGCGCGCCATCGGCGTACCGTCCGCCGACACCCAGGTGATCACCGTCGGTCACGGCGGCCCGGCGGGCACCCGGGCGTTGAACGCGGCACTGAAGCAGCGGCTCAACCCCGGTCCCGGACGGTTCGGCGGTTTCGACCCGGGCGACCGTGTCGTCCATGTCCCGACGCCCGGCAGGACCGTGCCCGGGGTGGTCGTCTCGGCCGACGCCGAGGGCCTGCATCTGGACTGCGCGGACACGAAGGTCGTCGTACCGCAGGAGCGGGTGGAGTCGTCGGTACGCCACGGCTGGGCCCTCAGCGCCCACCAGGCGGCTGGGATGCGGTGGCCCGCAGCGGTCGTCGTGCTGCCGGGTGACGCCACCCAGGGGCTGAGCCGCCGCTGGGTGTACACCGCCTTCAGCCGCGGCGAGCGGCATCTGTCCGTGGTGCACGGAGCGGCTCAGGCACTCCAGCGCGCGGTCGCCCTGTCCCCGGCCCACGACCGCACGACGCGACTGCGCAGCCTGCTGGAGGCTCCGGCCGGGTGACCGGGGCGCTGGCCCTGTCCCCCACCGCCAGGCGGCTCGGTTCCGAGCCGCCCGGCGGACGGATCAGGAACTGTCCACCACCAGGCGGGCCGGCTCCTCGTCCGATTCGGCCTCGTCGAAGACGGTGCTGACGTCGAAGCGGCAGACCACCAGCTGCGGGTCCGCTTCGTCGAACGGTGTGCCGAGCCACTCGCCCGCCTCGGGCAGCTCCTCCGCAGCCGTGACCCAGAGCGTGGAGTCGCCCTCCTCCAGACCGAACTCCGTGTGCCGGGAAGCGATCTCGTCCGGTTCGTACTCACCGAAGAGCACTCCGAGCGCGGCATGGACGCTGGAGCCGACCACTGCGGCGCTCCCGCCGGTGCGGTCGTCCGGATCGAGGTCGGCGATCCGCTGGGCCTGTGCGAGCAGCCGCGGCGGCTCCACCACCGCGTAGTCGCGCCGGATCAGCACACTCAGCGCGCTCGGCTCCTCGGGGCCGGTGTACGGCGGGAGGGAGTCCCCCGCGCCCGGGATCTCGAAAGGGGTGACCTCGTCGTAGCGGTCGTAGAGCAGTTCGTCGTAGAAATCGGCGGCAGCGGCCAGTGCATTGAACGCGTCATAGACAGCGGGATCGTCGTCCCCTGTCCGGCGTTCGACCGCCTCGAGGTGATGGTCGAGCGCGGCTTTGATCGCTTCGGCGGCGGCGCGTACCTCGGCAGCGGTGGGCTGCGCAGCATCAGACATGGTGCAGACGCTATCCGTACACGGGCTCTGCCCGCACAATAGATGCGATGCCGGAATACGAATTTGTCGATGTGTACGTGCCGCGCGGGGTCTCCCGGAAGGAGACGGCCCGCCTGCTGACCGACCATGCCGAGTACGGGCACTGGGAGTTGGACCGACTGACGCTGCGCCGTGACGGCAGCCGCAGGGTGCGGCTGCGCCGACGGATCATCCGCCAGCTCCGGGCCACCTGGTGAGACGGAGCGGGCCCCGCAGGCGCGGGGCCCGCTCCTTGGCCGTGCTTGCTTCGCCGCCTAGGTCCGCTATGCGGACATCCGGGCGCGGCGGTACAGCACCGTGCCCGCACCCGCCAGCAGCAGACCCACGCTCGCCGGGACCAGCAGGTCGAGCCCGCCCGCTCCGGTGTGTGCGAGCTGCGCGACGTTCTGCGGCTCGTGCGCGTTCGACACGGTTGGCGGTTCAGGTGCCGGGGGCTGGTTCTCGGTGACCGGAGTGACCGGAGTGCCGACCGGTGGCGTGACGACGTCCGCACCGTTTCCGCAGTCGTTGCCGGTGGCGGGGTTGAGCAGTCCGCCGATGGTGACGCTGTTCCCGCAGGCGTTCACGGGGATGTCGATGGGCACTGCGATTTTGTTGCCCGAAAGCAGACCGGGCGAGCCGCTCGTGACGGCCTCGGCTGTCGCCCCGCTCCCGGTGTCGCTCGTGACGGCCCGGTGCTTGCCGGTCCCCGCCCGGTTTGCCTGGGTCCGGTCGCCGGACGCCTGGCTGCCCGAGGCGTGCCGACCCGAAGCAGCGCTTTGCGAACCGTTTGCACAGGCATTTCCTGCCGCCGGGTTGAGCAGCCCCACCACGCTCACGGAGTTACCGCATACGTTGACCGGTACGTCGACCGGGATCTGGACCGTATTCCCTGAAAGCACCCCCGGGGAATTCGATGCGCCGCCGGCCGCTCCCGCGTCGGCGTGCGCGTAGCCACCACTCAGCGCGAGCACGCCGCCCGCGGCCGCCATGGTGATCAGGCCTTTACGCGTGACCTGTCGCATAGGTTGATTCCTGCCTTCTACCTTCCGGAATACCCCCCGGACTTGACCGTGCGGGGGCGGATTACCCAGCGGCCCCGGAGTGCATGGCACGCACTCCGGGGCCGACCGGATTCAAACCCTTACGGGTTGACGCACAACGTCAGCCGTTGACGCAGGGATTGCCGACGGTGGGGTTCAGCAGCCCGATCACGGAGACCGTGTTGCCACACGCGTTCACCGGCACGTGCACGGGCACCTGGATGACGTTGCCCGAGGCCACACCGGAGCTGTTGGCAGCGGCGCCCTGGGCACCGGAGTCCGCGACGGCCATGCCCGCACCTGCGAGCACCAGCCCACCGGTGACAGCCGCAGCAGCGACGACCTTCTTGATCATTATTCCTCCTAGTTGGCAATGCGGTCCCAGCCGCGGACCGCATCACTTGTAACGAGGAAGAGGTAATTGGGCTACGAGCGTATGGTTCCTTTCACTCGTTCCGGTCAAATACGCACACGTTGACGATTGTTGACTCGGAGAACCAGCGGAAAAGCGGCAGGGACTCAGCAGTTGTCGATGAAACGGTCGAGCACCCGCACACCGAACTGCAGACCGTCCACCGGTACACGCTCGTCCACACCATGGAACATGCCGGCGAAGTCGAGCTCCGGCGGCAGCTTCAGCGGGGCGAACCCGAAGCAGCGGATACCGAGGTCGTCGAAGGACTTGGCGTCCGTACCGCCGGAAAGCATGTAAGGGACGGCACGTGCGATCGGGTCCTCCGCTTTGAGGGCGACCTGCATCGCATCCACGAGCGAACCGTCGAAACTGGTCTCCAGCGCCTTGTCCCCGTGCACGTCCTCACGCTTCACCCGCGGGCCGAGGATCCGGTCAAGATCGGCCAGGAACTCATCCTCGAAACCGGGCAGGAAGCGGCCGTCGACATGGGCGGTGGCCTGGCCGGGGATCACGTTCACCTTGTAACCGGCGCCGAGCATGGTGGGAGCGGCTGAGTTACGGAGCGTGGCGCCGACCATCTTGGCGATGCCGCCAAGCTTGGCCAGCGTGGCCTCCATGTCCTCCGGGTCGAGCGGGGTACCGAGCGCATCGGACAGCTCGTCGAGGAAGGACCGTACGGTCTTGGTCACGCGGACCGGCCACTTGTGCCGCCCCAGCCGTCCGACCGCCTCGCAGAGCTCGGTGATCGCGTTGTCGTTGTTGGTCATCGAGCCGTGGCCGGCGGTGCCGTCCACGGTGAGCCGCATCCAGTGCATCCCCTTCTCGGCAGTCTCGACGAGGTAGAGCCGAAGCTTCTCGTTCACCGTGAAGGAGAAGCCGCCGACCTCGCCGATCGCCTCGGTGACGCCCTCGAAGAGGCCGGGATGCTTGTCCACGAGATACCGCGCACCGTACGTACCGCCCGCCTCCTCGTCCGCGAGGAAGGCCAGCACGATGTCGCGCGGGGGCTTGCGGCCGCTGCGCATCCGGTCGCGGGCGACCGCGAGGGTCATCGCGTCCATGTCCTTCATGTCGACCGCGCCGCGGCCCCACACACAGCCGTCCGCGACCTCGCCCGAGAACGGGTGGTGCGTCCAGTCGTGAGCATTGGCCGGGACCACATCGGTATGACCGTGGATCAGCAGCGCGGGCTTGGACGGGTCCTCGCCCTCGATCCGCGCCACAGTCGAGGCCCGGCCCTTGTGGGACTCGAAGATCTGCGGCTCCAGCCCGACCTCGGCGAGCTTCTCCGCGACGTACTCGGCGGCGACCCGCTCCCCCGGACCCGAGTGGTCCCCGTAGTTACTGGTGTCGATCCGGATCAGCTCACGACAGAGGTCCACGACCTCGTCCTCGCCCGAGACGGTCCGGGCCGCGTTGGTCTCGCTCACACTGCTTCCTTCCGCTGTCGCCGTGGTGCTCCCGCTCATCCTCCCGCGCCCGGCCCGTACACCCAAGGCCCCACCCGTCGTCATGCGCCCTTCACGCTCCCTGGCGTGATCGAGCACTCCCGAATGTTTGCTATTGTTTTCCACGTCGGAACGGGCCGGGCCCGCGAGACAGACACCTTGTCCGGGTGGCGGAATGGCAGACGCGCTAGCTTGAGGTGCTAGTGCCCTTTATCGGGCGTGGGGGTTCAAGTCCCCCCTCGGACACAGAGCGAATGCCGATCAGGAGCGATCCTGGTCGGCATTCTGCGTTGCGACCACGCGGCCACACCTGGGCCCCCGCGCGGCCGGGCAGCCGGGCAGCCGGGCAGCATCGGGTGCAGCCCGGAGAACGTGATGCTGCCGAGCGCCTGAGCGGACGATATTGTGTTGACACCCTGGGAGAAGGTACGAGGAGCCCGCACCATGCTCACCGCTGCACCGGTCGGCACACCCCGATGAGGGGGCGCGCGAAGGCCCCGTCGGCGCCGCTGCCGCAGCGGGACGGGATCGATCCGGTCCGGCTGCGGCTCACCGAGGATCCGGACGGCCGGTGGGCGACGGTCCGTGATCATCTGCTGGCGCGGTTCGCCGGAGCGATCGGGGCGGCGCGGGTGGACGCCATGTTCACCGAGGGCCGGTTCGTCTCCGTACAGGGCCCCGTGTCCGCCGACGAGCCGTACACCGCCGGCCGGTACATCTGGTTCCACCGGGATTTCGCGCCGGAGGAGCCAGTGCCGTTCCCAGTCGGTGTCGTCCACCACGACGAACATCTCGTCATCGCCGACAAGCCGCACTTCCTGGCGACGACACCGCGCGGCCGGCACATCACCGAGACCGCGGTGGCCCGGCTGCGTCGTGAGCTGGACCTGCCCGGACTGCAGCCCGCCCACCGGCTGGACCGGCTGACCGCGGGCCTCGTCCTCTTCGTCGTGCGGCCCGAGGAGCGGGGTGCGTACCAGACGATGTTCCGGGACCGCTTGGTGCTCAAGGAGTACGAGGCGGTGGCACCGTACGACCCCGGAGTGGCCCTCCCACGTACCGTGCGCAGCCGCATCGCCAAGGAGCGCGGAGTCATCGCCGCCCGCGAGGAGCCGGGCGAGCCGAACAGCGAGAGCCGGATCGAGCTGCTGGAGCACCGGGAGGGTCTCGGTCGCTACCGGCTGCTGCCCGCCACCGGGCGCACCCATCAGCTGCGGGTCCATATGAACAGCCTGGGGCTGCCGCTCGTCCACGACCCGGTCTACCCGGTGGTCCGGGCCAAGGGGGCGACCGACGACTGGTCGCACCCACTCCAACTCCTCGCCCGGGTGCTGGAATTCACCGATCCGGTCACCGGCGAGCTGCGCCGCTTCGAGAGCGGTCTGCGGCTCTCCGCATGGCCCGGACCGGTGAGCCGCGGCTCTCAGTGACCGCGGGCGATCCACTCGTCCAGATGCGGGGCCTCCGCGCCGATGGCCGTGGAATCGCCGTGTCCGGTGCGGACGGTGGTTTCCGGTGGCAGGGCGAGCAGCCGGTCCCTGATCGATGCGACGATCGTCGGGAAGTGCGAGAAGGAGCGCCCGGTGGCGCCGGGCCCGCCTTGGAAGAGCGTGTCGCCCGTGAAGACGGTGGACAGCTCGGGGGCGTACAGGCAGACGGCGCCCGGGGCATGACCGGGGGTGTGCAGGACCTGCAGCGTCGTTCCGGCGATCTCCAGCTCCTGGCCGTCGGCCAGTTCGCCGTCCGGGGCGCGGTCCGGGTGGGTCCGATTCCACAGCGGCAGGTCGTCGGGGTGCAGCAGGACCGGTGCACCGGTGGCGTCGGCGAGGGCCGGGGCCGCGTCGATGTGGTCGTTGTGTGCGTGCGTGCAGACGATGGCGCGCAGCGTGCGGCCGTTCAGCGCGGCCTCGATGGCGGCGGCGTCATGGGCTGCGTCGATGACGATCGCCTCGGTGTCGTCGCCGACGATCCAAACGTTGTTGTCGACGTCCCACTCCCCGCCGTCGAGAGCGAAGATGCCGGAGGTGACGAGGTGGTCGATGCGGGCGGCCATCAGAAGATCACCACCGAACGCAGCACGTCACCGTCGCGCATCCGGGCGAAGGCCTTCTCGATGTCGCCGAGTGCGATGGTCTCGGTGACGAACGCGCCGAGGTCGATCCGGCCCTGCTGGTGCAGGTCGATGAGCATCGGGAAGTCGCGCGAGGGCAGGCAGTCGCCGTACCAGGAGGACTTGAGCGAGCCGCCGCGGCCGAAGACGTCGATGAGCGGCAGTTCCAGCTGCATCTCCGGGGTCGGGACGCCGACCAGGACGACGGTGCCTGCGAGGTCGCGGGCGTAGAAGGCCTGCTGGTAGGTCTCCGGGCGGCCGACCGCCTCGATGACGACGTCCGCGCCGTTGCCGTCGGTCAGGGAGCGGATCGCCTCGACCGGGTCGGTGGAGCGGGAGTTGACGGTGTGCGTGGCGCCCATCGTCCTCGCTGTCTCCAGCTTGCGGTCATCGATGTCCACGGCGATGATCTTCGCCGCGCCCGCCAGCCGCGCGCCCGCGATCGCCGCGCCACCGACCCCGCCGCAGCCGATCACGGCGACCGAGTCGCCGCGGCCGACCTGTCCGGTGTTGATGGCGGCGCCGATGCCCGCCATCACGCCGCAGCCGAGCAGCCCGGCGACGGCCGGGGAGACCTCCGGGTCGACCTTGGTGCACTGGCCGGCGGCGACGAGGGTCTTCTCGGCGAACGCGCCGATGCCCAGCGCCGGTGACAGCTCCGTGCCGTCGAGCAGCGTCATCTTCTGCTTGCCATTGTGGGTGTCGAAGCAGTACCAGGGCCGGCCGCGCAGACACGCACGACACTGCCCGCACACGGCACGCCAGTTGAGGATGACGAAGTCGCCGGGCACGACATCCGTGACTCCCTCGCCCACGGACTCCACCACACCCGAGGCCTCATGGCCGAGCAGGAAGGGGAAGTCGTCGTTGATTGCGCCCTGCTTGTAGTGCAGATCGGTGTGGCAGACGCCGCACGCCTGGATCTTCACCACGGCCTCGCCGGGGCCCGGGTCCGGGATCACGATCGTCTCGACCCGTACCGGCTCGTTCTTCCCCGGTGCGATGACCCCTTGCACCTGCTGCGACATACCGTGGTCTCCCTGTTTCCGTCATGTTGCGAAGATCGAACGCGAACAACCGTACGCCCCGTGAGAGTGTCACGGCGGCGCGCCGCGTTGGCGGGAAGCGACTGCCTTCCACCCGTGGGATGTACTGCTTTCGGTCAGATGATGCGAACTACTGAACTACGCCGGGTTCCATGGGGTCCTTTGATGCAGAGGGATCACGGAGCCGATACCTGCGGGGGCAGGGGTTCCATGGTCCACCGGCAGAGGAATTACGGATCACGGGGGAAGTACCTTGACCGAGATTGCCGAGATCACGGAGAAGACCAGCGAACAGAACGACGGAACGGGACCGGTTCCCGCAGCCGCCGCGCTCGGGGCGCCGGTCGGCGGACTCGTGCCGTACACCGACGCGTTGCCCGTCCCGCCGGTGCTGCGTCCGCAGAGCGGTGATGTGCTCCACGAGACCGAGATCGCCGTGACGCCCGTCTGGGTACGGCTGCACGCACAGCTGCCGCCGACGCTGATGTGGGGGTACAACGGCACGGTGCCCGGACCGACCATCGAAGTGCGGCGCGGGGAGCGAATCCGGATCGCCTGGACCAACCGCGTCCCCAGGGGGAGCGAGTACCCGGTCACCGCTGTGGAGGTCGGACCGGTGAAGCAGGGCGAGCCGGCCCCGCACAACCGGCCCGGACGCGACGGTGCCGAACCGAACGCGGATGTCGCCGCGCTGCCCGCATGGACGGTGACCCATCTGCACGGTGCGCAGACCGGCGGCGGGAACGACGGCTGGGCGGACAACGCCGTCGGCTTCGGCGACGCACAGCTGTCGGAGTACCCGAACGACCACCAGGCCGCCCAGTGGTGGTACCACGACCACGCCATGAACATCACCCGGTGGAATGTGTACGCCGGTCTCGTCGGCACGTATCTGGTCAGGGACGACGAGGAGGATGCGCTCGGTCTGCCGTCCGGCGACCGGGAGGTGCCGCTGATCCTCGCCGACCGCAACCTGGACACCGACGAGGACGGCCGGCTCAACGGGCGGCTGCTGCACAAGACGACGGTGGTCGTCGAGGCCGACCCGGAGACCGGGAAGCCGGTGTCCCTCCCGTTCCTCGGCCCGTACACGACGGTCAACGGCCGCATCTGGCCGTACCTCGACGTGGACGACGCGTGGTACCGCTTCCGGCTCGTCAACGCCTCCAATGCCCGGATCTACGATCTGGTGCTGGTCGACGACGAGAACAACCCGGTCCCGGGCGTGATCCGACAGATCGGCAGCGACGGAGGGCTGTTGCCGCGCCCGGTGCCGGTTGACTTCGACGAGGTGCTGCCGCAGCTGACGATCGCCACGGCCGAGCGGATGGATCTGCTGATCGACTTCTCGGCGCTGGCCGGCCGCCGGGTCCGCCTGGTCAACCGGGGCAAGCTCGCGGCGGGGGTGCCGGACCCGGCGGCGAGCGTGCCGTTCCCGCAGGTGATGGAGTTCCGGGTAGGGGAGACGGCCCGGCGGGACCGCTTCGAACTGCCCGAGGTGCTGTCCGGTTCCTTCCGGCGGTACGAGCACGGCCAGGTGGAGCACGGGCACCGGCTCGTCGTACTGACGGCACCGGGCACGGTCGGGGGCGGCGGCCACCCGGAGATCTGGGAGATGGCGGAGGTCGAGGACGCCGCGGATGTGCGAGTGCCCTCGGACGGTGTCATCCAGGTACGGGGCGAGGACGGCACCGTACGCACGTACCGCAGGATCGCCCGGACCTTCAACGACGGGCTGGGGTTCACCATCGGCGAGAGCACGTACGAGCAGTGGTCGTTCCTCAATCTGGGCGCCCCGACGCATCCGATGCACATTCACCTGACGGACTTCCAGGTGATGGGCCGGGAGGCGTACACGCTGGACGGTTTCGATCCGGCGGTCGGCGGAACCCGCTCCCCCGTGGCGTTCGACCACGACACCAAGATCCCGACGGCTCCGAACGAGCAGGGCTGGAAGGACGTCTTCCGGGTGCCTCGGGGCCAGTTGGTGAAGGTGCTCGGGAAGTTCGACGGGGCGTACGGGCGGTTCATGTACCACTGCCATCTGCTGGAGCACGAGGACATGGGCATGATGCGGCCGTTCGTCGTGATGCCGCCCGAGGCGATGAAGTTCGACCATGGCACCGGGCACGGCGGCCACCACGGGCACAGCGGCTGACCCGGACCGGTCGGTTCATCAGCTCCGCCGACGGCCTCCGCGGGATCGTTCCGCGGGGGCCGCCGCGCGTCTCTCACCTCGTGGACCCGCCTGTCCTCCACGCACGTCTGAACGACGCGGGTCTCGCCGGTCCTCAGAGGCTGTCGGGTGACCTCTGATCGGGCGGCCACGCCCTGGCACGCACGCTTCCCGCGTTGCCGAAATGTCCTCGTAGCGCCTTCCCCAAGCTCGCAAGGAGCAGGGGAGACCCCATCCGAGGACATCCCGGCGCCTTGGAATCGCACGCACCAGACCGCGTCCGCTTTCCGATCGGAGGCCACCCGACAGCCTCTCAGGGCGCGAGCACGTCCAGCTCGTGCAGGGCGCCCACCGCGATCTCCTTCGTCAGCCGTTCCGCCGCCGCCGCGTCGCCCTCGCGCACCGCTTCGGCAAGCCGGACGTGGAGGGTGACCGCGGCCGGGTCGGGGTCCTCGAACATCACCTGGTGGTGGGTGCGTCCCGCCAGGACCTCGGCGACGACATCGCCGAGCCGCGCGAACATCTCGTTGCCGGAGGCGTTGAGCACGATCCGGTGGAAGGCGATGTCGTGCTTCAGATACCCCTCCAACTGCTGGCCGCGCGAGGTGGCGACCATGCCGAGCGCGCACTCGGTGAGGACCGCGCACTGCTCCGGGGTGGCGTTACGGGCGGCGAGTCCGGCCGCGACGGGTTCGATCGCCGAGCGGAGCACGGTCAGGGAGCGCAGCTGGCGCGGGCGGTCGGCGCCGGCCAGCCGCCACCGGATGACCTGCGGATCGTAGACATTCCATGCCTCGGTCGGCAGTACGGTCACGCCGACCCGGCGCCGGGACTCGACCAGGTGCATGGATTCGAGGACGCGCACCACTTCGCGTACGACCGTGCGTGAGACGTCGAAGCGCTGGGACAACTCATCGGTACGCAGTACCTGTCCCGGCCGGTGCTGCCCCGCGGCGATCTCCAGACCCAGGGTGTCCAGCACATGTGTATGCAGCCCAGGGCCCTGTGTGGTCATGGGCACAGCCTACGGGGCACCCTTCAGGAACAAAAAGTACGACGTTTATCTCACATCATCTTGAATAAGTCGTACGTATGGGTTTCAGTAGCGCGACGGACCGATGTCGAGGAAGACGTCGAAGCAGACAGCGAGGCAATACCAATGAGCACCCCCCAGGTCGTCGTGGTGATGGGCGTGTCAGGGACCGGCAAGACCACGATCGGCCCCCTGCTCGCCGCCGCCCTCGGCGTTCCGTACGCCGAGGGCGATGACTTCCACCCCGCGGCGAACATCGCCAAGATGTCGGCCGGTAACCCACTGGACGACTCCGACCGGTGGCCCTGGCTCGATGCGATCGGTCAGTGGGCGCACGGCCGGGCGGGGCTCGGCGGTGTAGTGAGCAGTTCGGCGCTCAAGCGGGTCTACCGGGACCGGCTGCGGGCCGAGGCCCCCGGTGCCGTCTTCCTCCATCTGACCGGCGACCGGGCTTTGATCGAGCAGCGCATGGCGGAGCGCAAGGGTCATTTCATGCCCACCGCCCTGCTCGATTCGCAGTTCGCCACCCTGCAGCCACTGCAGGAGGACGAGGCCGGAGTCTCGGTCGACGTGTCCGGCACCCCCGAAGAAATCACCCGACGAGCCGTCGCCGCGTTGCGCCGGCTCGATAGCTAAGGATCAACACCGTGACCAGTCTCAGCGTCGAGACGCTGGCAGCGGATGCCGTCGAACCGATCACCTCGGCCGGCAACGCGCAGTTGGGCATCGCAGTCCTGGCGGGCATCGCCGTCATCGTTGTGCTCATCACCAAGTTCAAGATGCACGCGTTTCTCGCACTGACCATCGGCTCGCTGGCGCTCGGCTCGTTCGCCGGCGCCGCACCGGCCAAGACCATCGCCAGCTTCACCGCGGGCCTCGGCTCGACCGTCGCGGGTGTCGGTGTCCTCATCGCGCTTGGCGCCATTCTGGGCAAGCTGCTCGCCGACTCCGGCGGCGCGGACCAGATCGTCGACACGATCCTCGCGAAGGCGAGCGGGCGGGCCATGCCGTGGGCGATGGTCCTGATCGCCTCGATCATCGGTCTGCCGCTGTTCTTCGAGGTCGGGATCGTGCTGATGATCCCGGTGGTGCTGCTCGTCGCCAAGCGCGGCAACTACTCCGTGATGCGGATCGGTATCCCGGCGCTGGCCGGCCTCTCCGTGATGCACGGGCTGATTCCGCCGCACCCCGGCCCGCTGGTGGCGATCGACGCCCTCGGCGCCAATCTCGGTGTCACGCTCGCGCTGGGTGTGCTGGTCGCGATCCCGACCGTGATCATCGCGGGGCCCCTCTTCTCCCGTTACGCCGCGCGCTGGGTGGACATCGAAGCTCCGGAGAAGATGATTCCGCAGCGTCCCTCGGAGGATCTGGACCGTCGGCCCAGCTTCGGCGCCACCCTGGCGACGATTCTGCTGCCCGTCGTCCTGATGCTGGTCAAGGCCCTGGTCGACATCGTCGTGGACGACCCTGAGAACGGTGTCCAGCAGGTCACCGATGTGATCGGCTCGCCGATGATCGCGCTGCTCGCGGCCGTCATAGTCGGCATGTTCACCCTGGGCCGGGCGGCCGGATTCACCAAGGGCCGGCTCTCCACCACCGTCGAGAAGTCTCTCGCGCCGATCGCCGGTGTGCTGCTGATCGTGGGTGCGGGTGGCGGTTTCAAGCAGACCCTCATCGACGCCGGTGTGGGCCAGATGATCCTGGACTTCTCCGAGAACTGGTCGATCCCGGCAGTGCTGCTGGGCTGGCTGATCGCCGTCGGGATCCGGCTCGCGACCGGTTCGGCGACCGTGGCCACCATCTCGGCGGCCGGTCTGGTCGCCCCGCTGGCCGCCGACATGTCGACGACCCACGCCGCCCTGCTGGTCCTCGCCGTCGGCGCGGGCTCGCTCTTCTTCAGCCACGTCAACGACGCCGGATTCTGGCTGGTGAAGGAGTACTTCGGAATGGACGTCGGCCAGACGGTGAAGACCTGGTCGGTGATGGAGACCATCATCTCCGTGGTCTCGCTGGTCTTCATCCTGCTGCTGTCGCTCATCCTCTAGGGCCGGTCGCGGTGCTGGGTTGTTCATCACCAGCACCGCGCCCTCCGATCCAGGCCGCGTGCACTCGGAGGCTCACATGGACAGCAGGCCGCCTTCGAGGCCTTCAGGACGGTTGATGGGATGGTCGAGGAGAACCTCGCCCATGGCAGCGAATCCGTTTGTGAGGGTCACGGCCTGGGGCGCGAGTTCTTCGACGACACTCTCGGCCGCGTCGGGAAGTTGCCTCACCTGAGCACTGGTCAGGTGTCCCTCTGCGAGCAGGTCTCCACTGTGGGACGCGACTCGACGCAGGGCGAACAACCGGTGCAGCAGCCGCAGTTGGCGCTGCGCCTCAGGGTGAGGAGCCTCGCCGGCGGCGTCCAGAAGAGCTTGGGCGGCCTGGCGGTGTGCGTAGGCGTCCACCAGTTCCAGAGCCGGTGTGACGGTGGTGTTCCATCGATTGAGAGGGTTGCCGGCCTTTCCGCTGCGCAGGCGTGTACGTGCACGCTGATGCCAGACGCGTTCGATGTCCGCCAAGAGGTCCTGAAGGAAGACCGGGTCGTCGAGGTCGCGATCCTCGGGTGGCGCATCATGGGGCACCTTCGGAGTGAAGTGTCCAAGGAGCATTTCGCCGGCGGCCTTGACCCAGATGACGAGGTTGTCGCCTTCCGCCGTGATGGTTCCCTCGTTGGCTGCCAGCTGTCCCGCGATTCCGTTGGCCAGGAAGAGCCCCTGCGCACCACAGCGTTCGCGGCACTCAGTCATGACGGCGCGGGCCTGCCAGGTGATCCAGCCCTTGGCTATGGCTGCGAACCGCTCACCGTTCTCCCGCTCCGACTCCGTTGCCTGCGCCCACTGTCGTACCGCGGCACGGTGCAGGAGAGTCGCGGCGTAGGTGGTGGCGATGGCGTCGAGGAGTGGCGTGTGGTGGCTGCGGTGAGCGAACAGCGGAATGCTTCCACCGGTCACGCCGGAGGTCTGCCTCGTGTGGGCGTGCCGTACGGCTACGGCGAGCGCGTGGCGCGTGACACCGAGGCTGTAGCCGCTCATACAGAGCTTGCCGGTGGTGACGCGGCCGATGGAGCGCAGGAAGCGCTTGCGGGGGCTGCCGATCGAACTGGTGAAGACGCCCTCCGGTGTGAGGTATCCGTGGTCGGACTGCAGAAGCGCGTCCTGTGGCAGCCGGACATGGTCGAAGGATGTGACACAGTGGTCGACTGGGGCGGTGGCTGTCTGTGGCAGCCTGCGTATCTCGACTCCTGGCATCGGGAGCCCGGCATCGTCGCTGAGTTGAGTAAGAAACAGGAAGACGCCCTGGTCCTTGCCGTCCATGATGAGGCGGGCGGCGACGACAGCCGTTTTGGGACCGCCGGTGGAGCTGGTGTTCGGCATGAACTTGCGGGCGGCCGCACTGGGAGTGTTCAGCACGAACTCGCCCGTGGATCGTTCATACGTGGCGGTGGTCTCCAGTTGCGCCGCGCTGTTGCCGTGCCCGGCCTCCGTACACAGGAACGTTCCCGTACGCCGCAGCTCGGCGAACTCCCGCAGATCACGGTTCGGGCCCGACGTGTGGTCGAGGAGGCTGCCGAGGAAAAGGTTGTAGTGGATACTCGCCACGGTCCCCAGTCCCGCGTCCACCGGGCCGACCCATTCGTGAAGTGCCGCGAGTCGTTCCACGTCGACCACGAAGTCCTCGGGGCTGTCGAGTGCGTCGTTGATCAGGTGTAAACGCTCGTAGGACAGCGCGGCACGTTCATCGGGTGACAGCCCTTCCCTGAAGCGGAACGGCTCAGTACTGAACAGCTTGCGCCAGGGCTCGTGGAGCTCCTCCAGTTCTTCGCCGAAGAGCGCCCGCTTCAGCGCTGTAGCAGTTGAAGCTGCCTGGTCGGAGGAGAGTGAGGTGTTGATCATGCTTCGGAACGCTAGCTCATACGTTCGGCCATCACGGAGTGATGATCAACACGATTGAGATCGTTCAGATGACGGTATATCTGCTCGTTCCGAGGTGCGGGTATCCCTGCTCCGGTCAGGGAATGCGTGAGGACACCCACCACCGATCCGGAAGCTGCTCTGCGGAGACGGAGCAGCCGCCGGAGCCGTCAGCACTGGGGGAGCGCGCCCTGCGCAGCCGGACGATCCGGGTGTCGTCCAGGTGATCAGGCTCGGCAGTGCCTCGGCCTACCCCACCGCCTGCGCCGTCGCTCGGCCCGCGGCCCGTCCGGAGAAGATGCAGCCGCCGAGGAAGGTCCCTTCCAGCGAGCGGTATCCATGCACCCCGCCGCCGCCGAAACCGGCCGCCTCCCCTGCCGCGTAAACACCGGGCAGGGGTGTGCCGTCCTCGGTGAGCACCCGGGAGGACAGGTCCGTCTCCAGTCCGCCGAGCGACTTGCGGGTCAGAATGCTGAGCCGTACGGCGATCAGCGGGCCGGCCTTGGGATCGAGAATGCGATGCGGCGGAGCCGTCCGGATCAGCTTGTCGCCGAGATAGGCGCGAGCCCCGCGGATCGCGGTGATCTGGAGGTCCTTGGTGAAGGGGTTGGCGATCTCACGGTCGCGTGCAGTGATCTCGAGGCGCAGTCCGGCCTCGTCGATCAGCGGCTCGTCGGTGAGCGCGTTCATCCCGCGGACCAGTGCGGCAAGGTCCTTCTCGACGACGAAGTCCACCCCGTTGTCCATGAATGCCTTCACCGGGGCCGGTACGTCCGCGCGGGCCCGGCCGATCACGTCGCGGATCGACTTTCCGGTCAGGTCCGGGTTCTGCTCGGAGCCGGACAGCGCGAACTCCTTGCCGATGATCCTCTGGTCGAGGACGAACCAGGTGTGGGCGTGGCCGGACTTCATGATGTGTTCGAGGGTGCCGAGGGTGTCGAAGCCCGGGAAGAGCGGGACCGGCAGCCGCTTGCCGTGGGCGTCCAGCCAGAGCGAGGACGGTCCGGGAAGGATGCGGATACCGTGCTTGGCCCAGATCGGGTTCCAGTTCTCGATGCCCTCGGTGTAGTGCCACATCCGGTCGCGGTTGATGTGGTGGGCGCCCGCCTCCTCGGTGATGCCGATCATGAGTCCGTCGACATGGGCGGGGACGCCGGAGAGCATCTTCGCGGGCGGGGTACCGAGCCGCTGGGGCCACTGCTTGCGCACGAGGTCGTGGTTGCCGCCGATGCCGCCGGAGGTGACGATCACCGCCTGGGCCTTCAGCTCGAAAGCACCGGTCGTCACCCGGCTGCTCGCGGTGCCTCGGGCGGACGCGCTCGGCTCCAGGACCTCACCGGTCACCGTGTCGACGGTGCCCGCGGTGCGGCCGAGGCCGGTGACCCGGTGGCGGAACTTCAGCTGGACGAGGCCCCGGGCGACGCCCGCGCGGACCCGTCGCTCGAAGGGGGCGACGACGCCGGGGCCGGTGCCCCACGTGATGTGGAAGCGGGGTACGGAATTGCCGTGGCCGTTCGCGTCGTAGCCGCCGCGCTCCGCCCAGCCGACGACCGGGAAGAGCCGCAGCCCCTGGGCATGCAGCCAGGAGCGCTTCTCACCGGCCGCGAAGTCGACGTACGCCTCGGCCCACTTCCGTGGCCAGTGGTCCTCCTTGCGGTCGAAGCCCGCCGTGCCGAGCCAGTCCTGGAGGGCCAGCTCATGGCTGTCCTTGATCCTCATCCGTCGCTGCTCGGGCGAGTCGACGAGGAAGAGACCGCCGAAGGACCAGTGCGCCTGGCCGCCGATCGCCTGTTCGGGCTCCTGGTCGAGCAGGATCACCGAGCGGCCCGCGTCAACCAGCTCGGCGGTTGCCACCAGACCGGCGAGCCCCGCCCCGATAACGATCACATCAGCGTCGTACGCCATGGGTTCCATCCTTGTCGGGGCGGTCCGATCACGGCCACGGTGACGGTCCGGCGCGGACGCGCCGGAAGTTACGACCTCGCCCACGATGGGCAGCGGCGTCGTTACTCGTGCGTCAGATCCTCTGCACCTGCCGCCCCGGCGTCAACCGCCCGGTCGGCGGCGCTCCGGCCGCACCCCCGGGGAACAGGCGCTATCGTCGAAACAAATCACCCACGTCTGGCCTGACTTGAGGTAGAAGCGTGTCGGTGCTGGTCCTTGTGCTCGCCGTGAGTGCCGCCTGCTGTCTGGGGTTCGGATTCGTCCTCCAGCAGGCCGCCGCCTCGCACGCCCCGAGGAGCGACTATCTGTCCCCCCGGCTGCTGCTGGACCTGATGCGGGTGCCGAGCTGGCTGGCCGGGATCGGGCTGATGGTCTCCGGCATGGTGTTGGGCGCCCTGGCCCTGGGCAAGGGCGAGGTGTCCGTCGTCGAACCCCTGCTCGCGACCAATCTGCTCTTCGCGATGACCCTGTCACGCCATCGCACCGGGCAGCGGCTCGGCTGGCAGGGCTGGGCGGGGCTCTGGCTGCTGGCCGGCGGGGTCACCGCCTTTCTGCTGGCGGGCCGGCCGCAGGGCGGCGCGGCGGAGTCCGACGCGCTGCGGCACTGGCTGGTGATCGGCGTGGTCGTGGGAGCCGCCCTGCTGCTCACCACCTTCGCCAAGCGCACGCAGTCCGGGGCCTCCCCGGCACTGCTCGCAGTGGCGGCCGGACTGCTGTACGGACTTCAGGATGCTCTGACCCGGGTCAGTGGGCAGCGGCTGTCCGACGGGGGCTGGGCGGCACTGGTGACGTCGTGGCAGCCGTACGCGGTGGTGGTGCTGGGGGTGACGGGACTGGTCCTGGTGCAGAGCGCGTTCGAAACGGGCCCGCTACGGGTCTCGCTGCCCCCGCTGACCGCGTCCCAGCCGCTGGCCGGGATCGCCTGCGGGGTCGGCTTCCTCGGCGACCAGCTGCGTACCGACACCGGCGCACTGGCCTGGCAGGCGGCCGGACTCGTGGCGATCGTCGTCGGGATCGTGCTGCTCGGGCTGCATCCCGCGATGCCGGAGGGGCGCGTGGGCGGGCACCGGGAAAAGAGCCTCCAGCCGAACTGAGCGGCGCCTGTCCGGTCAAAAGGGCCGTCCGCCCGCGGCTGAGAACAGCCGCCACAGGGAAGCGTGTCCCGTACAGGGCGGGCGTGAATTATTGACTTGCTCACAACATGCAGCTAATGCGCATATTGTTCCTTTTTGTTACATTCTTCTGCGGGAGTCGCATCAAGCAGCGAAAATGAGTATTTCGGTCGTAGAGATCGGTGTAGCTCTTCCCGAACAAGGAGATCAGTGCCCTTCTCTACCACCCTGCTTCCTTCTGTCCGATCGTCGACGTATCTGCGTGCAGCGGCCTCACCTGCCGTCCACTGGCTGCTGCTCGCCACCTTCTGCTATTTCCTCGGCAACGCCGCCCGGTGGGCAGGCGTCCCTGCCGCACACCTGCTGACCTCGCTGGTCGTGGGTGTGCTCGCGTCACTGTCGGGCGCCATGCGGTCGCGGTTCCCCGCCCGTGCAAACCGTTCTGCGCAAGCGGTGGCCGGTGTGCTCATGGGCAGCTACCTGGACCCCGCGGCGGTGCGGTCCGTGATCGGCTCGATCGGGCCGCTGACCTGCGCGACGCTGGCCACGGTCGTTCTCTGCCTCGGCGTCGCACTGGTTCTCTCGCGCCTGACGCGGATGAGCCGCGGCGATGCCGTCCTGGGAATGGTCCCCGGCGGGTCCGCGGCGATCATCGCCTGCGCCGACGACCTGGACGCGGACAGCCGGGTGGTGGCGTTCATGCAGTACCTGCGGGTCGGCGTCGTAGCCGCCTCCGCGCCGGTCGTTGCACTGTCTCTTCACGCTACGGCGCAGGCCGGGAACCCCGCTCACGCCCAGCCGTTCGTATCCGCCCTGCTGCCCGACTCCCTGACCCTGGTGAACTCCTCGCACACCTTGGCAGGCCTGCTCGTCCTGGCCGTGCTCTGTGTGCTCGGCAGCAGCGTCGGACGCCGGTTGAGGCTGCCCGCGCCCATGCTGCTGGGCCCCATGCTGTTGACCGCGGTCGGCGTGTTCACCGGCGTCGCGCACGGTTTCCAGCCGGTCGGGCCGCTCCAGGACGCGGTCTTCGTGGTGATCGGCCTGGAGGTGGGCTCGCGCTTCACCCGCCCCACGGTGCGCCACGTCGGACGCATGCTGCCGCATGTACTGGCCGCAACCCTCGCCATCTGCCTGATGTGCGCCGCGCTCGCCGCCGCGCTGGCCGCCGGGGTCGGCATCTCCTTCGACGACGCCTACCTGGCTACCACCCCCGGCGGCATCAACGCCGTCCTCGCCACCGCCGCGTCAGTGCATGCCGATGTCGCCTTCATCTCCACCGCTCAGAGTCTTCGGCTCTTCCTCGTGGTGATGCTCTCGCCGTTGCTCATCCGCTGGGTGACGAGCTACGGGAGCCGAAGCGTGCGCAAGCACGCAGCGTGAGCAGGCGCACCGGTCGAACCGGCGTGCCCAGCCCCGCGACGCCCCCCATTTTGCCGGTCGGTCTAAAGTTCGCGCGTGAACGAATTCGTACAGAGCCTGCGGCTGTGGTTCGCGCCGCAGCGCATCCGCGAAGAGGGCGACACCCCCGACTACCGGTTCTCGCTCGCCAATGAGCGCACCTTCCTCGCCTGGATCCGCACGGCTCTCGCACTGATCGGCGGCGGTTTCGCGGTCGACCAGTTCCTCCCGGAGCTGGCATGGGGCATCCGCACGGGACTGGCGCTCGCGCTGCTCGGGGCCGGTGTGCTGTGTGCGCTGCGGGCGATCAATCACTGGGTGCGGTGCGAGCGGGCGATGCGGCGCGGGGAGGACCTGCCGGTCTCCCGGTTCCCGACGCTGCTCGGTCTCGCAGTCGCCGTCGTCGCTGTGGCGATGGTGGTGGTGGTCCTCTTCGGCTGGGAGGGCCGGTGACGGCCGAGGGGCGCGACCCCGGGCTGCAGCCCGAGCGCACCAGACTGGCCTGGCGGCGTACGACCCTGTCCTGCACGGTGGTGGCGCTGCTGGCAGTCAAGCAGGCACTGCACAGAGGGGCGACCCCGGCCGGGGTCATCGCCGTGGCGCTGAGCGCGCTGGCCTGGCTGGGTTTCCTGCTCGTGGCACACCGACGGGTGCTCGAAGTGGGTACCGCGCGGCCGCAGCCGCTCTCGGCGCGCGGTGCGCTGACCGCTGCGGCGTGCACGGTCGCGCTCGCGGTGTTCGCCACGGCCATGCTCTTCTGAGAGCTGTCGGGCTCTGAGGCCCGGCACTGAGCCCATCAGCCGTCGGTGTCTTACGACCTCGGGGGCGGTGACGACGATCTTTCCGCGCCACGCCGGAGCGGAGTCCACGAACCGGATTCCGGAAGCCCACTAGACGACATACCGACTGGTCGGCATCATGAGCACCGACCGTCTTTCACTCCGGAGGTGCGCACGATGAGCCCAGCCCACCCGCCAGGTCTCGACCTCGACCGGCTGCGCGGACATCTCGACCGCGAGCGGCCGGGACTGCTGGTGAACGGACCGCTCGAAGCCCGGCTCATCGAGGGCGGCCGCTCAAATCTGACGTACGTCGTCACGAACGGCACCGGCCGCTGGGCCGTACGCAGGCCCCCGCTGGGTCATGTGCTGGCCACCGCACACGACATGAAGCGCGAGCACCGGGTGATCAGCGCCCTGTACCCGACGGCCGTTCCAGTGCCCGAACCGGTGCTGCTCTGCGAGGACGACTCGGTGATCGGGTCGCCCTTCTACGTCATGGAGTACGTCGAGGGCACCCCGTACCGCACGGCCGAGCAGCTCGCCCCACTGGGCGTCGAGCGCACCCGGGCCGCCGTCCTCGGTCTCGTCGACACCCTCGTCGAACTGCACTCCGTGGACCCCGAGTCCGTCGGGCTCTGCGACTTCGGGCGCCCCGAGGGCTTCCTCGGCCGACAGCTGCGCCGCTGGGGCAAGCAGCTGGACGCCTCCCGCAACCGTGAGCTGCCCGGCATCGACGAACTGCACACCGCGCTCGGCCGTGAGCTGCCCGTCTCCCCCACTCCCACCGTCGTACACGGCGACTACCGCCTGGACAACGTCCTCATCGGCTCCGACGACCGGATCAAGGCCGTTCTCGACTGGGAGATGTCGACGCTCGGCGACCCGCTGACCGACCTCGGCCTGCTGGCGATGTACAGCTCCGACCTCGGTCTGCCGAAGTCCCCGGTCGCCACCACCAGTGGCGCGGCCGGCCACCCCACCCCCGCCGAACTGGTCGAGCGCTACGCCGCACGCTCGGGCCGGAACACCTCCGCCATCTCCTGGTACACGGCGTTCGCCTGGTTCAAGCTCGCCGTGATCCTGGAGGGCATCCACTACCGCTACACCCTGGGCCAGACCGTCGGCGCCGGCTTCGACCGCATCGGCGATCTCGTCCCCGTCTTCATCGAGCACGGCCTCACCACCCTCCAGGAAGGCTGATCACCCCCATGGACTTCGCATTCGACGCCCGTACCGAAGAGCTGCGCAGCAAGCTGCTCACCTTCATGGACGAGCATGTCTACCCGGCCGAGAAGATCGCGGACGAACAGCGCGCGCGTCTGGCCTCCCCGTGGGACACCCCGCAGATCGTCGAGGACCTGAAGACCGAGGCGCGGCGGCAGGGGCTGTGGAACCTTTTCCTTCCCGATGCCGAGTACGGTGCCGGACTGACCAACCTCCAGTACGCACCACTCGCCGAAATCACCGGTCGTTCCCCGCAGTTGGCGCCGACCGCGTTGAACTGCGCGGCGCCGGACACCGGGAACATGGAGGTGCTCTTCCAGTTCGCCACGGACGAGCAGAAGAAGCGGTGGCTGGAGCCGCTGCTCGCCGGGGAGATCCGCTCTGCGTTCGCGATGACCGAGCCCGAGGTGGCCTCGTCGGACGCGACGAACATCGAGACGCGCATGGTGCGGCAGGGGGATGACTACGTCATCAACGGCCGCAAGTGGTACATCTCCGGGGCGATGAACCCGGACTGTCAGATCTTCATCGTGATGGGCAAGACGGCGACTACCGATGGCCCTGACGGCGCAGACATCCGCCGCCAGCAGTCGATGATCCTGGTCCCGCGCGACACCCCCGGTCTCGAAGTGCGACGCGCCATGCAGGTGTACGGCTACGAGGACCACTACCACGGCGGTCACGCCGAGGTCGTCTTCACGGATGTACGGGTACCCGCCGCGAATCTGATCGGCGAGGAGGGCGGCGGCTTCGCCATCGCGCAGGCACGTCTGGGGCCTGGCCGCATCCACCACTGCATGCGGCTGATCGGCATGGCCGAGCGGGCGATCGAGCTGATGTGCAAGCGTGCGGTGTCCCGTACGGCCTTCGGTAAGCCGCTCGCCCAGCAGGGCGTCGTACAGAACTGGATCGCGGACGCGCGGGTCACGGTGGAGCAGCTGCGGCTGCTGGTACTGAAGACGGCGTGGCTGATGGACACGGTGGGCAACCGGGGTGCGCACACGGAGATCCAGTCCATCAAGATCGCCACTCCGCGCGCGGTGGTCGACATCCTCGACCAGGCGGTGCAGCTGCACGGTGCGGGTGGTGTCAGCCAGGACTTCCCGCTGGCCGAACTGTGGGCAGCGGCACGGACGTTGCGGCTGGCGGACGGGCCGGACGAGGTGCATCAGCGGTCGTTGGCCCGGCGGGAGATCAAGCAGTACGTGTAGGCGGTGGCCCGGGTGCTGCTGCCGCCGCCGGTCGGCTCTTGTGCCCTAGCTAGTGCGACCGGCACTAGGGCGTGTTTCGAAAGTCCCGTCGTCCGCCCGAAGGGCGGGCCCCGCGGCGTCTGGTGCGTGCGATCGCAAGGCGGAGGGTCGTCCT